>CAIMWS010000541.1 GCA_903845125.1 uncultured Verrucomicrobiota bacterium
AACCCTCGCAGAGCAAGTCCTCTGCGAGGGTTCAAACGATCCGGTGGCTGTTCAGGAAACGTGAGTGAATCCGCTGGCCCTCTATCACCAACCGAGCAAAAATAACGCTCCTTTAGAACTGATTTTCCAGCGCACTCTCAATCCAAGAAAAGAGTTAATCTGTTGCGGCGGTTTTGATGTAACCGGCGACCAGTTGGTTAATCCCGATGAATCGAAACTCGACCATTGAACGAAAAATGGCTCCAGAGGCAGGACTCGAACCTGCAACCAGCCGGTTAACAGCCGGCTGCTCTACCATTGAGCTACTCTGGAACCCAATCGGGCGGGCAATCTACTGGCTCCCAAGGGGGGCGTCAACCCCTATTTCTACAAATTGGCGCGATTTTGTTGTCGGCGATTGTATGTTACTGCGTCCGAATACTTTATGAGCACTCCTCCAAAGAGGTCCAAGGCGGAACCGATGGTCAGATCGATGCGTCCCTGGCCCAAGGTGGTGACTGTTTCCAAATCGTCCAGGCTGCGGGCGCCTCCGGCGTAGGTGGCGGGCAGGGGAGTCCAGCGGCCCAGTTTTTCCACCAGGCTGGTGTCGATGCCCCGGCATAGACCTTCGACATCCACGGCGTGGATCAGGAATTCAGCGCAGTTTGCGGCTAGTTTAAGGAGCAAATCCTGGGTTACCTCCTCGCTGGTGAAATTTTGCCAGCGGTCGGTGACAACCCAGTAGCGTCCCTCCCGGATCCGGCAGCTTAGATCCAGAACCAAGCGGTTGGCGCCCACCAGTTTCACCAATTCCTGGAGGCGATCCCAGGCGATGACGCCCTCGCGGAACACGTGGGAGGTCACGATCACATGGGAGGCGCCGGCTTCAAGGTAACTGCGGGCGTTTCCAGGGTTGATGCCGCCGCCGATCTGCAGCCCCCCCGGATAGGCTTGCAAGGCTTCGCGGGCGGGGAGTTCATTGCCCGGCCCCAGCATGATGACATGGCCGCCGGTGAGGCCGTCCCGCCGGTATAATTCGGCGAACCAGGCGGCCGGTCGCTCGGCGACGAAGTTGGTGGCGGGCCCGGGGCCGTCATCCGCGAGGGTGCCGCCGACGATTTGTTTTACCTGGCCTTGATGGAGATCGATGCACGGTCGAAACACGGGGCCATTTTAAGGCCGGAACCGGAGGTGAAAAGAAAAACTTTGCCGGCTTGTTTTATGAACCGGAATTCCCGATAATACAGCGGCATGAAGGAACATCGCCGAAGTTGGTGGAAACGCAATTTCAGCAGGCGCGCTCTGCGGCGCAAGCACTATTATTCTGAATTTTGGCGGTTATTGTTATACAAATTTTGGTTCCGGGCCTTTATTATCGGGCTGGTGATGCTGGTGGTTTTCCTGGGCTTATTCCTGCCCAAGATCTACCAGGCCTCGCCTCCGGGTTTCAAGCCGGTCATCAAAATCAGCGGTCTGGATCTGGTCCAGGCCTGGTCGCTGCGGCGCAGCGCGGAGAAAGCCATGGCAGCCGGGCGGCCGGAACAGGCGATGCAAACGTGGCGTGCCGCCCTGGCCAACAACCTCGCCAACGCGGATAATTACCGCGCCTTCCTGACCCAGGTGCAAACTGTGCCCGACACGCATAACCTGACGGAGTTGGTCATCGGGAGCTGCTTCTGGCTGGTGCGTCTCTCGCAAACGAACATGGTGGATGTGGAGTTCACGGCCCGGGTGCTGGACCATTTCCGCCACAATGAAATGCTGCTGCTGCTGCTGGACCCGCTGGAGAGCCGGCTGTCTCCCGCCATGGAGACCATGTATCAGAAGGGCCTGTTCCGCGCCGGGATGGTGGGGGAGTTTGCGCGCCGGTTCCAATCCCAGACCAACCGTTTGCAGGATGCGGAGATCAGCCTTTATCACGCGGCTTACCTCGCGGGCTGGGGGCCGCCTGAGCAGCGGGGGGAGGCCCGGAAAACCCTGGAGGCCGCCCGCCAGGATCCCGCCAATAAGTTGCTCGCCCACCGCTTGTGCCTGATGGTGGGCCGGGGCTTGCGCGATCTGCCGCTTTTTGAAACCAGCTACCTGGCGCTCCAGGCGGCGCACGAGATCAACCTGCCGGACCAGGTCAATTATTGGTTTGTCCTGGCCGCCAATGGCCGCAAAACCGAGGCGGCCCGCATGGCCCGGGATCACACCACGCCGCCGGCTTCCGCTTCGGAGTTGGATTGCCTCGCCAAAGGTTTGGTGGAGATCGACCTGCGGGAGTCGGCCGTCGAATGGCTGGAGCATTACGCCTTCCAGTTTTCCTATCCGCAAAAAGTGTGGATGACTTATGCCCAAATCCTGGCGGCTGAGAAGCGCTGGGATGCGCTGGCCGAGCTGGCGCTGCGCATTCGCCAGCGGCATGAAGGGGCCGGCTGGATGATCGGTTACAGCTGCTTCCTGGAGGGATGGGCCAAGGCGGCCCAGCAAGCCCGGGGGCTGGCGGAACAGGCCTTCGGCGAGGTGGCGGAACACGAGTTCGGGGTGCCCATGCTGGCGGTGGAAATGGCGCGCGGCATGATCCTGCTGGGCTATCCCGGCGCCGCGGAAAAAGTGCTGGCCAAAGTGCGGCCGCAGCTGGAGCACCGGGCTGAGTTTTGGCAAACCATGTTTGACCTGGCCATGGCGCAGAAACAGGCCGGCAACCTGGTGGAAGCCGCTCAAAAGAGCTTTCAGCTCAAGCCCCGGGAGCTGGCGGCTGCGCATAATTACGCCGCCTCCTTGCTGGCGGCCCGCGAAAAACCGGACGAATCCCTCCGCATCACCTCTTTACTGATCACCAATTTGCCCGACAACATCGCCATCAAACTGACCCATGCCGGCGCCCTGCTCCAAAACGCGCGTGCCTCCGAGGCCTCCGTTTTGCTGCAAACTATCGATACCAACCAGCTGAGCGCCTCCGCGGCGGCCACTTATTACCAATCTCTTTTTGATGCCAGCTGCCAGCAAAAGCAGTGGGATAATGCCCGCCGGGTGGCTGGCAAGCTCGATGAACAGCAGCTCTTTCCCCCCGAAAAGGCTTGGCTGGACAAGCAGAAAGAGCAACTGGCCGCCACGGTCAAGCCGGGATCCTGATCTATATTATGGGCGTTTCTCCCCGGATCTTTTTGAGCCGCTGGCTGGTCAATACGGTGGCGGTGATGGCGGCTGCCAACATCGTCCATGGCATCTCGTATGACAAGTTTGGGACGTTGTGCGTGGTGGCCTTGATCCTGGGGGTTCTCCAGGTGTTCGTGCGGCCATTCCTGGTGTTTTTTTCGCTGCCATTTTTAGTGGTCACCTTCGGTTTTTTCCTGCTGGTCATCAACGCTTGCCTGCTCTATTTCGTGGGCTGGCTGGTGCGGTCGTTCCACGTGGATGATTTCGTGCCGCTTTTTGGGGGGCGCTGGTGATCAGCGTCACCTCCATCATTCTTAATGCCGTGTTTGGGCTTAGGGAGGAACCGGGCGGGGCCGGTTCGCGCCGCCCGCCCCCTTCCAATCGCCGCGGCCAGGGACCTGTCATCGATGTCTAACGAAAAATCATCTCCGGCGGCCCCCGTGGCGGCCAGTCCCTCCAAGGGCTTGGTCTTCCTGCGGCGTTTACTCAGTTTTGTGGTGCTTTGGTCGATTGTCCTCGGGGCGGAGTTTTCCGGGAACCGGCTCATTTCGGATTATGTCTTCCTGGTGATCCTGGTGGTTTTGACCGTGCTGGGCCTGCGGGAGTTCTACCGCTTGGTGAGCCGGCGGGGGCTGGCCTGTTTCCCGGGCATGGGGCTTTGCGGCGGGTTGCTTTTGGTGATCAGCACCTTTTTTTTCCTGGCGGGGCGCGCGGGGGTGCAACCGGCCTTGGTGAATGACTTTGAAACCGCCTTCCTGATCCTTTTTGTGCTGGGCTTATGCTTCCGCCAGTTCCTCGCCCGAACCAATCCGGACGGTTTGACCGCCATTTCCACCACGCTGTTCGGGCTGATGTATGTGGCCTGGCTGCTGAACTTCATCCAGAAAATCAATTTCTACCCCCGGGGCGATGGCCATTTTTTCCTGCTCTATTTCATTCTGGTGACCAAGTTCAGCGACACCGGCGCCTATCTGACCGGCAGCCTGATCGGGCGCCACAAGATGATCCCCCGCATCAGCCCCGGGAAGACTTGGGAAGGCTTTGGCGGGGCGATTCTGTTCTCCACCGGCGTTAGCCTGGCTTATGTGCACGCCTTTGGCTCCCGGATGGCCGGCATGGGCCTGCGGGACGCCGCCATCCTGGGGGTGTTGCTGAGTGTCACGGCGGTGGTGGGGGATTTGATCGAATCGCTGTTCAAGCGCGAGGCCGGAGTGAAGGATTCCGGGAGCCTGTTCCCGGGGGTGGGAGGAATCCTCGACTTATTGGACAGCCTCCTTTTTAATGCCCCTTTGATGTATTTATACATGCGGCTGGTTTTGAGCTGACAAAACAGATGAAAAACGTCGTTCTCCTGGGTAGCACTGGTTCCATCGGCACCAGCACCGTCAAGGTGGTGGAAGATTTACCGGATCGCCTGCGCTTGGTGGGCCTGGCGGCTGGCAGCAACGTGGATTTGCTGGCCCGGCAGGCCCGTCGGTTCCATCCGGCTGCGGTTTCCATCCAGGATGCGGGCCAGCTGGCGGCCTTGCGCGAATTGGCCGGCCCCGGCCCCGAATTGTACTCCGGTGAGGAGGGATTGGTGCGGCTGGCCACCCTGCCGGAGGCGGACATCGTGCTGATCGCGATTGTCGGCACCGCGGGCCTGAAACCGGCCCTGGCGGCCATCCGGGCCGGCAAGGATATTGCCATCGCTTCCAAGGAAATCCTGGTCATGGCCGGGGAGATGGTCATGGGCGAAGCCCACCGGCACGGGGTGCGGGTGCTGGCGGTGGATAGCGAGCATTCCGCCATTTTCCAATGCCTGGATGGCAAGCCCGCCGCTTCGGTGCGCCACCTCTGGCTCACGGCCTCCGGGGGGCCTTTCCGGCAAACCCCCCAATCCGAGTTTGCCTCCATCACGGTGGAGCGGGCCTTGAAACACCCTTCCTGGGTGATGGGCCGCAAGATCACGATCGATTCCGCCACCCTGTTCAACAAGGGCCTGGAAATGATCGAAGCCCGCTGGCTGTTCGGCATCGGGATGGACCGCGTCCAGGTGGTGGTTCACCCGCAGAGCGTGGTGCATTCGCTGGTTGAGTTTGTGGATGGTTCGATGCTGGCCCAGCTCTCCAGCCCGGACATGTGCCTGCCCATCCAATACGCGCTGACTTACCCGGAGCGGGTTGCCAGCTCCCGGGTGCAGACCAACCTGGCCCGTTTGGGCACCTTGAATTTTGAGGAGCCTGATACCGGGCGTTTCCCCGCTCTCCGGCTGGCCCGCCTGGCGGGTGAGCAAGGGGGGACCCTGCCCGCCGTGCTCAACGCCGCCAACGAGGTGGCGGTGGCAGCGTTCTGCCAGCGGAAAATCGGCTTTGAGGGCATCAGCCAGGCGGTGGCCAGCGCCCTGGACCGCCATGCGTGGATCAGCCAGCCCACCTTTGAGGAAATCCTGGCGGCGGACGCCTGGGCCCGGCGGGAAACGCTGCGCGCGTAGGTTCAGGGTATCCAGCGCAGGCTGGGGTTGTTGGTCCGGCCCTGGTTCACGGCGAAATCCCAGTATTCCGCGTTTGGATAACGGGCCACATGCCCGTCCAGGAAGGTGAAATTGGCGCCGCTTTGATGGAGGTTGGTATGCGTGAATCCCCAGTAGCCTACCGCCGGGAGGTTTTTGGTGTCGAACAGCCAGACCACCAGCGCCGGGCGCGGAATGGCCGCCAGCCGCACCGGGCGGTCGTTTTCCCCGGTCCCATTCACATGTTCGTTCAGGCAGTAATGGAATAAGTTGTTGCCGTTGCTTCGGCGGCGGTTGGCCGGGCAGATCCAGACCGCGCGGCCGGGCTCCAGCGCGGCGTTGGTGTGCCAGGCCTGGTCATGGTAGCGCGGCAGGCCCAACTGGCGGGGCAGGGTGATATACCAGCCTACATTGGTGGAGGTCGCCAGCGGATTGGGCGTGCCATCCTCCGGCAGGAAATCGTCGTTTTCCGCCACATAAAGCTGGGTGGCCAGCCCCCATTGCCGCAGGTTTCCCTGGCAGGAGGCCGTATGAGACCGCGCCTTGGCCTGGCTGAGCGCCGGCAGCAGCCAGCCGGCCAGGATGGCGATGATGGCGATCACCACCAGCAATTCAATCAAGGTGAATGCTGGCGGGATTCCTTCCCTGTCCTGGAACCCTGGCTGCATGTGTTATTACCTATCATAAGTAGCCTGGCCCAGGGCAGGCAAGGCGATTGTCCAAATTTTCAGGGTTGGCAGGGCAAAAACGCCTGGTGGAACTCCGGAAAATGCTCCCGGCGAATATTTTGATTGAGCAAATAGGGGCGGATGTTGTCATATGTCTCAAGCCGTATTATGGCCGAAACAGAAAAAAACCCGACCTGGCTCGAAGAGTTGCGCCAGGATAGCAGCCAGTGCTGGCGGATCATGCCGGATAAAATCCCCCTCGGGGTTTTGTTGGCGGCGTGGTTCGCACTTTTTCATTTCTGGGGCAATCCCACCTTTGGCTACGTCCGCACGGCGTCCCTTTTCGGCTGGCTGAGCAACGCTTATAATGCGCCCCAGTCCGAGGATAGCCATGGCAACCTCATCCCCTTTGTGGTGCTCGGGATCTGGTGGTGGAAGCGCAAGGAGTGGCTGCCACTGCCCAAGGAGCCTTGGTGGCCGGCCATCCTTGGGGTGGCAGCTTCGCTCGCTTTGCACCTGCTGGGCTATTTGATCCAGCAGCCTCGCTTGAGCGCCGCGGCTTTTTTTTCCGGCCTTTATTTCCTGACCGGCCTGGCTTGGGGCAAGGCCTGGCTGAAAGCCGTTTTTTTTCCCTGGGTGTTGTTCGCCTTTTGCATCCCGCTGGGCAACCTGACCGAGGGGCTCACCTTTCCGCTCCGCATGGTGGTCACCCGGATTTCACACTTCCTGAGCAGCCAGGTCATGGGCATCGCGGTGGTCCGCGACGGCACCCAACTGCTGGATCCCCGGGGCTTTTACCAGTATGACGTGGCGGCCCCTTGCAGCGGCATGCGCAGCCTGGTGGCCATGTTTGCCCTCACCACGATTTACGCCTTTGTGACCTTCCAGACCACCTGGAAGCGGTTGCTGCTGGTGGCCATGACACTGCCGCTGGCGGTCGCAGGCAACGTGCTCCGCATCACCAGCATCATCATGGCCGCCCAGGCTTTTGGCCGCACCGCCGGGGACCGCGTCCATGAAGGATCGGGCTATTTCACCTTTTTGCTGGCCATCGCCTGTCTGCTGCTGATGGGGCGTTTGTTGCGTGAGGAACCGGCCCGGCCCACCGGAGGCGCGGCATGAAAAAATCATCCTTGGTTTTATACGGCGCGACTTTGGGGCTGATCCTGCTTTCGGCCGCCTGCCTGGTCTGGTTCAAACTGCACCAACGGTTGGGCGCTCCCGGGTTGCGGGCCGAATTGCCCGCCAAGGTTTTGGAATATACCGCGGAAGCGATTCAGCCGACGCCCGCCGAAGTGGACTTTCTGCCCGCGGATACCACGATCCGCCGCTCCGTTTACACGGGGGTCCGCGGCGGCGAAACCAATCAAATCCAACTCACCTATGTGCTGATGGGGAGCGACCGGACCAGCATCCACAAACCTCAGTTTTGCCTGACCGGCCAGGGTTGGCAAATCCGCACTTCCGAGGAGGTGTTGATTCCCCTAAAGCGGCCCCGGCCGTATGAACTGCCGATCATGAAATTGACGGCTGATAAGACCTTCCCTGGAACCACTCCCGGCGCGGCTCAAACTTACAAAGGCTTATACCTGTATTGGTTTGTGGCCGAGAACGCGTTGACGGCCCAGCACGGTGAGCGCATGTGGCTCATGGCCAAACACTTGCTGCGCAGCGGAGAGCTGCAGCGCTGGGCTTACGTCAGTTGTTTTGCCATGTGCCTTCCCGGGCAGGAAGAGGCCACCTTCCAGCGGCTGCGGGAATTCATCCAGGCGGCCACGCCGGAATTCCAGATCACTCCCGGTGGGGAGGGGCCACGGGCCGCTGCCAGCTCTCTCCCTGGCGGGCCGGATGATGGTTTGGCGATGGAGGTGGATCACGTTTTTTTACGCCGCATGGGAGGTGCTGCGCCGTAAGGGGGGGCAGGCGATGCCGATCATATGTTGACCAGCCAGCGACGACTTTACTCAAAACTGCGCATTTTGGTGGATGCGGCGCTTTTCTGCCTCGCCTTTTATGTGGCTCACTATGTCCGGGCCACTTGGCGGACCGGCTGGTTCGGGGTGCTGCCGGAGATCCATCCTTTCGATAATTACGCCTGGTTGCTTTTGGTCGTTTTCCCCTTGGGGCCCTTGCTTTTAGGGTGGCAGGGGTTTTACGTGCGCACCTGGCTCTCCTCGCGGCGGTTGATGATGCGCCAGGTTTTTTGGGCCAGTGCGGCCGCCTCCTTGGCGCTCATGATCATCATGTTTATTTTAAAGGTGCAGATCCAGGCCCGCGCCATCTTCGTCCTCTTCGGCCCCATCAGCTTCCTCCTGGTGGTGGCCAAGGAATTATTCCTCCGCCAATGGGTGCAAAGCGCCTGGGGGCAGTCGAAGCTGATCAAACGCTTCTTATTGGTCGGTACAGCGGACGATATTGCCCGATTCAAGGCGGAAATGACCAGCAAACCATCCGAGCGGATCGATATTCAGGGGGTGCTGGATTTGGATCAGCAGCCCATTGAGGATCTGGCGCAAATGCTCCATGAACATTCCGCCAACGGGGTCATCCTGAATGCCCGCCACGCCTATTTCAACCAGATCGAGAAGGCCATCCAGATCTGCGAATTGGAAGGGGTGGAAGCCTGGTTGGTGGCCGATTTCTTCAAAACCCAGATTTCCAAAACCGTGCTGGATGATCTGATGGACCGCCCCATGCTGGTGTTCCGCTCCGCCCCCAGCGACAATTGGGAGGCCATGGTCAAGCAGATGATGGATGTGGTCATCGCGGCCCTGCTCCTGTTGCTTTCCTCCTGGCTCCTGGCCTTGGTGGCCATCCTCATCAAGGCGACCTCACCCGGCCCGATCCTGTTCAAGCAGCAGCGCAGCGGTCTGAATGGCCGCCCCTTCACGATGCTCAAATTCCGTTCCATGGATACCGACGCCGACCAGCGCAAACATGAGTTGGCCGTTATGAACGAGATGAGCGGGCCGGTCTTCAAGGTCACCAACGATCCGCGCATCACCCCCATCGGCCGCTGGCTTCGGCGCTACAGCCTGGATGAATTCCCCCAGCTGTGGAACGTGCTGCGCGGCGATATGAGCCTGGTCGGCCCCCGTCCTTTGCCGGTGGATGAAACCAGGCGGTTCAATGATTTGGCCCATCGCCGGCGCCTGAGCGTCAAACCCGGATTGACTTGCCTATGGCAGATCAGCGGTCGGAACGAGGTCAAAGATTTCCGGGATTGGGTGCGCCTGGATTTGGAATATATCGATAATTGGTCGCTGTGGCTTGATTTCAAAATCCTGGTGCGCACCGTGCCGGTGGTGCTGACCGGCACCGGGGCCAGATAATAAATCATCGGGTTTCCAAATTCACGCAAAATGCGCTCCTTTAGCGGTTTGTTGACCTGAACCTTTCCTTCCCGGGTGCGCCGCTTGGGCAACCGACTTGTAGGCGCCAGCTGAAGCCTCTGCTTTGGCAACCGGTTTCAAGGGGGGCGTCGATCGCTAAATGGCCGGCCCCAAATCCCCGCCCGGGTTTGTGCAATAACCTGTGGCGCAATCGTTTTCATTCCCTCCACAGGTATCCGCCACCCGGGTACAGGCAGTTTGAAGGAGATAAACTCGAACCTGCTGGGAGCGCTTCATGGCCGTTTTTTACCGGCAATCCTCGGGAATTGTTGAATTTCGTATCCGTTTGGCATGAAAGCCGCTGTGAATGAAAATGAGCCCGTTTCGGCATTCCTTTGGGAATGTCGGCTTGACACTGGTCACTAAAGGCCAGTTAACTATGTAGACGCTGGAGAATGGAAAAGGGTTACCTGATTTTGGTGCCAGCAGTGGATTAGCATGCTTTATAAAAAAACAGACCCGGCCAAACCGGATGGATCGCCAGTATCGGTAGTGACTGGCGGCGCCGGTTTTTTGGGTTCCCACCTGGTGGATTATCTGCTGGCGCGGGGGCACCGGGTTATTGTTTTGGATAATTTGGTGACGGGCAGCGTGGAAAATATAGCGCATCACGCTGGCAATGAGAAGTTTAAGTTCATCCAGCAGGACGTAACCGAATTTCTGTTCCTGGATTCGCCGGTGGATTACATCTGGCATTTTGCGTCGCCCGCCAGCCCCGTCGATTATTTGGAATTGCCCATTCAAACCCTCAAAGTCGGAGCCTTGGGAACCCATAAAGCCCTCGGTCTGGCGCGCCACAAAAACGCCCGCTTTTTGCTCACTTCCACCTCGGAGATCTACGGGGATCCCCTGGTGCATCCCCAAACCGAGGAATACTGGGGTAACGTCAACAGCATCGGCCCCCGGGGATGCTACGACGAAGCCAAGCGTTTCGCCGAGGCGATCACCATGGCCTACCATCGCCAGCACGGCATCCAGACCCGGATTGTGCGCATTTTCAATACTTATGGCCCGCGCATGCGGGTTGATGATGGCCGCGTGGTGCCTTCACTGCTGGGGCAGGCGCTCCGTAATGAACCGCTTACGGTTTTCGGCGATGGCAGCCAGACCCGCAGCTTTTGTTTCCACACGGATCTCGTGGAAGGCATTTACCGTCTGATGATGAGCGAGGTCAGCCTGCCGGTTAACATCGGCAATCCGGACGAAAAAACCGTCCTCGAGTTCGCCCGCGAAATCATCCGTTTGACCGGTTCCCGCAGCGACGTGGTTTTCAAGCCGTTGCCGCAGGATGATCCCCGCCAGCGGAAGCCGGACATTTCGCGGGCGAAGCAGCTTTTGGATTGGGAGCCGCGCGTCAGCCTGGCGGATGGGTTGGGGCGCACCATTCCTTACTTCCGGCAAAAATTTTCGGGCGGATCATGAATATTCCGGCAAAATACCCGGCGACGATGTTTTTGTGTTTGACCCCGCCCGATAATTCGGGTAACCCCATCGCCGCTTCATATTTCCGCGCGAAGTGGGGATTGCCCGTGTGGGCCAACCAGCGTTGAACGTGAACGCACTGAAATAAATGTTAAAATCGAAGACATTCCTATGCCTCGATTTTGGGGCAGGAACCCTGAAAGCGGCTGAGTTTGAGCAGACCGATGCCAGCACCCTGTGCCTCAAAAATTTTGGCGTCAAGGCCTTGGGCTTGGCGGGATCCCAGGATTCCGCCCGCGAAGGGGTTGTGCAGCGCGCTCTCCAGGAACTGATCACCGAGCGCGGTTTCACCGCCAAAGTCGCCTACGCTTCTGCGCCCGGCTACCAGGTCTTTTCCAAATACGTCAAGCTGCCGCCCGTGGATAGCTCCAAAGTCACGCAGATCATCCAATACGAGGCGCAGCAGAATGTCCCGTTCCCGCTGGAGGAGGTCGTCTGGAATTATCAGGTGACTGGCAACCTGCCTTCCGGCGAGTTGGAAGTTTTCCTGGTGGCCATCAAGTCGGAGATCGTTGAAGGCCTGTTCCGGATGTGCGATAACGCCGGCTTGCGCCTGCAATTGGTGGATGTGGCACCCGCCGCCCTCTGTAATTCCTTCCGTTACAACTACGGCGATCCTGATGGCTGCTCCATGCTGCTGGACATTGGCGCGAAGACCAGCAACGTGTTGTTTTTCGAAAAAGGCAAATCCAGTTCCCGCGGGGTCAACATTGGCGCCAATTCCATCACGCAGGATTTCGCCAACGAGGCCCGCATGCCGTTCATCAAGGCCGAGCAATTCAAGATTGCCGAGGGGTTTGTCAGCCTCGGGGGGGCTTATGAAGAGCCGGAAAATCCCCAGCAGGCACAGATCGCCAAGGTGGCCCGGCAGGTGATGACCCGGTTGCACATCCAGGTGAATCAGACCCTGCAGTTTTACCGCGGCCAGCAGGGCGGGGGAGCCCCCCAGCGCCTGTTCATGGCCGGTGGCGCCTCGGTCATGCCTTATACCTCCCAGTTTTTCCAGGAAAAGCTCAACGTCCAGGTCGAGTATTACAATCCGCTCCGCAACATTCAAATCGACGCGGCCGTCAACCTCGAGGAACTGGCCAAAGTGGCCCATTCGCTGGGTGAAGTGGTCGGCTTGGGCTTGCGCAGCATCGCCCAGTGCCCCATTGAGCTGAACCTCATCCCCAAGAGCATTCTCCAGCGCCAGCAATTCAACGCCAAGAAGCCCTATTTCATCGCCACGGCGGTGAGCTTGGTTTGCGCCTTGCTGGCGATCGGCTGGTTCTACGATGCCAAGGTGGTCACGGCCAAAAAGGACAACGCCGCCAAAATCCAGAGCGAGGCCAACCCCTTAAAGCAGATTTGGGAAGGCCAGTTGGACAACGAAATGCAGTCCATAGAGCGGATCAAAAAAGATTCTGAAAAGGTCAGCCTGTGGCTGAGCAACCGGGTTTTTTGGATTGAGATTCTGAAGGAGCTGCGCTCCTGCCTCCAAACCACGGAAGCGAACGTGGAGGCCTTGCCCGTTCTGAAGGCGAAAAATATCGCCTCCGGTGTCTGGATCAACAAGCTCACCCCCGATGTTCCGGGCGCCAATGACCAGGTGGAGGTCACCACTCAATCCAGCGGCATGTCGCGCATGAGTCCTTACATGATGATGAGTCCGGAAATGATGAAGCGCTACGGCCTGATGCCCCAGATGGCCGCCGCCGCCGCCGCTCCCGCGGCGGAAGAGCCTGCGGCCGCCAAGGTGAACACCAACGAGGTGACCACCATCAACCTCACCTGCACCGCCGTGAACTTGAAGCGTTTCTCCGACGCTGCCAACGAGGTGCTCATCAATGAATTCAAGGCGCAACTGCTCTCCCGCACCAACTGGTTTGCCCCGGACACCACCTTGGGTAAAACCTTCACCAATCCGGACCCGAACGACGACACGTTCAACTTCGATGTGGTGCTCAAACTGAAACAGCCGATCAAATTGTAGTTTATGGATTGGATCAAACGCAACATGGCTTTGGTGATCAGCGGAGTGGTGGTGCTGGTCGCCCTCGGTGGGGCTGGATTCTACTTGTTCACCCGGATTTCGGCGGATAAAGACGCCGACGCCGAGTTGACCGCCGCCCAGCAAACCCTGCAGGAGTTCGTGGGCAAGAATCCATTTCCCAATCAGGAAAACGTGAAGTTTGCCAAACAGCAGCAGCAGCAGTTGCAAGGCTACCTGGACCGCTGCCTCAAATTCTTCCCCAAGACCGTGGCCATGACCCCTGAACTGACCAACCGGTTCAGCGTTTTTTTGGCCACCACTCTGGCTGATCTGCACGCCGCCGCCCGGGCTGCCAATGTGACGGTGCCAACCAACTTCGCTTTCGGCTTCAGCGCCCAGAAGGAGCAACTTCAGTTTGAAGCTTCCGCTTTGCCCAAGCTGATCACCCAGGTGACCGATGTGCGAAATATGTGCGGGGTGTTATTCCAGTCGGGGATTTACGAGATCACCAAAGTCCAGCGCGCCCCCACCCATACTTCCGAGGATCCCACCTCCGGTGCGCAATCCCAGGATATCCTGCCGCCTCCCCAGCGCACCATCTCCACCAATGAATCGCCCCAGGCTTTGGTCCTGCCTTATGAGGTCACTTTCCGCTGCACCTCGGAACAGTTGGCGGCCGTTTTGGACGGCCTGGCCCGCTCTTCCAACGGCATTCAGGTCAAGTGGATGAAGGTGCTCGGTGGGGAAACGGAGAACGTGGACCAAACCGACGCTACCGGCGGGATGGACCCCCGCATGATGATGATGTCCCGCTACGGCATGATGAATCCCGCCATGATGGGACGCTATGGCATGGGCATGCGGCGGCCCCCTATGACCCCTCAGGCGGCCCCCACCCCGGCGCCCACTACCTCCACCCGTAAAAACGGGCCGGTGATCGAGGACAAACCTTTTAATGTGACTTTGACGGTCGAAGTCATCAGGCTCATGCCTGCTCAAAAAGCCACTCAGAATCCAACCGAAAAGAAGAGCGATGGAGTTTCTTAAAAATCACTACGAAAAACTGGTGCTGGTGGTAGTGCTGGCGGCAGTGGCGGTAGCCGTGTTCATTCTGCCCATGAAAGTGCCGGCCACCGTGGAGGCTTCGGAGGCGCCACCCGCCTCCACCAACGCTTTTGGCCCGCTGGATCTCAGTACCAACGAGCTGCTGCTCTCCAGCTTGGACCACCTGAAGCCGGCCGACCTGGCTTGGCCGCACAACCTGTTCAACCCGGTTATCTGGCTGCGCAAGGCGGATAAGACTCTCACCAAGATTACCAACCCCAACGGGGTGGGCCTGGGCGCGATCCGCATTGACCGTATTTTACCGCTATATTTCACGCTCACCTTTGAAGGTTTCATCGCTGATAAATACAAAATCGGGGTGATCCAGGAAACCAACCAGAACCCCAATCTTCGCGGCAAAACGGTGGCCTTTGCCAAGCTGCAGGAAAAAGTCGACACTTTCCGCCTCTTAAGCGTGGGGCCGGAGCCGGAGAACCCCACGGAATTTACGGTGCAGCTGAATGATGGGAAAACGGCCGTGGTGTCCAAGGAAAAACCCTATTCTGCCGTCGAAGGTTACGCGGTGGATCTCACTTACCCGCTGCCTCCCGGACCCCGGTCGTTCAACCAATTGCGCGTGGGTCAAAATTTCAATTTTGATCCCTCCGAAACGAACAAAATCGTTGATATCCGCTCCAACGAAGTAGTAGTATCCTCCAGTTCAGGCAAACGAGTGAATTTAAAATATAAAGCGGCGCAGTAACTATTTTTTTTATGATTGCAGTAAAACCACTAACCAGACTCACCATGAATGGCGCCATTGCCTTCCTCAGTGCGATAATATTATTGTCGGCACCCGCTCTCAACGCACAAAGTGCCCAACCCGCGCAAACGGCTGAAGAGGAGGCAGTTAAGCGGCAGGAAGACCAGCGGCAATGCCGCGTGTTCTTGGTGGAGGCGCAAGCTGCTCAAAAGGCTGGGGATCTGGTGGCCGCAGACAAAAAATTCACTGAGGCTCACGCCGCCTTCCAGCGCACGGGTGGCGTCGGTTTGGAGAATGAATGGCCGGTTTTTCTGGCTGGATATACCGATAATACCCTCAAGTTGGCCCGCTTGGAAGAACAGCGGGGCAACGGCCAGAACATCCGCACTGCCTTGGGCCGGGTGGACCACCTCCTGAGCATCGACCCTAGGAATCCGGCCGCCTTGCAGATGAAAAAGAGCTTGGAAAAGGCCTTGGCTGCCCTCGAGGGACGCGAGCCAAGCCGGGAGGCACAGGCCTTGATCCCGGAGTTGCGGACCAACACCTTGAACGCCGCTACTCATGTGCAGGACGGGAAATTATTCTACGAAGCTGGCAACTTGGAGAAGGCCGAAGCGGAGCTCAACAAGGCCATCAAGATGGATCCGGGCAATCCGGCGGCGATCTATTACTCGGGCTTGGTCAAAGAACGTAAGTTCGCCCAGGAAGCCTCCCGCCGTGGATTGACCTCCAAGGAGAAGATGGTGAGAGTGGAAGAGGCTTGGAATTCGCCCATGAAGGGAGTGGTGCTCCCGGAAGGCAATCCCTTCGCCAAAACCAACCGCATCTACACCGGCAAAGGCCGGCAGGCCATCCAGCGCAAACTGGAGCGCATTTTCTTCGATGAATTGCCATTCAAAGACAAGACCACTGATTTGGAATTGGGTGAAGTTTTGAAGGAATTGGCCGAGCAAGCTCGCATCCGTGATCCGGAGAAGGAAGGGGTGAATTTCATTGTCAGTTCCCAAGTGGATAAACCCAATCCGATGACCTATCAGAACAATAACCAGAATCCGATGAATATGCCGCAGGTGGATCCCAACACGGGACTGCCGATGGCCAATCAAACCCCATCCTACGCTACCATCAAGGACTTGAGTCGTGATGTTTTGATCAATTTCCAACCGGTTCCCCGGAATATCCAACTGGGTCATCTTATCGACTTCTTGCTTAAGGTGGCCAAACCCGGTCCCGGGATCCAGAATCCGGAGTTGTTCGCCGGGATCAAAATTTCCATTGAAGACTACGGCATTGTTTTCTCCCAAAAGGTTCCTGAGCAAGCCCAGCTATACAACAAGACCTTCCGCGTCGACCCCAATACTTTCATCCAAGGTTTGGAAAGTGTCAGTTCCATTCAAGCGGTGCCCACGGCCAACAGCGGCACGACTGGTGGCGGCATGGGCGGCGGCATGGGCGGCATGGGCGGCATGGGCGGCATGGGCGGCGGCATGGGCGGCATGGGCGGCATGGGCGGCGGCACCGGCGGTGAAATCCCCCGCGTATTTGTGGCTGGCATGAGTGGCGGCATGATGGGTGGCATGGGCGGCATGGGCGGCATGGGCGGCGGCATGATGGGGGGTATGGGCGGCGGCATGATGGGGGGTATGGGCGGCGGTATGATGGGAGGCATGGGCGGCATGGGCGGCATGGGCGGTATGATGGGTGGCGGCGGTTTGTCTGGCGTTACCCGGCTCACCATGACGATGGATATTCAGAACGTGGTCCGCATGTTCTTCTCTTCCGCTACGGGTGTGAATTTCGGCGGCAGTATGGGTGGCATGGGCGGCATGGGTGGTATGGGCGGTATGGGCGGTATGGGCGGTATGGGCATGGGCGGTATGGGCATGGGTGGCTATGGCCAGCAGGGGCAACAGGGGCAGCAAAACGCTAATAGCCAGGTGATCCGGCCCATGTTCTTCAATGACCGCACCGGCGTGCTTTTTGTCCGGGCCACCATGGACGAACTCGACCTGATCGAGCAGGCTATTCAAGCCTTGAATCTGCCTCCCCCTCAGGTGTCCTTGGAATCCAAGTTTGTGGAGGTCAGCCAGGATGACAACAAAGCCCTCGGTTTTGACTGGTTGCTGGGGAATACCCTCGCCTCCAATGGCAAAATCGGCATCTCGGGCGGTACGGCTCCCTCTTATCAGTCGGCTGCTTCCGATGCCAATCCTACCGGGATTTTCCCGGGATCCGGTGGCCCTGGCACCGTGGCACAAAGCGCCTCGGACGGCCTGATCACCAGCGGTTTGAACAATAATTACCCTGCGGTTGGTACCGTTTCCGGAATCCTGACTGATCCTCAATTCCGCATGGTGATTCACGCCATGGAAACACGCTCTGGAGTGGATGTCATGTCCGCCCCCAGCGTCACGACCTTGAGCGGTCGGCAGGCGCAAATCCAGATCACGGTGCATCGCCAGATTCTGGCCAGTGTGAATGCTTCCACCAGCCAGCAGGGGGGCGGCGTGGCCGCCGGCGGGGCGGTGGCCGGGGGCGGAGTGGTGCAGCAGGCGCAGGCCCTGCCGATTTTGCAACCCCAACCCATACCGATCCCCACCGGTCCCACGCTCGACGTGATCCCCTACGTTTCGGCCGATGGTTACACGATTCAATTGACCATGATTCCTTCCATTCTGGACTTCCTCGGCTACGGCAATCCTGACATCCCGGATGCCCAGCGGTTTGAGGCCTCCATTCAAGCCCAAGCCGGCCAGGCCCGCAGCCCCATCCCGCTGCCCCGTTTCCTCGTCCGGCAGATCACCACCAGCGTGACTGTGTGGGATGGACAGACCGTGGTGCTCGGCGGTTTGATCTCGGATGACGTCCGCCGCCAGAAAGACAAGGTTCCCGTGCTGGGCGACATTCCGCTTATTGGCCGCCTGTTCCGCAGCGAGTCCAGCGGTAGCGCCAAGAAAAACCTGGTGGTGTTCGTCACGGCCAAGATCATTGATCCTGCCGGTAATCGGTTGCACACGGAGGACAACCTTCCGTTTGATCCCTCCATGATCGCTCCGCCGAAACAGGCCCAAGAGAATCAGCCGCCGGCCAAGTAGAATCATAAACACCCGCTGTGGCGGGACCTATTTTAATGTTGTCAGCCAAGTTGGAATGATCCGGCTTGGCTGAAACGTTTAAGGGTTGCTGATGGCCGGAGTCCAATATACCAATTCCACCACCTCGCCTGCTGTTGATGGGGGCCGCCGGTTGGTCATTGTGGATGGCCATGCGTATGCTTTTCGCGCATTTTTCGCCATTTCCAAACTGTCCTCACCTGCTGGCCAGCCCACCAATGCCATTTTTGGTTTCATCAAGGCCATCGAACGGATTCTGGCCCATTTGAAACCGTCCCATTTGCTGGTGGCATGGGATGGGGGGTTGGCGGCAGAACGGGTCGCAGCCTTGCCGGCCTACAAGGCCCAGCGTCCGTCCACTCCGCCGGATTTGGTGGCTCAATTCAGTGAAATTGAAGCTTTTTTAGCTGCCGCTTGCATTGCTTTTGACCGGCAGGATGGAGTTGAGGCTGACGATTGGATTGCCACCATGGCCCGGCAGGCAGTGGCCATGGATTTGCCCGTCATTGTGGCCAGCTCAGACAAGGATTTCATGCAGTTGGTTTCGCCCATGGTTGGCTTGTGGAATCCCGGCGATTCCGAACCCCAAGTTCGCGGCTTGGAACAAGTCGTCCAAAAGACGGGCGTCCAACCGGATCAGGTGGTGGATTGGCTCAGCTTGATCGGGGATGCTGTCGATAACATTCCCGGTGTTCCCGGCGTTGGCCCAAAAAATGCTACCAAACTCCTACTGCATTATCGGACGTGTGACGGCTTGCTCGGGCAACTGGCCCAACTCCAGCCCGAATCATTGCGGGCGCGAATTCGGGCGGCGGAGCCGGATATCCGCCGCAACCAAAGGCTCATTAAATTGAATGACCAGTTGCCAGGTGTTTTGGATTTGGATAGAGTCCGAATCAAGCACCGAGATGTGAATCGCTTGCGGGAATTGTATGGCCGCTGGGGTTTCAAGTCGCTGCTGGCGGCTTTGCCGCCCGCGGGTCCGCGACAGGCGGAATTGTTTTAAAAGTGATCGAGATGTGTGGACAACGCCGCGACGGTTTGTTAGAAAAAATCAGTTTTATGTTAGCAACCATGCGCACGGTTAATAGTTATGCCCTTTTCGGGCTGTTATGCGGTGGGGTCAGCTTGGCTGCCGCCCAGCCCGCTTTGCTTCCCCAAGGCGCGGAATATGTCGTTCCCGGCCCTCTTTCTGGTGACCAGGTGAAGCCCCAATTGGCCGCCAGCCAATCCGGTGGAGTTCTGGTTTGGCAGGATGGCGTCATCGACGGCGACGGTGCCGGCATTGGCGCCGTGCGTCTGGACCGGAATTTTTCACCGGTGATGGCTCCCTTCCTCGTCAACTCCCTGGTGGCGGGCGATCAGGAAAATCCCCGGGCGGCTTTGCTTGCCAATGGCGGGGTGGTCTTCGTCTGGCAGGGCGGCGTGAACGGCTTCACCCGTATTTACGCCCGTTTCCTCAACTCTTCCTTTACCTTTGCGGGGCCGGAGGTGCAGGTCAATACCTACACCAAGGAGCACCAGCAGGATCCGGCAGTCGCCGGCTTGGCCGACGGTAGTGTATTGGTGGTTTGGTCCAGCTACGGTCAGGACGGTGAAATGCAGGGGATTTTCGGCCGCAAGTTTTCGGCGGCTGGCGTTCCCCTCGGCTCCGAATTTCAGGTCAACCAATTCACGGATTTCAACCAAAAGACCCCGGCCATCGCCAAGCTCAGCAATGGCAATGTGGTCATCGCCTGGGCTTCCGAGCAACAGCGCAAACCGCAAACCGTGGACATCTACGGGCGCATTTTCTCCCCGGCGGGGACTCCCCTCGGCAGCGAGTTCCAGGTGAATTCCATCGATACGGTCTGTGCCAATCCCGGATTGACGGCGCTGCCCCAGGGCGGATTCGTCGCCGTGTGGGGCCAGAAGGATGGTGATGAATCCACGCGCAGTTGGGATATTTTCGCGCGCGCTTTCGGCAATGAAGGCCAGCCTGTGGGCGAGGTTGCTTTGGTCAACACCACCACGTATGGCGATCAGATCGGTGCCCAAATCACCGCGGGTGCCACCAAGGCCTTGGTGGTCTGGACCAGCTTGCTGCAAGATGGTTCCTGGGAGGGGGTTTACGGCCGGACCCTTGATTTTTCAGCCCTGCCCATCGGGGACGAATTCCGCGTCAACACTACCACCGTCGGCAAACAGATGGAACCCGCCGTTGCCTCGGATGGGGTGGACCGTTTTCTGGCCGTTTGGACGGGCTATGTCGCCGGCGCCATTAACTTCGACTTGTTCGGCCAACAATATTCAACCGGTGCTGCTGTCGAGCTCGCCAAGCCGGGGACACCCTTTGTTTCGGTGGTCGGCCCCAATAATTTAAGCGTCACTTGGGCGCCCATGACCGGCCTCAATCTGGATCACTACGAAGTTTTCATGGATGATGGCACCCAGCCGGTCAGGGTGTCGAAAAACCTTCTCAATTGGGGCGGCTTGAATCCCGGCACGACGCATCGTTTCAAGGTCCTTTATCAACTGGCCGATGGCCGGCGCTCCCCCGTGTCGGATTCCTCCTCCGCCACCACTTGGGGCATGGTCCGCAACGATGGCATCCCCTTTGAATGGCTGGTCCAGTATTATGGAAATGATCCGGCCAAGTGGCCCGATGCAAAAGCTGATACCGACGGCGATGGCGCCAGCACTCTGGATGAATTCCTGGCGGGCACCAGCCCCAAGGATGCCGCCAGTTCCTTGAAAACCACCCTCGCCGAAACCTCTCAAGGTTGGAAGCTGGGTTGGAATACCCAACCGGGCAGCGTTTACCAGGTGCAAACTTCCACTGACTTCCAGGGTTGGGCCGCCCTCGGCGATCTGCGCTTTGCAGTCGGCACCCAGGATTCGGTGGCGGTGGACAACCATGATGGGACCGCTTACTACCGGGTGGTCCGGTTGCGTTGATTCGAAAAGCTGAACGATTTTTTATTATGTTGCGTTTCTGCAAAAATTTATTGGTGGCTTCGGTGACCCTGGCTGCGGCTTTCAGCGCCGGAGCTTTCACCTTGATCGGACCTTTCCCGGCCTGGCAAACTGCCGATCTGGGTTATCAGCAGACTGGCGATATTTGGGGTGGGCCGGTGAATTTGGGCGAAGAATACCGTTGGAATGTTCCTACTTTGGTATATACCTTCGACGAGTCCTTCCTTAATTATTTTGGCGAACGGGGCGTGGTTGAAATCGAGAAGGCCATAAAAATCCTCAACGACTTGCCACCAGCTTCCGCGATGGATTTGTCCAAGTTCCCTCTAAGCACCACCCGGGTCAATTACCGCGCTTCTGCCTTGGGCTTGGCCGATTTGAAAAGTTTCGCCCTGTCCCAGATGGTCGCCATGCTCGGTTTGGCGACCCCGGAACGCTATGTTTGGACGATTCGCACCGAGTGGCATGATGATGTCCCCCGGCCTCACTGGATCATCATCAAACGCAACTTCGATCCCGAGACTTGGGAACCTTCCAGCTATGTTAATGGCCAGCTTTACACTTACCGTACTATCCGGCACACTGATTCGCCCCATTTGACCTATCCGATCATTTATCCCGTGGATCCTTTGAAGCCTTCCTTCACAGCCGTGGCCGATCACACCTTGGTGGTGGGCCAGTTTTACACCGGCCTTACCCGGGACGACGCGGGCGGATTGCGTTACATTTACCGGGCCAATAATTTCAATGTGGAAACATTGCCGGCCGACGTTCAATCTTCCACCAACGTGTGGGGATCTTGGAATCCTTGGGGCTACACCAACTCCTCGGGTGGCACCTTCACCATTTCCACTAATTGGTACCCCATCTCGACCAATGCCGTCGGGACGAACAGTTTGGTGGGCAACACTAATACCGTGTCGGGCACTAATGGTGCCGTTTTCGTCACCACCGCCCTCCGGGCTGGCCAGGAAAAAATTACCTTCCAACGGGCGAATTACGACTCCATGGTCGGCTTTTGGATCAGCGTTACCAATGAGTTCACTGACACTTATATCACCAACGGAGTCACCTATCAGCAAAAGGCCATGCGCGTGGTCGCTGCCCCTGACTTGATTTTTGCCGCCCAGGATGTTGGGCCGGACGCCAATAATGAGCCATTGGTCGCCTTGATCACGGCTGCCGCCAAGATCAACAATGATGCCTTGAATGGCACAGTAGTCTTGGACGGCCCCGGCAATATGCAATCAGGGAATGTCATCGCCTTCAACAAAATCGGGCCGTGGTTCAGCAATGGTCCTGGTTTTCTTTCCGAAGCAACTGCGGCCCCCGGGGGCCGGGTTTGGTTTGCTTGGGGTGCTTTTGATGGTTCCACCAATGAGCCAGTGGCGTTCCCGATGGGGACTAGCATCAAGGCCTTGGAAAGGCAGATTTTAGGCTATTAGTGAACATTTTTTCTTTAATTGATATGAAAAGGCGGATTTTATCGATTTGGTTCAGTGCCGGTCTGGCGGTTTTGGCACATGGCCAAACCATGCCTGAATACCGGAACATGAGCACGGTGCTCAGCCCTCCGCAGGTGGATGCCACCAGCTTTATCAATGGCGGTTGGTTCGATCTCTCTTGGGACCCAGTCAGTAGCGGCTTGGACCCCTATGCCGGTTTTGAGACTCCGGCCAATTACGCCTTCCGGACTGAAAACACCCTGAATTACCTCAACTTGGCCAGCGGTTATATGGCCGACTCCTATGGGTTTATTTTTCGGTTCGAAACCAACGGCATTCCGCTTGCCGCACAAAGATTTGATAACCAGGGGGAAATCAACGGATTGTTCCTGAGTGTCAATGCCACCAATATCATCAATACCGGGTTCCTGATCGCCGATGGCGGCGGAATGGTCCGGCTTGAAGGTCAGAACGTCAACCTCTATCGGAGCGGCATCTCCTCGGTGGGTTACAACGTGGGCGATCATCCATCCATCTATCCTTCCGACGGTTCGGAATTGGTTTATTATGGCATGGATACCAATTCGATTCGCGACCTGTCCTCCGTCTTCAACATCTCTTCCAATGCCGCGCCAATGACTCCCTCCCACGTGGTTTACACGGGTGGTTCCGACCCCGGCGGTTTTGGCGGCAGTATGGTTACCCTCCCCATTTATAACACCAAATCCAATTGGACCGCCTTCGTTTATACCAATGCTCCGACCCCCAGCAATTGGATTATTCAGACGATTTACGTGGCCACCAACATGTGGGTCTCCAATCTCGATCTCAAGGCCGGTTTTCAGAAGAGTGGGTTTGGCAGCGACTTTGCCAATGGCGTCGTGCAATTGGCGGCACCCGTTTGGGATGCCGTGCGCGGGACGAACGTGACCTATTACTTCACCGTGGTCGATCGCTCCCCTTCCTTGGGAACCAATGATTTTCAGACCAATTCCGCTGGCAATATCATCGGCGTCGATGGGATCCGCTTCTATCGTTCGACGGATCCTTATGTCACCAGGCCGCTGCAAACCAACGCTCCTTACACCAATACTTTGATCTACGACAGTGCGACCTACTCGAACAAACTGGTTACCAATACCTGGCTTGCCTATTCTGCCAATGTGGGTCCGGTGGTTTCCAACACCAGCAGCGGGACTTTTAATTTTTTGCGCAGCAACGCTTTCATTAATCCGGGACAAGGTGGCTTGTCCAGTGTGACTAATTATCCGGCACGCATCGAGATCGAAGCCGGCAACCTGGATTTGACCGAAGCGCGGATCCGGGCGGATCGCTACCTGAGCATCCGCGCCAACAACTTGGTCAGCGCCACCAACGCCTTGCTTGATGCCCCTTTCATGCGCCTTGAGTTGGGCGACAACCGTTCTGATATCGTCATGTCTGGAATGGTCACCCCTACCATCAGCCGGCTTTACGGTACCTTTGCAGTATACAGCACGGTGTGGACCAACCAGTCCGGAATGGTTGATGCCGGTGGCAACACGAATACGGTTGATATCGCTTTTCACGTGCTATACGTCGATTACAAATTTTTTAATGACTGGCCCGTCGAATATGAGTCTCTGATCCTGCACGGCCGCAACATCGTGATGAACGACAACGCCTCCGTGCAAAACAAGGTCCTCTTCGACACGGAGAATCTAAAAGTGGGCGGTTCGCTCCAGGGCGATGGCTTCACCAACTGGTCCCGCGCCATCGCACCGCGGATGTTGAATTTCACAAACGAAGGCAAAATCACGATGGTGGCAAAGGGGGACTTTGGCACTGATGGTGGCCAGCCCTACAATTACTTCATCAATTCGAATCCCAACACCAATAATTTGCCGGCACTCAAGGTGGATCCTGCCGTTTTCACGAGCCTTACCAATATCTATAAATTTGCCACCACCAATCAGTTGGCATTTTTGGTGGCCTCGCCCCTGAAAATCAACGCTGGCGAGGTTCGCAATACCCGGGGGCTTTTGTATGCCGGTGATGGCGACATGGAAATCACCTCCAAAGTGGCGAAATTGGACGACAGTGTTCTGCTTGCGGTCGGCGATCTCGGTCTGAATATCACCGAAGCCAAAATGCGCAACACCTCCCTCTTCGCCGGCGGCATGCTCAATCTTAATGTGCCCTACCTGCTTTCCGATGGCGGTCCTGATTCGGGTAAGACCAATATTTGGATCGCTACTTACGGTGTGAACATGATGCAAAAGCCATACCTGGGCGATCTGTTGTCCACTGAAATGAGGATTTGGGCATATCGGTTCGTTGATTTGACCAATCGTTGGGCGGGGCTTGATTACGGGCCAATTGAAAGGGGCTACTCCAATAATGCCGCCATTGGCAAGTTGGTTTTGACCAATGAATATAAGGCTCGGATCGGGTTCATGCGTCCCCTGAATAGCCAGTTATATGGCCGGAATGCCCTCTATGTGGATCGGTTGGAGTTGTACGGTTTCGATACCAATGTTTCCAGCCTGAATATTGGCACCGATATGACGGTTTATTTCGCGGATTCAAACATCTCCCCGGACATCCTGAATGGCAAGGCCAACGGCCGGTTGGTCTGGGTTCCCTCGTATGCAGGTACCTTCAGTCGCACCAATTATACTCTACCCGGTGGCAAGATCATCCAGGTGAATCGGGCCTTGCTGGCTAGCTCCGTGATTGACTCTGATGGTGATGGCACTGTCAACAGCAAGGATACCAATGTCTTTGGTGGAGTTAAATTTACGGAAGTCTATCTGACGAATACTCCGCCGAACACGACTGTCATGTCGTGGAAAGGGGCCGCTCAGACCGTTTATCAGGTTGATTACACGACCGATCCCATTAAACCGTCCTGGCAATCTCTCCTGACCGTGACTAATACGGCTCTGACCAACGCGGTCCTGACCATTAAAGATACCGTTGCTCCAAACTCGTCCCAGCGGTTTTACCGGGTGAGCTATACGCCATAACCGGTTACCCGCGGGATATAAACAAATTGACATGGGGAGCGCCAGTTGGCTCCCCGTTTTCTTGTACTCCTGCGCCTGCGATTTTTTACTGGAGGTTGCCCATTTTCACCCAGCGCCAACCTCGCACCGCCGGTTTTCACCCTTTGGGGCTGGTCTACAGAAAATCATCCTGCCTCTGGCCGTTGAACCCGAACTCCGAAGTTAGGTTTGCATTTTTTTTAGGGGATCGATAAGCGCCTCGTTCATATTCCACCTCCGCCGAGTGCCTGCCGAGCCTCCGGAGGCACCAACTTCGGCGACGCGCTTTTCAACCAGTCCAAG
>CAIMWS010000542.1 GCA_903845125.1 uncultured Verrucomicrobiota bacterium
CTTGGACTGGTTGAAAAGCGCGTCGCCGAAGTTGGTGCCTCCGGAGGCTCGGCAGGCACTCGGCGGAGGTGGAATATGAACGAGGCGCTTATCGATCCCCTAAAAAAAATGCAAACCTAACTTCGGAGTTCGGGTTCAACGACTTCCGCCATGCAGCCGGGAAATTCAGCCTGGCGGAGTTGGATGTTTTCATCGGCGCCAATTTCCTGGTCACGGTGCAGGGGTGCGAGCCGGAGGCAGCGGTTTCCCTCAACGATTTCGGGAAGGTGGTGGAGCGGGAAATCGACAACATCCGCCAGGGTCCGGCGTTCCTGCTGCATGTGATCCTGGACCACGTGGTGGACCAAAAATTCCTCGCCATCGAGGCCCTGGAGGAGGAGCTGAACCAGGCGGAGGACCGGCTGGTATCGGACCTGTCCGCCTTTGAACCGGCCGTGCTGCTACACCTGCGCCGGGATTTGCTGGCGCTGCGCAAAAGCCTGTTCCACGAGCGGGAGATCCTGGTGAAAATCTGCCGCAAGGATTGTCCGTTCATCCCGGAAAAAGCGATCTTTTACTACCGCGATATTTACGATCATCTGACCAAGTTCTTCGAATTGACGGAGTCCTGCCGGGAAGTGGTGACCAGCCTCATGGAGATGTATCTTTCCATGCTCAACAACCGCATGGCCAGGGCGGCCAACGACACCAACCAAACCGTGCGGCGCCTGACTTTGATCACCACCATTTTCATGCCCCTGACCCTGCTGGCCGGGATTGGGGGCATGTCCGAGTGGTCGATGATGACCGGGCCGGCCAACTGGAAAACCTCCTACCCGGTATTCCTGGCGGCCATGGTGGCCCTCGGCTGGGCCAATTATTTGGTGCTGAAATGGCTCGAAAAAAAGAAGGTGACCAGCCGTGAAACGGACTCCGCTGCCGGGCGCTCCGGGCAGCTTTTGGGGTGCGTTGGATGAACCGGGATATTTTTACAAAAGGCTTGCCTCCACCAACTGGAGCGGTGAAAGATGACGGGGTGGCAATAACGGCCAAGGCGCCTATTGAAACCAGGGTGGTTGCGTGGGACGCCGCGGTGCCGGTTCGCAACAAAGATCAGTGGTTATGAACGCGAAATTCGACGATGGTGCGGTGGGACTGACCGCAGTCGTGTCCGTCCAGGGGGGCCTGGATGCGACGAATGCCGCTTTATTTGAAGCGCACTGCAAAAAACGGCTGGCCAGCCTCGCGCAGAAGAGCCTGGTGATCGACCTGCGGGCGGCCAATTTTTTAAGCAGTGCGGGCCTGCGGTCCATCCTTATTTTGGGGAAGCATGTCAAGGCGGCCGGCGGCCGGCTGGCGATTTGCGGGCTCCAGGGGGTGGTGCGCGAGACTTTCGTCATCAGCGGATTCCTGGACCTGTTCCCGGTGGCGGAAACATTGGAGCAGGCTGCGGGCCTGGCCGGAGGTGGCCCGCCGCCGCCCGGCGCCGCCACGCCTCCAGGCCATCGGTGAGGAAGGGACTGGGTGGCGGCCGCACCGACGGGAGCGCTTGGATTCCAAGTGGATCGGACGGTGGATTGCGCGGCCACGGTATCGCCAGCCAGAACCAGTGAAGGCAGCGAACAGGCAACCGGAGGAACCGCTTCCATGGAAATTCAAATGACAGGCTGCGCAAAGGATGGCCGGTGGCCGGCCGGGGATTGCCTTGGTTTTTTATGATTCCCCCCCCTTTGGACAACGCGCCGGAGGCTTTATACCGGCAGGAACGCGCGTTTCTGCTGAACCTGGGCCTGGCGCTGGCCTTCACCATCCCGGCGGTGATCGTGGCGGCGTTCTCCGGATCGTTGTTGCTGTTCAGCGACCTGCTGGACCACGCCCAGGAATTGATCAACGGCGTTCTGGGGTGGAACATCCTGCGGGCCATTCGCAAGGGGAGGACCCAGGGCTTCGACTATGGCACGGGGAAGCTCCAGACGCTCGGCGGCGTGGTCGGCACGGGGGTTTACGTGGCCGCCCTCCTGTTCATGGCGGCGATGGCCATCCGGCACCTGGTGTATCCGGCGGCGCTGGACCAGACCTACACCGCGGCGGGGGCGCTGCTCCAGCTGACGGGATTTTCGGTGGATTACTGGCTGTGGCAGCGCAATCGCCGCCTGGCCCGGGAGGCTTTTTCCCCGGTGATGGAAACCCTGTGGCGGGCGAACCGCGCCGATGCCCTCTCCTGCCTGGCGGTGCTGGCCGGGTTGGGGCTCACGCTTGCCCTGCGCCGCTACCCGTGGTCGGTGTATGTGGATCCCGCGTGCGCGCTGGCGTTCGTCACCTATGCGGGCCTGTCGTTTCTGCCGGTGCTCCGCGAGGGGATTGGGGAAATGCTCGACAAAACCCTCCGGGAGGATCTCCAGTTGCGGATCGACCGGCACCTGGCACAGAACTATGATGGCTACGCCGGTTTCCACGGCGTCCGCTCGCGCCGCTCCGCGGGGCGGATTTTCATCGAAATCGCCTTGAGCTTCCCGCCCGGGCAGACCGTGGCGGAAGCGGTGCAAACCAGCGAGCGGCTCCGGCGCGGCATCGAGTCCGACATTCCCGGCAGCGAGGTGCGCGTGGTGTTGATGCCGGCGGAGCCCGATCCCGCCAGCTGAAATCCCGGAACCGGGTGGGCTGGCGGGGCCCCGGGCTTGACGCCCCGAATCCGTCCACCCTGCCCGGGTTTTTGGTGGTTTCCGCCCGCCGGCATATTTCGTCTTGAAGGCCGCCGCGGTGACTGGCCATGCTGCTGCCATGCACAAAAGAAATTGGTGGAGCTGGCTGGCCCTCACGTGGCTGGCCGCCCCTGGCCTGGCGGCTGGCGCCGCAGAGGAACCGGCGGAGGACCTGGTCATCGCCGAGCGGGGCGTAACTTCCGCCACCGTCGTGGTGGCGCCGGACGCCGGCCCCTACGAGGCGATGGCCGCGGCCGACCTGGTGAAATATATCGGCCTGATGACCGGCGCCCGGCCGGCGCTGGCCACGAATTCCGGGGCGATCGCCGCCGCCCTGCGGGGCGCCGCGCCGGTACTGCTGGTGGGAGCGGAGGCGCTGAAGGCCGCCCCCGGGTTGCGCCCACGCCTGGCCGCCGCGGCCAAGCCCAGGCCGGTCCTGCGCGCGGATGCCATCGTGCTCCAAAGAGATGGCCGCCGGGTTTTCCTGGCCGGCAACCACGACGAGGCGCACTACTACGCGGTGGCGGAGCTGCTGCGCCGCTGGGGCTGCCGGTGGTTCCTGCCCACGGAGTTCGGGGAATGCATCCCGGAGCGTCCGCGCCTGGCCATTGGCCCGCTCGATTTTGCCTATGGCCCGCCATTCGAGATCCGGAGCTACTGGCTTTCCTGGCTCGGTGACGATGCCGGCCGGGAGGAATTCAAGCGGCGCAACTTCATGAACAGCCAGGGGGTGCCCAGCGGCCATTGCCTGGCGCAATACACCCGGGACATCGCCCCCGGCGGGGATGTGTTCAAGGTGCCGATCTCCGAGCCGGCCACGGCTGAACACGTTGCCCGGCAACTGGCGCCGAGATTTGCCAAAGGGGAGCGGATCAGCCTGGGGATGGAGGATGGCCTTTACCAATCGGCCTCGGCCAGCGACCGGGAATTGATGGGCCTGCAGTACGACAAGTATTTCCTGATGCCCTCGGTGACCGACGCCTTCGTGGTGTTTTATAACCGCGTGGCGCGCTTCCTGCGCACCCAATACCCGGCCAGTCCCTCGCGAATCGGCTTCCTGGCCTATTCCAACCTCACCCTGCCGCCCGTGCGCCCGGCGGTCGCGGAAGAACCGCTCGTGGCCTACCTGGCGCCCATTGACATCGACCCCATCCACGGCATGGATGATCCGAAATCGCCCCCACGCCAGGAGTACCGGGAAATGATGTACCGCTGGGCCCGGGTGATGCAAGGGCGCCTGGCCATTTACGACTACGACCAGGGGATGCTCGCCTGGCGCGACCTGCCCAATCCCTCGCTGGCGTCGATCCGCCAGGATATCCGTCATTACCGCCGGGCCGGCATCCTGGGGGTGGACACCGAGAGCCGGGGCGCCGCCGCCACCACCTTCATCAACCTCTACCTGCGGGGCCGGCTGATGTGGAACCCCGAGGAGGATCCGGACGCCCTGCTGGCCGATTTTTACCCCGCGTTCTACGGCCTGGCGGCCGCTCCCATGGCGGCCTACTGGAAC
This sequence comes from uncultured Verrucomicrobiota bacterium, assembly GCA_903845125.1. Taxonomy (GTDB): domain Bacteria; phylum Verrucomicrobiota; class Verrucomicrobiia; order Limisphaerales; family UBA1319; genus CAIMWS01. Next base: position 4,195 of record CAIMWS010000542.1, read on the forward strand.
GCCATTTTCGAGGCCTGGGCCGCCTCGATCGTCACCGAGCACGAGTATTTCGTGGCGCCCGCCATCTACACCCCCTCCCTCCTGGCCACCCTGGGCAGGCACCTGGCGGAGGCGGAGGCGCTGGCCAGGCCGCTCACCGCCCAGGCCCGGCCCAACCGCAACGAGCGGCTGATCCTGGACCGCCTGGAATTCACCCGGTTGAGTTTCACGATCCTGGAGAATTACCTGGCCATGGTCCGGGCCGCCGCCACCGGGGCCGATTATGGGGCCGCGGTGGCCGCTGGGGAGCGCGGTTTGGCGGCCCGGGAACAGCTGGCCAGCCGGAACGGAACCTTCACCACCTACCGCCGGATCGGCGAGAGCGGGCCCGCCTGGTGGCCGGGCGAGGTCCAGCAATACCGGGAGCTGCAGCAATACGTGGCGGGAACCAACGGCACGCTGATCTGCCGCCTGCCTTTGGAATGGGCCTTCCGGCGGGATCCGGACAATTTGGGCATCGCCGGGCACTGGGCCACCCAGGCGGAGGATCTGGCCTTCTGGCGGGAGCGGGGCACCGCCTTCACCCTGGAAAACCGCAAGGACTATCCACCTGGAGAATGGGAGCTGGTCCGCACGGATCTTTACCTGCAGGCGCAGGGCATCCGGCACCCGGATCAGCAGAGCTACACCGGCCATGGCTGGTACAGTACAGGAGTGGACCTCACCGCCGAACAGGCCGCGGGCAGGGTGCGCCTGATGTTTCCGGGGCTTTTCAACGAATGCTGGCTCTATGTCAACGGGGTGGAGGCAGCGCACCGGACGCTGCCCAGCGCGCTCTGGTGGAACAACGACTACAAGTTCCAGTGGGAGGTGGACCTGGCCGGCAAATTAAAGCCGGGCGCCAACCGGATCACCCTGCGCATCCACAATCCCCACCACCTGGGCGGCATGTTCCGCCGGCCGTTCCTTTTCCGGGCCCAGCCTTGACCAGGCCCGGCCCGCCGGGCGCGCGGCGGATGGCCCGCAAGGAGAATCATGGCTGGTTTCCAAAATCTGAACTCGCCAATCAAACCGGAAATGGTAAATTCCAACAGTTTATAGGATGAGCACTGCATATCGCGTGGCGTTGGTGGCGGGATGGGCTTGCCTGGTGATCCAGGCCACCGGCCAGGTGGCCGAGACCCTGCCGGCCGTGACTGAACCCTATTTTTTCCGTACCCCGGAGCTGCGGGAATACCGCGTCGAGCCCAAGCCGCCGGTGGCCTTGATGTCCGCGCCAGCCGCCCAATGGGTTCGCGCCTGGCCGGCCACCGGGAGTGCCGCCGCCGTGCCGTTGGAATTCGGGGACCGGGTGGTGCTGCAGTTGGAGGATCCCACCCGCTTGGAGGAGGTACTTTCCCAAACGCGCTGTGAATTGTCCCGTACCGTGGCGCCCGGCGTCTTTGTTTTGCAGGCGGCCGATGCCTGGTCCGCCCTGGGGGAGGCGCAAAAACTTGCCACCCGCCCCAACGTGCGCCTGGCGCACCCGGTGCGGCGCCTGAAAGGGCAGCGGCACGGATTATACAGCCCTTATCCCAAAGAGCCTTATTTTTCCCAGCAATGGTACCTGGAGAACCGGAATCCCGCGACCGGGGTGCGCCTGGGGGTGGATCTGAATGTGCGCGGCGCCTGGCCCTACACCCAGGGGGAAGGGGTGTTCGTGGCGATAGTGGACGATGGGGTGCAGCTGGATCATCCCGAGTTCAAAGATCGCCAGGTGCCTGCGTTGCAATACAATTTCTACTCCCGCACCAACCAGGGCTTCCCGCCCACTTATGATCCCACCCATGGCACGGCCGCCGCCGGTCTGCTGCTGGCCACCGGCACGAACGAGGTGGGGATGTGCGGGGTCGCCCCGGCCGCCCAATTCGGCAGCTGCATCATCTGGGGGCCAAACGACTTCCTGGCTTCCGAGGAGGCGCTCATGGACATGTTCCAATACCGGTCCAACGTGTTCGGCGTGCAAAACCATAGCTGGGGCAATGCCGGCGTGCAGCCACTGGCAGTGAGTCTGCTGGAGCAGATTGGCATTTCCAATGCGCTGCGCCATGGGCGCAGCGGCCTGGGGGTGGTCATGGTCCGGTCCGGCGGCAATGGCCGGTCGGATTCGCAAATGGCCAACGACGACGGCTACCTGGCCATGCCCGGGGTGATTCCGGTGGGGGCCGTGCATTCCGGCGGCCGGGCGGCCAGTTACAGCAACCCCGGGGCCAACCTCCTCGTGGCCGCTCCCAGCGGGGATTTGGATGACGAATACCCCGGGCTTTTCACCACCGACCTCACCGGCACCCGGGGGTGGAACTTCACGACCTACACCAACGACCTGGGGGACTACCGGTTCGGCACGGATGGTTTCAGCGGCACTTCCGCCGCTGCGCCGCTGATCAGCGGGGTGGTGGCCCTGATACTGTCCGCCAATCCCCGTCTAGGTTACCGGGATGTCCAGCAGATCCTGGTTTTTTCCGCCCGGCATTTCGATGGGGCGGATCCGGACCTCGCCACCAATGCGGCCGGTTTCATTTTCAGCCATAATGACGGCTACGGAGTACCGGATGCCGGGCTGGCGGTCCAACTGGCCAGGCAGTGGACCAACCACCCGCCGGTGGCCTCGCTTTCGGTCACGCAAACCGTCACCCGGAGCATCCCGGACCACGGATTAACCTGGCTTGCCTCCGGTGGCGATGGCCAATGGACGAACCTGGTGGTACAGGATGGTTTTGGACCGCGGCCGGCGGCCACCTCGGCGGAGCTGCCGATGGTGTATGTGGGGCTGGCCACCAACGCCATTTCGCAGAACCTCACCGGCAAAGTGGCCCTGATCCAGCGGGGTGTGAATTATTTCTACGACAAGATCAATCATGCCGCCCAGGCGGGGGCGGCGCTGGCCATCGTGTTTAATGACGTGAACCAAACCGAGATCATCAACATGGGCTTCTCGGAATACGGCCGGATCCCCGCCTGCTTCATCGGCCAGCTGGATGGGGAAGCCCTGCGGGACCGGCTGGCCGCCGGCAAATCGGTGACCGCCAAGCTGGTGGTGAATCCGGTTGTTTATGATTTTGAGGTCACCAACACCCTGATGCTGGAGCATGTCCAGGTGGCGGTGGATTGGGTCCATCCGAGGCGCGGCGACGTGCGCATCGAGCTCATCCCGCCGCGGGGGGCGGGCAGCATCCTGCAGCGAGTCGGCCTGGACGACTCGCCGGCCGTGTCGCCCTGGACCTTTTGTTCCGCGCGGTATTTCTTTGAGTCCAGCGCCGGCCATTGGCAGGTCCGCTTCCTCGATGAAGTGGCAGGCAACACCGGCCGCGTGAACTCGGTGACCTTGATCTTCAATGGGGTGGCGATTGTCGATGCGGATCACGATGGCTTGCCGGATGAATGGGAAATGGCCCATTTCGGCGATTTGAACCAAACCGCCATGGACGATCCGGACCGGGACGGGGTCAATAACCTGCGCGAGTATATTTTGGGCTCAAATCCGCAGCAGGAGGAGCGCCCCCTGCGGCTGGATGCGGTGGCGTGGAACGAGGAGCTCCTGCGCTTGAGCTGGCCCGCTTCCGGCACTCATACTTACGGTTTGGATTGGTGTACCACGGCTTCCGGGCGGTATCAAATGGTTACCAATTTACCCGGGCTTTACCCTGAGTTGGAATGGCTGGTCCCGTTTAGCCGGACGACCAACGCGTTTTTCAACGTCCGGCAGGGGGACCGATAAAGGGACGCCCGGGGATCCTTTGGGGATTCGCCAAAGAACCGTTCCCCAGCCGGCGGAAGACGGTTTTACCGCCCGGGCGGTCTAACTCAGCTGATCGCGGATGACATCGGCGATTTTTTTGCTCCAAAGGTTCAGGGCGTTGGCGTCCGCGCCTTCCAGGAGCAACCGGGCCTTGGGCTCCGTGCCGGAATACCGGAGGAGGATCCGTCCGCCCTGCGCTTTGAGCTCTTTATCCGCCTGGGCCACCAGTTCCATGACCTCGTCGAGTTCTTCCAGGGGCCTTTTTTCCCGCACCCGGACATTGGTGACCACTTGCGGGAAACGGGTCCAGCATTTGGTGAGGGAGGACAACGAGGCGTTCCTGGCCTTCATGATCCGGAGGATCTGGAGGGCACTCACGAGGCCATCGCCCGTGGTGCTGAAATCCCGGAAAATGATATGTCCGCTTTGCTCCCCGCCGAAGCCGAAGTCGCCCCGCAGCATTTCATCGATGACCAGTTTGTCGCCCACCCCCGTGCGGACCGCCCGGCCCCCGGCTTGCTGGAGGGCTGCGATGAGACCGGCATTGCTCATCACCGTGGTCACCAGGGTTTTATGCGGCAGCTGCCCCTGGGCCAGGAGGTCCAAACCGGCCACGGCCATGATGTCGTCCCCATCGATCAACTTGCCATTCTCATCGCACAAGAGGACCCGGTCGGCATCGCCGTCGTGGGCAATGCCCAGGTGGGCCCGGTGTTCCCAGACCTTCTGGCAGATCAAATCCGGGTACATGGAGCCGCAATCCCGGTTAATGTTGGTGCCATCCGGGGCGTTCCCGTACACAAACACCTCGGCCCCAAGCTCCCGCAGGACGCAGGGGCTGGATTTATAGGCCGCCCCGTGGGCGCAATCGACCACGATCCGCAGGCCATCCAGGGTCAGCCCCCGGGGAAAGGAGGATTTGGCGTACTCGATATACCGGCCCAAGGCATCGTCGATGCGCACCGCCTTGCCGATCTCCTCGGCGGTGGGCCGGATGTTTTCGATTTCGTGGTTGAAAACCAGGCTTTCAATCCGGCCCTCGATTTCCTCGTCCAATTTGAAACCGTCCGCCCGGAAAAACTTGATGCCATTGTCCGCGTAGGGATTGTGGGAGGCGGTGATGACAATCCCGGCGTCCGCACGCAGGCTGCGGGTGACGTAGGCCACCCCCGGGGTGGGCAGCGGCCCGATGAACAGCACATCCACCCCCATGGAGAGAATGCCCGAGGAGATGGCGTTTTCCAGCAGGTAGCCGGATAGCCGGGTGTCCTTGCCCAAAACGATTTTGGGCCGTCCGAATCCCCTGGGGCGCTGGGCGTTGCGCTTGAAAATATGGGCGGCTGCCCGGCCCAGCTTGAGCGCGGTCTCAGCGGTGACCGGCTCGATATTGGCGATGCCCCGAACGCCGTCGGTGCCGAATATTTTTTTGTCGTTTTCCATGGGCGGACTGGGCGTATTTAAGGTGCTTTCAATGATTTTGGCTGCGGGGGAACATCCAGCTGCACCTCGGTAGGCTGGACTCTGACCAGGGTGATGCCGGACGGACAGGCCACTTCGATGCGGCGTTTGAGGCCGTTGGTGAGCTGGACATTAATCAGATTCACAAACACCTGCAGGTTCGTGCTGTTAAAGTTTTTCATGATCGACTGCATGGCGCTGATGGTGACCGCCACTTCGCTGGGCAAGATCCGGAAGGAACGGCTGTCGCCGGAAGGTGTAAAAACATCGATTGGCAATTTCAGGGTCTGGGTGACCGGGACATCCTGGGCATTGAGGATTTCCCAGTGCATCAACTTCCAGGTGATGAACGCCAAGGCAAAGGAAAGGCATTTCAGCCCGAAGTTTTTGGTGATCAAAGAAGGGAGCGCCATGGCGATTGCCTAGGTTTTGGATACATTGGGTTTGCGGAGTTGATACCACCAACGCCGCAACCAGACGAGGCTCTTGTGCGAGTGGCTGGGCTTGAGCATGATTGAACTCAAGAAGGCCCGCAGTTCCTCCTCGGTGATGCCCCGCACCAGCTGTCCCTTGTAAGCGTAGCCGATGCTGCCGGTTTCCTCCGAAACGACGATCACGATGGCGTCGGTCTCCTCGCTTAAACCGATGGCCGCCCGGTGCCGGGTCCCGAGGGACGGATTCAAATCCTGGCGCTGCGTCAGCGGGAAAATGCAGGCGGCGAAGGTGATCCGGTCGCCCTTGATGATCACGCCGCCGTCATGGATGGCGTTGTTTGGGAAAAAGATCGTCTCCAGCATTTCCGGGGTGGCTTCGCAATCCACCATCAAGCCGGATTCCACTGCTTCCTGCACCATGATGGATTGTTCGAGGGCGATCAAGGCGCCGATGCGCATTTCGGAGAGCCGGTTGGCGGCCTGGATGATGATCTCAATGTTCTGGCGCTGCTGGCGTATGATGCCCTGCAATGGCCGCTGGCCTAATTCCGCCAGGATCAGCCGCAGTTCCGGCTGGAACAAAACCATCGTGGCCACCACCAGGAACCCGGAGAAGTTCCGCAGCAGCCAGCCGAAAACCTCCAGGTGCAGAACCGCGGTCATCCCGGTCAGCAGCAGCATCAGGCCCAGGAAGCCGGCCAGCACCGCCGCGCCGCGGGTGCCGCGCAGCAGTACAAAAGCGGAGTAGAACCCCACTGCGAGAATAAATATCTCCAGCAAGGCCCGGGCTGTGTCGCCGATGCTGATCCAATCCATGATGCTTACGTTTTCGGTTCCGGTTTTGCCGCCTGCAGGGCTTCGGTCATGCGCAAGGCCTGGACCGTGGCTGCCACCTCATGCGTCCGGATGATCTGCGCCCCCTGGTGCCAGGCCCAGCAGGCGCAAGCCAGGCCGGCCGGCCCGCGCTGGTGGGTCGCTGCCCCCAATAGCTGGCCGATGAATGATTTGCGCGACACCCCCAACAATAAAGGCCGGTTAAATTCACTAAACTCGGATAGCGAATGAATCAAGCTTAGATTATGCTCCAGCCGCTTTCCGAAGCCGATGCCTACATCCAGCACCAACTGCTCGCTCCGGAGGCCGGCCGCCGCCAGCCGCCCCAGGTGTGCCTGGAAGAACGCCTTCACGTCGGCCACCACCTCGCCGTAATGCGGGTCCACCTGCATGGTCCGCGGGGTGCCCTGCATGTGCATCAACACATATCCGGCCCCGGTTTCGGCGGCCAGCGCCGCCATGGCCGGGTCGGCCTGGGCGGCGGCAATATCATTGACCACGCACGCCCCCGCCGCCACCGCCTCCCGCGCCACCCGCACCTTCTGGGTGTCGATGGAGATCGGGGTGCGGATCCGGCCGGCCAGTTTTTCCAGGACCGGCATCACCCGCCGCAGTTCCTCCTCCTCGGAAACGGGGTCCGCATTCGGCCGTGAGGATTCCCCCCCCAAATCGATCAAATCCGCCCCCTCCGCTTCCAGCTCGCACGCATGGGCCACCGCCGCTTCCAGCTGGAAATATTTGCCGCCATCCGAAAATGAATCGGGAGTGACATTGACAATGCCCATGACCAGGGCGGGTCTGGGAAAAGTCCATTCATGCTGGCGAGCGCGCAGGATCATCTTTAACCGGGGCCAGCATATCCATTCAGGGGCGGTTGGCAAATGCCGATCTCAATTATCTGCGTTTTCCGGGCGGGGCGTTGATTCTCATTGTTTCCCGGCGCCTTTTGCGCCAGGCTGGGGCCCGTAAATATGCACCGATTTGACCTGTCATCCGGACCCGCCCGGGGCCCTCGCCCCGGTCGGCAAACCGCGTTGCCGATGCGTGGCGGCCGGGATGGTTTACTTCGCCAACCGCCTGTTTCATAATCCGCCATGACCTCTGCCACCTCCCAACAACTGGTATCGGATACCCTGGCCGGAAAGCCCGCCCCGCGGGTTCCTTCCGGGCCGCTGGCGGTCCATTTTTGTGCAGGCCTGGGCGGCGCCACCATCCGGGATTACACCCTGGATGCCGGAGTGCTGGCCGAGTGCGTGATCCGTTACTACGAACGCTTCCAACCGGATGCCGTCTGGCTCTCGGCAGACACCTGGGTCAGCGCCCAGGCCATGGGGGCCCAGGTGGGCTTTCCCGGCGATAACCAGCCGCTGGCAGGCACCGGCGAGCCTTTGATCCAAAGCCCCGCCGATTTGCGCCGGGTGCCGCCGCCCGATCCCCTCCGCCAGGGCCGCTGGCCGTTGATGCTGGATGCCTTGCGGCGCATCCGGCGGGCCCTTGGCTCCCGGGTGTTCCTCACCGCCTGTTTCGACCAATACCCCTTCTCGCTGGCCTGCGCGGTGCTGGGCATTGAAAAGGCCATGACGCTGGCCATCGAGCAAGCCCCTGAACTGGCGCTGGTGATGGAGCGTTGTGCGGAGTTTGCGGTGGCCTATGCCGTCGCCCTGGCCGAGAACGGGGCCGATTCGTTGAGCGGGGGGGATTCCCCGGCCGGTTTGCTGGGGCCGTCCCTCTACCGCCAGGTGGCGCTGCCTTGGGAGCAAAAGGTGATCTCCGCCGTGCGCGCCCGCTGCCCGCTCCCCATGGCCTTGCACATCTGCGGCAACGCCACCCCCATCCTGGGGGCCATGGCGCAATCCGGCGCCAATATCCTGGAATTGGACCACCAGGTGGATTTGGTCCGGGCCGCGGAAATCCTCCCTCCGGACCTCGCGCTTTGGGGCAACCTGGATCCCGTCAGTTTGCTCGCCCGGGGCACTCCCGACCAGGTGCGGAAAACGTCCACCGAAGCCATGGCCGCCATGGGCCGTCTCCGCCGCCGGTTTGTCCTGAGCTCCGGCTGCACCCTGGCGATGGAAACCCCCGCCGAAAACCTGGACGCCCTGGTGGATAGCGCCCGCCGGTTCATACCGGAATAGGCTGGCCATTCCCCCCCCATTTTGGAGCGGAGGGCAGCAAAGCAACCGAGGTTGGAAGTGCAGGGAACGAATTCCGTTGGTTCGCGGAGCGAACTTTGGTGGCAGCCGCAGATTTTACCCATGGTTTGGGGCCGGCCAAACGCCCGGCGCCGCGGCGCGGCGCTGGTGGTGAATCTCAGCCTGAAGAAAATTCTCCTGCGACTGGCCGGCGGGCGTTTCCCCGGTGCCGTGCTGGTCCGCGTAGGAGGGGAGTTTTGGCGCCCCGCTCGGATGGCGCAACAAATTGCGGCGCAATTACTTCCCTCCCAATTGCCGGAGCCGGCTCAGGGGTCGCTTTTGTCAGCATCGGTTTTGCTGACGCTCCAGGAGCCGGCCTGGGAGTTGTCGTTGTTCCAGCGGCGGTGCCAGACGGTATTGGCGGGGTCGATGACGAGGTTGCGGATGGCGCTTTCGGCATGGCCGTCGCAGAACATGAGGACGGTGCGCCGGTTGTGACGGTTGGAGGGCCATTCCGAGGCGGTGGTGGGGTCAATGTTGCCATCGAAGGAGCCGTTTTTGGGCATGGCGCTGCTGCCGTCGCCGGGCTTGCTGTCGGCCAGCATGATCATATCGGTGGGTTTCCGGACGGTTGAATCCCGGACTTCATAGGCGCCACCGTCGACGTCCCCGCCGAGGCCTTTGTCAGAAAAGGCCGGGAAGGCGCCCCAGTCGTTGTAGCCGATCGAGAAGAGGCTGACTTCGCTGATGCCCCAGGGGTCGCGGCCGCCACCGTACATGTTGGGCGCCCCCAGGGTCTTGTTGTAGTTCGTGTTCCAGCGGCTGTCGGGCCGGGCGGAAGGGCAGGAGAAGACGTCGCGATTGGTGCTCATCTGGCTGAACAAACGCAGGGGCCAAACATAGCGGAAGCCGCCCTGGGCAAAGAGGCAGCCGGGGTATTTGCCGCTCGCCTGGACATACATGACGGTGGCGATCCCCAGCTGGCGCATGTTGTTCAGGCAGGAGGTCATTTTGGCTTTGCTTTTGGCCTTGGCAAGCGCCGGGAGCAGCATGCTGGCCAGGATCGCGATGATGGCGATCACCACCAGCAGTTCGATCAAGGTGAACGCACCGATGGATCGCCGCTTAAAGCCACCGGGATGAGTTGGAGGGGGGGAGCCGATCATGGCGCTTCTCCGTGCGTCGCCTGGACTATTTTGCGCATCTTTCATATACAGCCTTCCGGATTTGATTTCTTCGCCAGTTTGAGGATTTTCGAGCGGGATGGCAAATAGATTCCCGCAGGGGGATGGCAAATTCAGATGGGGGATTACCGATGGCAGTGGGTCTCACCGAGGCTGAGCACCGAAAAGCAAGGGGGGCGGAGAGCTTAGAGCGGAGAGCGGAGGGCTTAGAGCGGAGGGCGGAGGGTCCAAAAAGCCAAAGAGGGCGGAGGTCCCGGCGGGCGGGTCAAATTACGCTGGCTTTTCCGGCCCGTTTTGGCAGCCTTGAGTCATCATCGATATGGTACTGGCAGAAAAAGTGAAAAAGGCGGGCGTGGTGGGGGCCGGTGGCGGCGGCTTCCCAACCCATGTCAAACTGGCGGCCAAAGCGGCGGTGGTCATCGCCAACGGCGCCGAGTGCGAACCTTTGCTGCACAAGGATGCCGCCGTCATGGAGCGCCAGGCCCGGGCGGTGGTGGCCGGGGTGAGGCTGACCATGGAAGCGGTGAGCGCCGCCGAAGGCGTGGTGGCCCTCAAGGCCAAAAACCGGGAGGCGGTCGGGGCGGTCGAAGCCGCCTGCAAGAACACCCCGGTGCGCGTGCATATCCTGGGCGATTATTACCCCGCGGGCGATGAATACGATCTCGTTTACTCGGTCACCGGCCGGCTGATCCCCCACGGCGGCATACCGATCCAGGTGGGGGTGGTGGTGAACAACGTGGAGACGCTGGCCAACGTGGCGGCGGCGGCTGAAGGCCAGCCGGTCATCCAGAAAACCCTCACCATCGCCGGGGCGGTCAAACATCCGGTCACCGTGACGGTTCCCATCGGGGTTACCTACCGGGAGCTGGTCCAGGCGGCCGGGGGCTTTGCCACGGAGGATCCGGTTTTGTGCCTCGGAGGTTTGATGATGGGTGAGACCACGGACAACCTCGACCGCCCGGTGGTCAAGACCGCCACCGGGGTGGTGGTGCTGCCACGCGCGCACGCCGTGGTCCAGCGCAAGCTCAAGCCCGCCCGGGCGCAGGCCCGCATCGGCAAATCCGCCTGCGACCAGTGCCGCTACTGCACCGAATATTGCCCGCGGTACCTCCTGGGATACGCGGTGGAGCCGCACCAGGTGATGCGCAGCCTCGGGTTCATGGGCTCGGGCAAGGATTACTGGAACGAACTCGCGGCCTTCTGCTGCGCCTGCGGCCTCTGCACCCTTTATGCCTGCCCGGAGGGGCTGTTCCCCAAGGAGGCCTGCGACAGCGCCAAGGCGGAAATGCGCCGCCAAAACCTCAAGCCCGCCGGGCCTGCACAATTCAAGCCGCATCCCATGCGGGAGGGCCGGCGGGTGCCGATCCAGACTTTAATGAACAAGCTGGGGGTGAAGGCCTACGACGCCCCGGCGCATTGGGAAGCCGTCACGGTATCCCCGGAGAAAGTGGTGCTGCCCCTCAAGCAGAGCGCCGGCGCTCCCTGCCAGGCCGTGGTAAAGGCGCAGGACCGCGTCACGGCCGGGCAGCCCATCGGGCAGGTTCCCGCCGGTGCGCTGGGGGCGGTGCTGCACGCGCCCATCACCGGGCAGGTCACCCTAGTAACTGACGACCGCATCGAAATTTCCAAAGCATCATGAGCGATAAATCCATCGGATTGATTGAATTGTCCAGCGTGGCGGCCGGCTACCAGGTGGCCGACACCATGCTCAAGGCGAGCAATGTGCGGCTGATCCTCTCCCGCTCGATTTGCTCCGGGAAATACATGGTCCTCATTGGTGGCGATACCGCTGCCGTCCAGGCCGCCGTGGCCGCCGGGTCCCAGGCTGCGGACGGGTATTTGATCGACCAGCTGGTCATCCCCAATGTTCACCCGGAGGTCTTCGCAGCCCTGGGCCGCAGCCAGCTGGCGCAGGCCAATGGCGCTTTGGGGGTTTTGGAGTCGTTCAATGTCGCCACGCTGATCCAGGCCGCGGATGCCGCGGCCAAATCCGCCAACGTCACGCTGCTGGATATCCGCCTGGCCATGGCCCTGGGCGGCAAAGCTTTTGCCACGCTCACGGGCGATGTGGCCTCGGTGGAAACCGCGGTGAAAGCCGGCCGGATGGTGCTCAGCGAGCCCGGCGTGCTCGTCAACGCCGTCGTCATCGCCCGGCCCCATCCCGACGTTTACCGCGAGCTGCTGTGAAGACCGGCCGCCCTGTTGCGCGAACGCCAAACCCGGCTTGGCCGCCAGGGTGATCCATCCCGGCCGGGGGGATGGAAGCCCGCGGGCATTTTCCCGGCTGGCGGCGGCCAAGCCGGAGGTCCAGCCGGGGTGGAAGCAGACAAAAACGCGATGCCTGATGGAGAATTGATTGGCATGAACCTGGACAACCCGCACGAATTCCACCATGGAAAATGGTCCTGGCCTGGAAGCAGGAGGTAGGGAAATCCCGCGGGGGCCGGCGGGGCGTGGAAGCGCCCCAACTTCCCGGTTTTTGGCCCCCCGAGGGCGGGGTTTCCCGCCGCCGGGTTCCGCGGGGCACACGCGCCCAGGTGATCGCCGGACTTGCGTTTGCGCCCGCGGGTGGGAATATCCGGTAATGACACATGGCATCGGATCCATGCGCAAAAGCAGTCGGAATGAAGGCTGAACCGGAAGTGAAAACGGGAGGGAACATCCTCATCGTGGACGACACGCCGGCGAATCTCCGCCTGCTGGCGGACATGCTCAAGCAGAGCGGTTACGAGGTGCGCCCGGTGTTGAACGGCCGGCAGGCCCTGGAAGCCGTCCGGGCGGCCCAGCCCGATCTCGTGCTGCTCGACATCAACATGCCGGTGATGGACGGGTATGAAGTGTGCGGACGCCTGAAGGCGGACCCGCAATTGGCGGGCATCCCCGTCATTTTCATCAGCGCGCTGCACGAGACGCTGGAAAAGGTGAAAGGCTTCGCGGTGGGGGCGGTGGATTACATCACCAAGCCCTTCCAATACGAAGAGGTGGAGGCGCGGGTGAAGACACACCTGGAAGTGGCCCGCCTGCGCCGGGAATTGGAACGGCACAACACCCGCCTGGAGGACACGGTGCGCCAGCGCACCCGCCAACTGGTGGAGGCGAACCAGCAGTTGGTGGACGCCAACGCCCGGCTGGCCATCCTGGACCAGGCGAAGAGCGATTTTCTGGGCCTGATTTCCCACGAGCTGCATACCCCCCTGCAAGGGATGGTGGGGGCGGCGGATATCTTATTCTCCGCGTGCGGCGACCAGCCGGAGGTGGCCATGTGCCGGGACATCTTCAACCAGAGCTGCCGCCGCCTGCTCAACCTGGTGGATGATGCCCTGTTGCTGACCATGATCAATACCACGTCGGAGACCGGGGAGCCCCACCAATGCCGCCTGGGGGAGGTGGCCAGGGAGGCCTTCGCCCAAGCCCGGAGCCTGGCCCAAATGCGGGAAGTCCGGCTGGGGGAAGTGCCGCCGGAAGGCGGGGAGGTCACCGCCGCGCCGGAATTCCTGGGCCGGGCCCTGCAATTGGTGCTGGAAACCGCCGTGAAATTCGCGCGGCCCGGATCGCTGGTGAAAATCCGCCAGGAATCCCAGCCCGGCGGCACGAGCCTGCTGATCGAGACGGAAGGAAGAACCATTCCGCAGCCGGAGCTGGCCCGGTTCTTCCAGTTGCTGGCCAGCACCAATCCCATGGCGGAGGATGGCGACCTGGGCTTGGCGCCGGCGCTGGCGGAACGCATTGTAACCCTTTATGGTGGATCGCTCACCGTGGAAAACCTGGCCCCGCCCGGCATCCGCCTGACGGTCCATCTTAAAACCCCTGCCCCATGCAAGCCATGAACGATCCCCAAACTGAATCGGCCGGCAATCTGCTCATCGTGGATGACATGCCGGCGAACCTGCGGCTGCTCTCGGACATGCTCAAACAGCACGGCTACCGGGTGCGGCCGGCGCCCAGCGGCGAGCTGGCGCTGCAGGCCGCCCAAATCGACCCGCCGGACCTGGTGCTGCTGGATGTCAGCATGCCGGAAATGGACGGGTATGAAGTATGCCAGCGGTTCAAAGCCGATCCCCGGCTGCGGGACATCCCCATCATTTTCGTCAGCGCGCTGGATGAAGTCCTGGACAAGGTCAAGGCCTTCGGCAGCGGCGGCGTGGACTACATCACCAAGCCGGTCCATTACGAGGAGGTGAAGGCCCGGGTGCGCACGCACCTTGAGCTGCGGCGCCGGGAACAGCAGCTGCATGAGAGCTACACCCGGCTGCAGAGCCTGGAGCGGCTGCGGGACAACCTGGTGCACATGGTGGTGCATGACATGCGGTCCCAACTGACGGTGATGACCGCCGGCCTGGGCCTTGTGGAAATGCTGGACGCCACCGGCCGGACCCCGGCCAACAAGGTGTGGCGGAACATGACCCACGCGGCCGAAAAGCTGAAGGACATGATCACCCAGTTGCTCGATATCAGCCGGCTGGAGGCGGGCCAGATGCCGCTCCATAAGACAACCTGCAACCTCTCGCAGACGGCACGGGAGGCCCTGGAGGCGGTCGCCCCCCTGGCGGCCCCCAGGCAGCTGGTCATCCACGCGCCTGAAGCGGTCTGGGCGGAATGCGATCTGGACCTCGTGCGGCGGGTTTTGGGCAACCTGCTCGCCAACGCCATCAAATTCACCCCCGCCAGCGGGGAGGTGAGGATCGAAGTGGGGGAGGAAGGCCGCGTGGCCCGGGTGGCGGTGGCGGATACCGGCCAGGGCATCCCGCCGGAATTCCACAAGAAGGTGTTCGAGAAGTTCGGCCAGGCCGAGGTGGCCCACAAGGGGCTGGGCACGGGGCTGGGCCTGGCGTTCTGCAAGCTGGCGGTGGAAGCCCAGGGCGGGGAGATCGGGCTGGTGAGCGCCCCCGGCCAGGGCAGCACCTTCTGGTTCAGCCTGCCGGTGGTGGCCCCCCCGCAGGGCTGAGCGGCTGGCGGGCGCGGAGCAGCCACCGCAGCCCGAGCCACGCTCCGGCCAGGAGGACCACGCCCAGGGCCACGAGGCCCAGGCTTTGCCGCCAGGAAGCCTGGAGCAGGCCGCTGCCGATCATCACGCACGGGATGGCCTGCGGCAATTGGCCCAGGATCGTGCCGAGGATGAAATCCAGGTGGCCGACGCCGGAGAGAGCCAGGCCCGCGTTGACGGCCAGGGCGGGCACCGGCAGCTGGCGGGCCAGGATCACCGCCGCCAGGCCGTGCGCCTGGAGCAGGGGGCTGGAAGCCCCCCAGCGGCACGCCGGCAGGAGCCGGGAGAACCACCGGGAACGGATGGCCAGAAAGGCCAGGTAGCAGCCCAGAAAAGTGCCGAGCTGCGTCCACCACAAGCCCCGGTAAAAACCGAAGGTCAGGCCGCCAATGAAACAAAACGCCAGGCGCGGCAGGCCGGCGGCCACCAGCAGGGCAACCCCGCCCGTGAACACCCCCGGGGCCAGCCAGCCGAAGCGGCGGAGGTCCGCCTGCACCTGCTGCGCCTGGCGCAGGTAGGCGCTGACCGGCGTGCAGTGGACCAGGAGGAGCAGGGCGACCAGGCCCAGGCCGAGGAGCCAGGCCTGGCGGCCCGGCCGCAGCGGCGGCTCCGGGACCGGCGGCGGGGCGGCGGGCGGAGTCATTCCACGCCCACCCGGCTGCCGCGCAGGCACCGGGCGCGGTACCAGCGCATGGCCAGGCAATCCAGGATGCCGCGCCAGAGGCGGTTGCCGATGCCATACTTGCTGACGCCGCGCACGCGGGGCCGGTGGTTGACCGGGATATCGAGCACCTTGAAGCCCTGGAAGCGGAGCATGGTGGGCAGGTAGCGGTGGAAACCGTTGAAGCGGGGCACCTCCGCCAGAGCCTCCCGGCGGATGGCGCGGAAGGTGCACCCGGTATCGGCCACCCGGTCCCCCAGCAGGAGGTAGAAATAGAAATTCGCGATGCGGGAGGAGATGCGCCGGATCCAGTTGTCGCGGCGCCGGGCGCGAATGCCGCAGACGGCGGCCAGGCCGGGTTCCAAGGCCCCCACCAGCCGGGGAAGGTCGGCCGGATCGTGCTGCAGGTCGCCGTCCATGGTGACGATGATCTCCCCCCGGGCGGCGCGGATGCCGGTGGCCAGGGCGGCGCTTTGACCGCACTGGAGGCGGTGGCGGATGACCCGCAGGGTGGGCTGGCTTTGGCCGAGGTGCTTCAGGACACCGAAGCCGCGGTCGGTGCTGCAATCATCCACACAGACGATTTCGGATGGCCGGTCCAGGGCTTTCAAAGCCCCGGCCAATTCGGTGATGAGCGGCTCCAGGTTTTCCTGTTCGTTGAAAACCGGGATGACCACCGAAAGGGCCACTGGGGGGCTGGCTTCCATGGCGTCTTCAGGCTTCCGCGAGCCGCCGCCGGATCTCGGCCAGGATCGCGCCGCTGGTTTGCTCGGCGGTCAGGGCGGAGTTATTGATCACGAGGGCGCCCAGGGGGATCATGAGCGGGGCGGCGGCGCGCTGGCTGTCGCGCTGGTCGCGGGCGGCCAGGTTTTCCTCCACGCCCTCCGAGGCCCGGCGCTTGGACCGCTCGGCGAGGGCGGCGTCGAGGTAGAATTTAAACCCGGTCTCGGGGAAGATGTTGGAGCCGATGTCGCGGCCTTCCATGACGAGGCTGCCGAACTGGAGGCAGGAGCGCTGGAGCTTTTTCATCCATTCCCGGACCTTGGGCACGGAGGCCACCCGGGGGACGGCCTCCGAGGTGCGGGCGGTGCGGATTTCCTTTTCCGGGTAATAGCCATCCACGAGCAGGCGGACCTGGCGGTCCACGCAGGCCAGGGTGGTCTGCCAGCGGCGGCAAAGGGCGGCCACCGCCCGGGGATCATCCACGTTGACGCCGGCTTCCAGGCAATGCCAGGCCAGGGTGCGGTACATGGCCCCGGTATCCACATACACAAAACCGAGGGCGCGGGCGACCAGCCTGGCATTGGTGCTTTTGCCGCTGGCGCTGGTGCCGTCGATGGCGATGACAATAGGCTCTTTATTCACTGGTTCAATCCGCGAAGAGCTCCGCCTCCGCGAGGGGCCTTCCGGCCGGCGCCTCCAGGAGCACGGCGCCCAGCCCCTGCGGGGGCGGGGCGGCCAGCTTCTGGAAGAAATTCGGGAACGTCTTCTTCACGCAGGCGGGATTTTGCAGCCGAATGCCCGGGACTTTCAATCCCAGAATGGCGAAGCACATGGCCACCCGGTGGTCCTGGTAGGTGGCGATCTCCGCGCCGTGCAGCGGCCCGGGGAACACGGTGAGGGTGTCGCCCGCCTCCTCCACCCGGGCGCCGCAGCGGCCCAACTCGGTGCGCAAGGCCCGGACCCGCTCGCATTCCTGGACCCGCAGGCGCCCGAGGTCGGTGAACCGCCGGGGCGCGCCAGCGAAAGGAGCCAGCACGATGGCGGTCATGATGCTGTCCCCCAGGCCGGACTGGCGGGAGAGGGTCTCGGGCAAAGGCCAGCAGCCGGGGAAGCGGGCGTCCACCTGCCAGCCGGTGGCGGGCCAATGGTTCACCACGATGGAGCCGGGCGGATGGCCGGCCAGGCGCTGGAGGAAATCGGCCGCCCAAAAATAGCTGCCGCTGGAGGCGTCGGGCTCCACCTGGAACTCGAACCGGCCACCCTGGGTGGGGAACTGGGCGCAGAGCTTGCGGGCCATGGCCACGTAGGGGGATTCCTCGGCGTTCTCGCCGCGGATTTCCACCCGCCACCCGCCCGCCTGGGCGCTGAGGATCAGGGCGGAGGCGAACTGGGAGCTCTCCGTGATGTTGACGGTGCAGGTGGCGGCGCGGGGCCCGCCGCCATGGATCAGGGCGGGCAGGCGGTCGGATGCGGACTCAATCCGGTAGCCCAGCTGGCGGAGGGCGGCGAACAAGGCCGCCTGGGGCCGCTCGTGCATCCGCGGCTCGCCGTGGAGGCGGTAAACGCCCCGGCCCAGGCAGAGCATGGCGGCCAGGAAGCGCGCGGCGGTGCCGGCGTTGCCCACAAACAGCTCCCGGGGGGATTCGCGGCGGCCGCCCGCGGGCACCCGCGTGCCGCGGCCCGCCACGATCAGCCGGCGGTTGGCCGATTCCAGCGGATCGGGCTCCACCGCCACCGCGTAACCCAGGGTTTGCAGCGCCTGGACCATCACCTGGGTGTCGTCGCTCCAGAGGGCGCCGTGCAGCACGGTGGTGCCTTCCGCCAGGGCGGCCAGCACGAGGGCGCGGTTGGTGATGCTCTTGGATCCGGGCACGGTGAGGGCGGCCTGGCAGGGGGCTGCCAGGGGGCAAATTTCGAGCAATGGGGGCAGCGGCATGGGGTTATTCCGGGGAGTAGGTTTGCTCACACCAGGCATCCCGGCGCTGTTTGGCCACCTGGAAAAAGCGGATGACGGCGGCCTCGTCCCCCGCCTCGAGGGCGCGTTGGAAATCCTGCAGCCCGCCGAGAAATTCCCCGAGCCCGCGGACGAGGTTTTCGCGGTTGGCCAGCGCGATGTCGCGCCACATTTCCGGGGAGCCGGAGGCCACGCGGGTGGTGTCCCGGAAGCCGGAGGCGCACAGCAAAGCCTGCTCGTGCGGGTGGCTGGGATCCAGGACCAGGTTGGAGAGCCCGGCCGCCACGAGGTGCGGCAGATGGCTGGAACGGCTCACCAACTGGTCGTGCAGCCCGGGATCCAGAACCATGGTGCGGGACCCCACGGATTCCCAGAACCGCCGGAGCCGGTCCACGTCCCCGGGAGCGGAGCCGGGGGCGGGGGTGACCACGCACCAGGCCTTTTCAAACAGATCCGCCCGGGCGGCGGCCACGCCCATTTTCTCCGCCCCGGCCATGGGGTGGCTGCCGATGAAAACCGCCCCAGCCCGGCGGGCGCAAGGCGCCAAATCCCGGACTACGGAACTTTTGACGCTGCCGACATCCGTGATGAGGGCCCCTGGCTTGAGGCAGGGAACCATCCGGTCGGCCAGGGCCCGCATTTGGGCGATGGGGGTGCAGAGGACCACCAAGTCGGCCTCGGTGATCGCCGGCTCCAGATCCGTAGTCACTGCATCGGCCACCCCGGCGCGGAGGCATTCGTCCACGCTGGCCGCGCGGCGGACATAGCCGGCGACCCGCTCGGCCAGACGCCGGTGTTTGATGGCCAGACCGAGGGAGCCGCCCAGCAGGCCAACACCAACCAGGGATATTTTCCGAAACTGCACGGGTTTGATATAACTGGCGCCCGCGCGGGAAGCAAGGGCGGGTTGCAGAAGGCAGCCGGCGCCACCGCGGAAGGGCGGAGATCCCCGTGAAATAACCATGGCAGAATTCCGCGGATCTGCTAACTTCACAGGCGATGAAGCAGACGAAGTTTTTGCGGTTGGGTCTTCCCAAAGGAAGTTTGCAGGAGGCGACCCTGGAGAAAATGGCCAAAGCGGGCTTCAATATCCAGGTGAGCAGCCGCTCGTACATTCCTTATGTGGATGATGAGGAGTTGGAAGTGCGTTTGATCCGCGCCCAGGAAATCAGCCGGTATGTGGACCATGGCTACCTGGATTGCGGGATCACGGGGCTGGATTGGATCCGGGAAAACGGATCCCAGGTGCATGAAGTCGGGGAATTTTTATTCAGCAAAGCCACCCGGCAGGCGGCCCGCTGGGTGCTGGCGGTGCCGGAGGATTCGGCCATCAAGTCCCCCAAGGACCTCCAAGGCAAACGGATTGCCACGGAGGTGGTGAACCTGACCCGCAGCTACCTGGCCAGCCAAGGGGTGGAGGCCGAGGTGGAGTTTTCCTGGGGCGCCACGGAGTTCAAGGCGCACGAGCTGGTGGATGCCATCGTGGAGCTGACGGAAACCGGCAGCTCTTTGCGGGCCAACAAGTTGCGCATAATCGATGAGATCATGAGCTCGACTCCGCGGCTGATCGCCAACCTGGCTTCGTGGAAGGATCCGTGGAAGCGGGAGAAGATCGAAACGCTGGCGATGCTGCTCCAAGGGGCGCTCGAGGCGGAGGCCAAAGTGGGGGTAAAAATGAACGTGGCCAAAAAAAACCTCCAAAAGTTATTGAAATCGTTACCGGCTTTGCGTAATCCAACCATCTCCCGGCTGAGCCAGGCCGGGTGGGTGGCGGTGGAGACAATTATTGACGAACACATCGTTCGTGAGATAATCCCCAAGCTCAAGGCCGCTGGAGCCGAAGGTATCATTGAATATCCGCTCAATAAAGTGGTATACTGAGAGGCCGGTTGACGAGCGGAACAAAGAAACATTTATGGGATCATTAAAGAAACGTCGTAAAGCGAAGATTAACAAACATAAACGCCGCAAGAAGATGCGTGCCAATCGCCATAAGAAGCGCACCTGGCAGCAGTAATCCCGGTTTTTGATGCGGGACGGGTCTGGAGCACGCTCCCGGCTGGTCCTTTGGCTCACACCCTGCCAGTCTCGCGAAACGCGTGGCTGGCGGTGGATTGGTTGCCTGTCCCGTTTACATCCTGTTGATTGCCGAGCGCAGCGCGGGTTTCCCGCTGCGCTTTTGTGGCTTATTTTATGGGGATGGTCAGAATGATAATGACGGCGGCCTTGCTGGGCATGGCATCCTGCCTGGCGGGTCCTCCTGTGTACCGGAACCCCGACCGGGCGGCGGCCGATGCCCGGCCGCCGGAGCCGGTGGAAATCCCCTTTGAACTGCGCGCCACCGGGGTGCAGGAGTGGATCACCAACCGGCAGGATGCCGTCTCGGAAAGCCGGATCAAGGCGCTGGCCCATTTTGGGACGGGGATTGTTCTGGAGGCCAGGGAGATGGCCGGCCCGGCACTGGAGGAATACCGGCAGGCGGCGCTGGAAGATCCTGCGCACGAGGATCTCGTGCTGGAGGTGGCCCGGCGGCTGCTGCTGGCCAGGCAGCTGGACCAGGCACTGGAATTGCTTGCCGCGGCCACCAGCCGCGAGGATGCCACCGCCGCCGAATGGGCGATGCTGGCCCTGGCCCGCGCCGAGCTGGGCCAGCCGGAAAAAGCCATGGAGGCGGACCGCACCGCGATCCAGCTGAACCCGAGGATCATCGAGCCGTACCAGCATTTATCAAGGCTCCAGGTGCAAGCCGGCGACGCCCGGGAAGCGTTGAAGGTGCTGGAAACCGCGCGGAAGGTGCCCGATGCGGATGTGGGCTTCCTGACCAGCCTGGCGGAGTCGCTGGCGGGCTTGCGCGGGGTGCTGGGCAAGGACGGCGACCCCCTGCGGGCCACCATTCTGGAGGTGCTGGAACGGGCGCGCAAATTGAACACCCGCCTGCCGAGCATGCAGATGAAGCTGGCGGATCTCTACCGCACCATGGGCGAATTCCAGACGGCCACCCGGCTTTACGCCGAGGTGCTGGCGCGGCATCCGGAACTGCCGGGCTTGCGGGCCAAGCTGGCGGAAACCTACCTGCGGACGGGGGAAAACCGGCTGGCGCTGGAACAGCTCGAGAAGGTGGCCCGGCAAGATGTCACCAATCCGCAGCTTTATTACCTCATCGGCAACCTGGCGTCCGATTTGGGGGATTATAAAAAAGCGATTGAGCATTACCAGAAGTGCATCCTGCTGAACGCTGAATTCCAGCCGGTTTATTACGACCTCACCCGGGTCAACCTGGCGGCGGAAAAGCCGGAGGACGCCCTGGAAGTGCTGGGCCGGATCCGCGCCAAATTTCCGCGCAGCTTCCTGGTTGAATTCATGACGGGCCTGGCCCAAGTGCAGCTCAAAAAGTTCCCGGACGCCATCCAATCCTTCAACTCCGCGGAAATCATCGCCTCCATTTCCGAGACCAACCGGCTGACCCACGCGTTTTATTTCCAGCTGGGCGCCGCCTATGAGCGGAACAAAAACATGGAGCAGGCAGAGAAGAATTTCCGCCGCTGCCTGGCCATGGACCCGGAGGATGTCGAAGCGTTGAACTACCTGGCCTATATGTGGGCGGAGCAGTCAGCCAATTTGGAGGAGGCGCAGCGGTTCATCGAAAAGGCGGTGGCCAAAGAACCGAAGAACGGGGCTTTTCTGGACACGCAAGCCTGGATCCTGTTCCGGTCCAACAAGCTGGAGGAAGCCTTGCGGGTGCAATTGAAAGCGGTGGAGCTAACCACCAAGCCGGATGC
Source organism: uncultured Verrucomicrobiota bacterium (assembly GCA_903845125.1). Classification (GTDB taxonomy): domain Bacteria; phylum Verrucomicrobiota; class Verrucomicrobiia; order Limisphaerales; family UBA1319; genus CAIMWS01. The sequence goes on from CAIMWS010000542.1 coordinate 26,095, forward strand.
CACCCTCTGGGATCACCTGGGAGACATTTACCAGGCCCTCAAACAGGCCGACAAGGCGCGCGAAGCCTGGCAGAAAAGCCTCAGCATCGAACCGAGCGACGCGGTGAAAAAGAAACTCTGACCGGGTTTCCCCTCATTGCCGCGCCCGGGCGGCCGCGGTGCCCGCCTGGATCTCCATTTTTTTCATGGCTTCGACCAAGGCGTTCATTTCAAACGGCTTATACAGGACAATGCCTTCCTGCTTCCGGAGGAAGGCGGAGACCCGGGAATCCCCGTGGTGGCCGGTCATAAAGATGAATTTTTTGCACAGGTGCGGCTTGAAGCGCTGCACGGCCATGTAGAACATGTCCCCGGGCATATGGGGCATGATCATGTCGCACAAGATGCAGTCAAAATCCTGCTGCATGATGCATTTGACCGCTTCGGCGCCATTGCGGACCACGGTGGTCCGGCTGCGGACACTGGCGAGGAAATCCTGGAGGATCTCGGCAAAATCGATGTCGTCCTCCACAATGAGGATGTTGTTGACGCATTGGGCAGGCTCGGCGGGCCGGGGTTCCTGCAGGGCCAGCGAAAAATCGAAATCGGTCCGGGTGTAGCCCTTGACGCCCCGCCAATACCGTAAATTGGGGCGCACCATTTTTTCCAGGCGCCGGTTCAGCTGGGTCCACAAATCGACCTTGAGGTCGCTGCCGGCGGAAATTTCCCGCAGGAGCCCGCCCGCATCGCGGGCCATGGCGTGCAGGCGGCGCCAGAATTGCTCTTCCTCCAGGACGGCGGCGGCCAGGGCGGAGATGGGATCCTGCAAATGCGCGGCGAGGGATTGGGCTTCGGCACGGGCCTGGGCCAGGGTGTCCGAGGAAACGCACTGCTCCACCCACTTTTGCTTGATCTCCAGGAACGGACTCCATTGCCGGGTGAGCTCGCCGGTGCCGGGCAGCACCATTTCCACCAAGTCCAGCGCGAACCGGTGGAGCTGGCGCTCAATATTGCCCCAGGCCAGGATCTGCCGCTCGCGGCCGCAGACTTTATCGGTGTCCTCCTGGACCTCGCCTGAAACCTGCAGCAGGCAGGCGACCGGGCCGACGGCGTATTTCAGGGCGTCCAACAGCAGCCGGCTGGCCGGCAGGCTGTTCTGGCTCGGCGAAACCCGGCCGGCGGTGTGGTAAATTTTTCCCAGCTCGAAGGATTCACTGGTAAAGCGCAGCTTTAATTCGGGGCTGATGAAGTGCCATACTTGCACCGCATCAGGGCCGCTACTGGATGCCAAGGTCTGCATATGGGTGCCAATATAATATTACCCGGAAGCCTTATGCAAACGCGTAATCTCCGCCGCGCTTCCGTCCGGCCAGCCGGCTACTCCGGCGCCTTGAGGGCGCTGACCAGGTTCAGCTGGTTGAGCTTGCCCAGCACCAGCCAGGCGGAGAGGGTGGAGGCGGCGGCCACGATGGCGATGGCAAAGGCGAAATTATGGAGCGAGAGCACGAGCGGCACGCGCACCGTTTCGGTATTGATGGCGCCCACGATCACCCGGGCGAAACCGGCGCCCAGCAGGAGCCCGGCGGGGGCCGACGCCAGGGCCAGGATGGCCAGTTCGATGACGAGCACGGCGCCCACTTCCCGCCGGGAAAACCCGATCACCCGGAGGGTGGCCAGCTCGCGGGCGCGCTCGGCGAGGGAAATGCGGGCGTTGTTGTAGATCACCCCGAACGCCACCACGATGGAGAAAACCATGTAGATGGATTGGATCAGGTTGATGCTCGCGGCGGTGGTGGCGCGGAAATTGGCCCGGAGGGATTCCTTGATGACCACGAAACTGATGCGGGGAATGGCTTTCAGGGCGTGGAGGAACAGGCTCCGCCGGGCGGGATCCACCGTGACGCTGGCGCCGCTGATGAGGTCCCCCTCCTCCAGGAGCCGGTTCAGGGAGGCCAGGTCCATGTACGCGGCCGAGCCGACAAAGTCGCCCGCCACGGCCGCCAGGGGCACCTCGCGGACGAGGCGCCGGCCCTCCAGGAATTCCACGCGCAGGAGGTCGCCGGGCCGGGCGTCGAGCACGCTGGCCAGGACCGTGGAGAGCACGATCCCGCGCGCGGGGAGGTCCAGCCGGCGGTTGTGGGCGTCGATGACGCGGTTGTGGAGGGCGTTGGGGGGCAGGCCCTGGATGGCCACCTGGCGGCTCCGGTGGCCGCAATGGAGGCGGACGGCGGCGTGGCGGAACGGCTCGACCGCCCATACCCCCGGCAGCTGGTTGAACAGGTGGCGGGTGGCCTGGCTGGCGGGATCGGCCAGGCCGAGGCTGACATCCTGGCGCTGGACGATGTCCCACTGGAATTCGAGCACCTCGTCCACGCCGTCGTGGAGGGCGCTGGGCACGACGAGGATGCCGGTGGCCAGGGCCAGGCCGGCGCCGGTGAACAAGGCCTGGATGGGCTTGCGCTCGAGGTTGCGCACGGCGATGCGGAAGGTGTGGGTGAACAGGTGGGCGATGCCGGTACGCTCCACCAGGGCGGGCCGGTAGCTGGCGGGCGGCTCCGGCCGCATGGCCTCGGCGGGGGGCAGGCGGGCGGCGCGGCGGACGGACCCGAACACGCCCACCGCCGCGGCCAGCGCACAGGCGGCCAGCGCC
>CAIMWS010000543.1 GCA_903845125.1 uncultured Verrucomicrobiota bacterium
ACTCGGAAAGTCCGCCGACGGTGGTGACGATAACCAAGGGCTTTTGGATGAGCCGGTGTGAGACCACGCAGGCGGAGTATGAAGCGGTGCTGGGGAACAATCCCTCTTATTTCAAGGGTGATCCGCAATGTCCGGTGGAGAATGTGACCTGGGACGACGCCAGTTGGTATTGCTCTAAGCTGACCGAGCGGGAGCGGGCCGAGGGGCGGCTGCCGGCAGGGTATGTTTACCGGCTGCCGACGGAGGCGGAATGGGAGTATGCGTGCCGGGCGGGAACCACGACGCGATTCAGCTTTGGGGAGGATGACATGTTAACGCTCTTGGGGAATTATGCGTGGTATAGGGATAACAGCTTCAGACAAACGCATCGAGTCGGCCAGAAGCAACCCAATGCCTGGGGGTTGTATGACATGCATGGGAACGTGCGGGAGTGGTGCCAGGACTGGTTTGGCCATTATCCAGGCGGGAGTGTGGTTAATCCACAGGGGCCAAACACGGGTGACTACCGCGTGAATCGCGGGGGCGACTGGCTTTACTACTATTTCTACTGCCGCTCGGCGGCCCGGCTCTACGCCCCCCCGTACAACTGGGATTCCAGGCTGGGGTTCCGCCCGGTCCTGGCCCCAGTTCAGTGAGCACAGGCAGGAGCAGAAGGGGGCGCCGCTGGCTGGAGCAGCGATAGCGAGTCGAGGGACGAGCCAGGCGGGCCGGTGGAGAGCCCGCGGCGCGGGTAATGGCCGATGGCATAGCCCAAAATCTGGCGGAGCAACGGCACTGCCGGTTTGCAGGCATGGGAAAGGGAAGTAATCCAAATGAAACAGAAGTCATTCTTAATGTGGGCGGGATTGGCCGCCATCGGCCTGGCCCTGGCGGCCCAGGCGCAGACCAACATCCAGATCGCCCCGGCGTTGGCGCCGCACGGCACGCCGCAGGCTTGGCTGGATGCCAGTGGTTTGACCGGCGATCCGGCCGCAGCCGAACTGGCCGATCCGGATGGGGATGGCCAGCCCAGCTGGCGGGAGTTCGTGGCCGGGACCAGCCCCACCGACACCTCCTCCGTGCTGGTCCTCACCGCCTCCCTCACCGCCGAGGGGCCGGTGCGGCTGGGCTTTTTCGCCGGCCTGGGCCGGCGGTTCCAGGTGGAATCCTCCGACGATCTGCAGGCTTGGGCCGCGGTGGGTTCCCCGGTGGTGGGACAAGGCCGGCCGGCGGCGGTGCTGGATGACCGGCCCCGGGCGGGCGTGGCCAGCCGCAGCTACCGGGTGCGGGCCTTGGGCGTGGCCGCGCCGCCCGGGATGGCGTGGATCCCCCCCGGCACGTTCACCATGGGCAGCCCGGATTCCGAGCCGGGGCGCTCGGCCAGCGAGGGCCCGCAGAGGCAGGTGGCCATCACCCGGGAGTTCTGGTTGGGGCGCACCGAGGTGACCCAGGGGGAATACCTGGCGCTGATGGGGGAGAACCCCGCCTGGTTCTTGAGCGACACCAATCTGCCGGTGGAAAATGTGAACTGGATGGACGCCACCAACTATTGCGCCAAGCTGACCGCCCGGGAGCGGGCGGCCGGGAACCTGCCCCTGGGCTACCAATACCGGCTGCCCACCGAGGCGGAGTGGGAGTATGCCTG
>CAIMWS010000544.1 GCA_903845125.1 uncultured Verrucomicrobiota bacterium
CTCCAGGCCTTGCTCCAGTTCCCGAACGCTCACTTGTTGGATGAAGCTCAGGTAAAGCAACTGCTTCAGTTTATTGACGGTTGCCAGAAACATAATCACTTCCCGGTTGGTTCAACCAGGCATCCATCCTCATCATGCGCCGCCCCAAGCCGGGATGCAATCCAGATATTCCAATTTGGGCGCCCGTTGGCCAGCGGGCCGGATCCTGGCGCCCACACCACCACGACCTGATATCTTTTCCACCATAAATAACCAGCCAGGCATCAGTGAGCCGGCCGGCCACGCTGCCCGGCAAAAGGGAAAAACCGGCCGCTCCAAGGCGGCGCAAACGCCGCCCCAATAACCCCCGGCACAGAAATCAGAAAAACGGTGGCAGCCAGATCCACCACGCCCAAGACCAAAGCTCGGGATAACCCCTCCTGGCGATCGGCCGCGGCGGCGTGGTTCCAATAGTTGCGGCCCGGTGAACATTTTTGTGGCCGCGCCGCGCCCCGGCCTGGAACTACTGCGGCGCCTGTCCGGTCCTTGAGCCACGGTTCGCGGTCCGCCCAAAGCCCCGCGGCCGGGCCGCCACGATCCGGGCCGCCGGCTATTGCCCGGCCAGGCGGTCGATGGCCTGGTCCAGGATCAGGCGGTAGCCATCGGCGTCCACGCACAGGTCATCCGGGTGGCCTTCCGCCTCGTAGAGCCAGCCGGCCCCGTGCGGATCGCGGTGCAGGAGGTGGAGCTGCTCCTTCAGGGCGGCATTGCTCTGCCGGAAAGTCCCGTTCACCAGGCAGCAGAGGTCGGACACCGCCTTGAAACCTTCGATGAATCCGATGACCTGGCCGGCCTGAACCACCTGGGCGGGCAGCACGTGAAAACCGTGATCGACCATTTCCCCGAGCATCCGCACGGCAAAGCGGGTCAACCCGGCGCGCCAGATCCCGTCCTTTTGACGATGCAGCCAGTAATGCGTGGGATGGTACAGGTAATCCAGCGGCAGCTGCGTCGAAAAGCGCAGCCGCTGGTATTCAAGATGGGGACCCGCTGCGGGCGGATCGCCGTTGGTTCCGTTGCCGTTCATGCCGAACAATGCATAAGGGATACCGGCAGCGGCCAGCCTTCGCAAACAATAAACCGTCCCCCTTATGGCTCCATGGTTCCCGCCGAGTCTTGATCCTGGCCGGGAGTCCGGAAGGAGCGGGCCGGGGAGTCCTGGGCTGCCGTGCGGCCTGGGAAATCACCAGCCCTCCCACTGGCGCAGCAGGGTATCAATGGTCCAGGAGCCGCCGCGGGCCTGGAGCTGGTCGGCCGTGTGGCCGTGCCACCAGATGCCGTAGCGCATCGCCCGGCCGGGATCCGCCTGCAGGAGGGGCTGCGCGAGCAATCCCGCCAGGCAGCCGGCCAGCGCATCCCCGCTGCCCCCCTGCGCCAGGCCGGGGTTCCCGGAGGGGTTGACATGGATCGGCCCTTCCGCCTGGCCGAGCAGGGTCTGCTGCCCCTTCAGGGCCACCCAACAGCCGCCGAAACGGCGGGATAATTGCCGCAAGGCTGCCGGCCGGTCTTGCTGCACTGCGGCGGTGGTCGTTCCCAACCGCCGGGCGGCTTCGCCCGGATGCGGGGTGATCAGCCGCACGCACTGGTGTGGCAGCGGGCCTTCGGGCAGCCAATCCAGGGCGCTGGCATCCACCACCACCGGCAGCCGGGCGGTCTGCCATGCCCGGATGCATTCCCCCCTCAGGGCTTCCGGCAAATCCGGCTGGGCCAGCCCCGGCCCGAACAGCCACGCGGTGGCGGACTCCGGCGCGGCCTGGGCGCTCCGCCAGGGATGGACCATGGCCAGCTGCAGCTGGGCGGCCACCGGCACATATACTTCCGGCAGGGTCTGCAGGGTCACCAGGCCGGGCTTGGCGCACAGGGCCGCCCGGGTGGCCAGCACCGCCGCGCCATGATAGCCCAGGCTCCCCGCCACAATCACCAGGTGGCCGAAGGTGCCTTTGTGCCCGCCCGCCGGCCGCGGGGGCGGATAGCCCGCGAAATCCCGGGGCAGAGTCCACCACAGTTCGCCCGGGTGCGGGCAGGGGACCAGCCCGATGTCCGGCGCCACTTCCAACCGCCCCACATAGGGCGCCGCCGGCGTCTGCAACAGCCCTTTTTTGGGAGCGCCCAGGGTGATGGTGACCTGCGCCCGGACCGCCCCGCCCTGCGGCTCCCCGGTGTCCGCATTGAGCCCGGAGGGCACGTCCACGGCCACCACCGGCAGCCCGGAATCATTGATGGCCTGCACCAGGGCGCACCACGCCGGGTCCAGGGGACGGTTCAGGCCGATCCCGAACAGGCCGTCCACCACCAGCGCGGGGCGCCGGGCCAGGTGGTCCAGAACCAGCGGCATACCGGATTCCGGGCTGGACACTTTGCAGTCGATTACCTGGTGGTCTGGGAGCTGCCGGGCCGCCACCAGCGCATCGTCCCCGTTGTGGCCCCTGCCGGCCAGCACCAGGATGCGGCTGTGCGGCGGGACCAGGCCCTGGATCACGGCGGCCACCGCCTGGCCCGCCTGCTGGATCACGGCCTCCTCGGTCTGGCCGGTGGCCCAGGTGGCGCACTCCCAGGCCCGCATTTGGGCTATATCAATCACCGGTATCGGCATGGCTTAAGCATGCCTTCTGCCCGCCGGAACGTAAAGCCTTGGGATGTTTTTCATCCCCCTCCCGCCGGGAATCCGCCGAGGTCTCGTCCCGCGACGGCTAAAGGCAGCCGCCCCACTTAAGAAAATTTAATAAATCCAGCCCATATTTAAAGTTTGCTACCCGAGCGCCGATCGGTATTATTAAGGTGCTGTACGTTTAGAAAAAACGGCATCCCAATTGCTAACGCTGTTTTCCCCCTGCCAATCGAGTGACTGGCAGAAGGTTTGTACTGATGGCCTGGAAAAATGCCGGATTCCACCAGGATAAAGTTGACTGATGGGCCCAAAAAACGGAGACTGGCACAAAGGTTCGAAGGAAGGAAGACACTTTTGAACCCTGTCAAAACCCCCGCTTCATCCAAGTTGGGGGTTTTGCTTTTTTGATCGGCAAGGAACCCTTCCCCTCTGACCGTGCCGCCAGGATCAGCCTCCCGCGCAGCGCCGGACGCAACCGGAGCCCGTTATATTGGGTGGCGCTGATGTCCATCAACAGGCTCCAGGCCGCTGTTCATCCCGGAAACCTGGCCGGCCGGAATCCGGAGGTGGTATGGACTTGCATTGAATTACTCCGGCGGTGGATCCTCCTCGTTACCTCGGCGGCTAACGGCATGGGGCTGGCGTGGGACTGGCCTGTGCCTTGGCCCCTTGCGTCATTCCGCCGCCGGGCGGTTGGGATTGAGTTTTTGGAACAGTTCGAGCCAGCCCAGCAGCATGGCATCGCCGATTTTTTTCGATCCCCGCAGCTCGTCCGGACCCTGGCCCCAGTAGAACCCCAGCCAGCCCTGGGCACGACCCTGCGAGCGCTGGATGAAATCCCCCAGCTCCTCGGCGTCACAGCCCAGCGGGAACATCTCCTCGATCACCACCGGTTTGCCCGCCTGGAAACCGCCGAGGGTGTCCAACGCTTCGCCCAGCTTGCCGCGGTTGGGGTAAATATGCACGCTCAGGTAATCCAGGTCCCGCGCCACGGTTTGGGGGGCAAACCCGGATCCCCGGGCGGGATCTTCCAGGCTGTTGGGCAGGAGGCCCACCGTGACCAGCCGCCCGGGATCGGCCCGGCGCACCGCCTGGGCGAGCCGCCGGATCCACGCGCGGGCGATCTCCGGCCGGCTCCGGCCGGCGGGGTCGAGGCTGATATATTGGACATAATGGAAGCCGCCCAGCGCGAACGGATGCAGCCACGCCCGGGGCGCCAGGGCGGCCTCCGGCAGGAGTGGCTCGTTCATCAGGTCGTAGGCAAAAATGCAGCCATGGCGCGCGCCGCGCCGGGCCACGGCGGCCCAGAAACTGGCTTGCGCCGCCCAGCGCTGGCTCTCCCCCAGCGCGTCATACCAGGCTGGGACATCCGCTTTGCGGTAGCAGGCCAGGCCGGTCACATCCAGGTATAGCCCGAGGCGGTCGCACAGCTCCATCAGCCGCTCCAGGCGGTCCAAGGCCGCCCGCCGGGGGCGCCGGGGGGCCTCCATGAACCGGGGAAATTGCAGGTGGATGCGCACCACGTTGGCCCCCAGCGCCTTCATCTCGCGGAAATCCGCCTCCACGGTGTCCCATTCGGTGTCCCAGTAGTCCTCGAGCAGGCGGCTGCGGTGGTCGCGGTCGTAGTTGAAACCCCAGGGGATGAACGGGCGCTTTTCCGGCAGCAGGACGAAGCCGCAGCCACCGGGGGCCACCGCCACGCGCTGCCGCACCGCCGGCGGGCGCGCCGCGGACCCAGCCGGGAACGGCCGGCCCAGCACCAATCCCGCCACCAGCCAGATCCCGGCCGCACCGGCCCAAGCCCGGCGGCCGGTCAGGGCCGGCTTATTTTTTTCACGGGGTGCTTTCATTTCCGCTCACCGTGTGCTAAGTTGGTGCGTCTAACAAGGCTAAAACGAAAGGAAATCCGTCATGTGGTCCTGCAAACAATGCGGTGAGCAGTTGGATGATCAATTCGATTCCTGTTGGAAATGCGCAGGCGAGAAAAGCGCTCCCCTGCCCAGGGAGGCCAGCCCTCCGCCCAAGGAACTGGCCTGTGCCAGGTGTGGCTCCAAGCGGGTGATCCCTGGGGGCCGGGTGGCCCTGTCCAACCAGGTGGATGAGGGGGAGCCGGATATGGAGGTCACCGGCGAACTCATGGCCGCAGTGGCCGTCAAGCCGCGCGCCCTCCTGGACAAAGCCTGGGTTTACGGTGGCCTGCGCGCCACCATCTGCGCGGATTGTGGAGCCACCGAGCTCTGGGCCGACAACCAGGCCGAGCTTTACGAGGCCTACGAGCAAAGCGAATTGCTCGAGGAGGCCATGAAAAACACCAAGTGCCTCTGCTGCGGCCAAACCATCCCTGGCGACCACGACCGCTGCCCCAAATGCGGTTGGTCCTATGCGGAGGGCCAGGCCGCGGCCAAAACGGAGCTGTGACGTTCCAGCCGCGGCAAACCCAGGGGCGGATTACGCGGTCCCCAGCAGGCGGCGAATGAAATCCGCGTTGCGCCGGCAGTCGGCGGCGGTGTCTTTGGAGGGGCAGGAGGTTTCGAGAATGATCCACCCCTCATAGCGGATCTCCGCCAGGGCCTCGGCCACGGCTTTCATGTTGATTTTGCCTTCGCCCAGGTAGCTGGAGCCATCCTTGAAATGCACCAGGCCGATGCGGCCTTTGAGCTGGCGGATCTCCGCCGGCACATCGTAGCCGTTGCCCGTCGAGTTGCCGATGTCATAATAACAGGCCACCGCCTCACTGGCGATGCGGTCCAGGATCTGGAGATTCTGGGCCGCCGAACAGGTGTTTTCCAGGCCGAGGCAGACTTTCGCCTTTTGCGCCTGGGGGGCCACCTCCTTCACCCGCGCCACCACGGAATCCACCGCCGCGCGCTTCAGCTCGCGGCCCTGCAGCAGGTTGCCGTTGCCGAAAAACGGTACCAGGATGCCCGCCGCCCCCAACTCCCCGGCCGCCGCGATGGTTTGGGAGAGCCAGGCCACCGCCCGCGCCTCAGTGGCCACCGGGTTCCCATTCAGCAGATCCATCGAGAGCGAACACACCGGCAGACCGGTCTGCCGGGATTGGTCCTTGATTTTCTGCCGCCAGGCGGCATCGGCCACTTTTAATGAGTCCGCCGGGCCGCCCACGCCGAGCTCAGCCCCATCCATGCCGGCCTCCCGGGCCGCTTTCAGATTGTCGCCGAAATGCCGGGCCCCCACGCGGATTTTGGCGTTGGGCGCCGCCGCCTGGAGTGCCTGTAGAAAACCAAGGCCCGCCAGGCCCAGGCCGCTCGTGCGGATGAAATGACGTCGATCGATCATATTGATTATGGGTTGAGTTGTTGTTATTCCGCTCATTCTAATGCCTGCGGAGCGAAATACAACGCTGAACGTGGTTCGAACGCGCGCGTGTCCACCCGGTTGTGACTCGGACCCGTCCGGGCCGATTCATTCTGGCGGCGGTGTTATGTTCCTGCCCTTGAGGATCCTGCGGAGGTGGATGGCGGAGCCGATGAGCCAGCACGGGAAACCCATCAATAAATATGCGATTCCGGGCATATCGTGGTTCAACCAACTGTCCGCAAACATGGCTAAGATGGCGTAACCCAGCCACCAAAAGAAGACCCCCACGGTATGGAAAAAGTAATCGAGCCACCGGGGCCGCAGGCGCCTGGGCCAGACGAACGCGGTGGCCACCAGCAGGACCAACTGCAGCCACAGCAAACCCAGGCTCAGGCTCCACTTCATGGCGGCCCGGCCAGGTCCTTTTTCCGGGCGGCGAGGACGGCGTCAAAATGCTCCTCCAGCCGCGGGTTGCAGCCCCTGCAGCCGGCCACCACCCGGGCCGCCCAGTCCAGGTATTCGAGCTTCCGCTGCTGGTCCCAATCGGGGGGCTGTTGCCGTGTGATATCCCCCAGGTTGCAGGCTTTGTCGGCCAGCTTGATCTGCTGGGCGGCGGCGGAGAGGTGCGGCGCATGCTCCACCTGCAGCCGCTTGCGCTCCAGCTTCGGCAGGGAACGGTCGTCGGTGACTTCTTGGACGAGGCGGTGGACGGCTTCCCCGAAATGCCTCTCCAGCTCCTCCGGGGTGGTCTCGGTATCCTCCAGGGTGTCGTGCAGCAAAGCCGCCTGCAAGGTGGCCAGGTCCGTCACCCCGCCCACGCGGGCCAGCAACTCAGCCACGGCGATGGGATGGTTGATGTAGGGCGTCTGGCCGGAGTCCTTCCGCCGCTGGCGCTGGTGCTTCAGCGCGGCGAACTGCAGGGCGCCGAGCAAACCGGCGGCGGACGGGCCATCAGGTGCGGGGCGGTTCATGGCTTTAAATTTTCCACGGGGCGCGCATGGGCCGGTCCAGCAGGGCGTTGGCCTGGTCGTCGCCGATGAATTGCTCACCCACCGGATCCCAGCGCAGCTTCCGCTTCAGCAGCACGGCGATCTGCTGCAGGTTGCACAGGGTGTCCGTGCACACGGCGATGTCGATCGGCGCCGCCGGCTGGCTCCGGCCTTTGACGGCATCGATAAAATTGCCGTGGTGGTTGTCGCTCTTGAACAGGTGGATTTCATTGGCCCCAATCCGGGTTTGGAGCAGCGCGGCGCTGCTGGCATCCGCCTTTTGGCGGTCCACATGCACCCAGCCTTCCGTGCCCAGGAACATCACCCCGTGACCGTGGCCGCCCGCCTGGAGCGGGTGCTTTTTGCTCGTGGCGTCGTCCATGTGCACCAGGGTGACCCCGTTGGCGTAGCGGTTCTCCACCTGCCAGCTCACCGCGCAATCAGTCAGCATCCCCGGCGGGTGGAACACCCCCTTCCCGGCGACCTCCACCGGGCCGCCGAGCTCGGTGTTGTTCCCCCATTGGGCGATGTCCAGGTGGTGCACCCCCCAGTTGCCGATCATGCCCTGGCAATAATCCAGGATGCTGTACCACACGCTCCAGCCTTCCTTGTCATTGTAGGGTCGGCAGCGCTGGTGGCAGTAGGGCTTCTGCGGCGCCGGTCCGAGCCAGAAGTCGTAGTCCAATTCCTTCGGCACCGCTTCCTCCGGCTGCTGCGGGCAGGCGGACACACTGCCCGGCACTCCGACCAGGATCGTCTTGAGTTGGCCGATCCGGCCGTTGCGCACCAGCTCGCAGGCGAAACGGAAGTTGCCACCCGATCGCTGCTGGGTGCCAAACTGAAAAACCACGCCGGCCGCCTTCACCGCCTGCTGGACCGCGTGGGCGGCGCGGAAGCTCCAGCCCATCGGCTTCTCCTGGTACATGTGCTTGCCCTGCCGGGCCGCCTCGATGGCGATCAGCGGGTGCCAATGGTCCGGAGTGGCGATCAGGACCGCGTCGATGTCCTTGCGGGCCGTGACCTCACGGAAATCCTGGTGGAGCGAGCAATCCTGGTTGCCGTAAAAATCGTCCACGATTTTCTTGGCCTTCCGGCGCTGGGTCTCATGCACATCGCAGACGGCCGCCACGCGTACCTCGGGATGCCCCAGGAAGGTCCGCATATTCCCGGTGCCCTGGATGCCCAGGCCGATGCAGGCCAGGTTGACCCGGTTGGAAGGGCGCGCCCCTTCACCCGCCCGCAGCAGGTTGGGCAACGCTGGCCCGCAGCCCAGCAGGCTGGCGGCGGCGAGGGATCGTCCGAGGAACTGGCGACGGTTGACGGGCATCTTTTTCATAACGTCTGGTGTTCAATATTCACATCATATTGGGCCGGATCCCCCGCCGCGGCAAGCCGCAATTGGACAGCCGTCGGCCGCCCTGGTTGGCTCCGGAAAAAAGGATGCAAACAGCCTTACCCGGGTCCTTTCCGCCACCGGAAAGGGGATCCGCCTTGGGATGGAGGATTGCCACGGAGGCAAAGCGCAAAGCCCCCCACGGTCCACCGTGCCCCCCCTCCGCTGAAGGTTCCTAAAAGCAAGCCCTGTTCCCTCTGGAATCAGGCGATTTTCCACCGGCCGGCCGGGACGGATCGGCACCTCACCCACACCCTGCTCCTGGCCCAAATCCAGGGCGCACCTGGCCTTGCCAGGTTGCCGGCTCCTTATTGGCCCGGTTTGACTCCCGCGATGAAATTCGCGGCGAAGAGCCTCCCAATGGTGGCCAGCCGGGAGAGGATGTTTTCCCGGGCGTTTTCCTTGGTCGTAGTGTCCATGGTGTCCCGCACCCAGACGATGGCGTCGGTGCGCCGCAATTCGCCTTTCCGCTCCAGGGTGACCGAATCATAAAGCTCCACATGTAGCGCGTAGGTGAGGTTTGTTTGTTCGGCATCCCAGGCGCCGCTGCAGTTGATCCCGAGCAGGTATGGCGACTGCTCATCCACCTGGATGTTGCCGGTTTTGAGAACGGTATTGAAGGCGGTCTTGACCAGCTCGGCGCCAATGACCTCCTCCAAGGCCGGGTTCAGGTTGACCTTCACATTCACCGATTCCAGATCGTAGAGGGAGGCCTCCATGCTGGGGAGGTAGGGCGCGCAGAGGTAGTTGGACCCGACGTTCAGGGCGGTCAACTGCTCTTCCGTCATTTCCACCGGCACCTCTTTGGTGACCTCCCGGGTGACCTCCCGGATCCGCTCCATAGGCACGGTCTTGATCACTTCCACCGTGCGGGGCACTTCCCGCACGACCTCCTTGGGACCCTTCCAACGCTCGTGGAGCCACAGCGACGCAAAGACGAGCGCGGCGATAGTCATTAAAGTGAAGCGATCACCAGGATTATTCATATGTGCCTCTTCCCAAGACCATAACGCATTCCATCCGGGGGGGCAACCGGGAATGCAAAAAGGCCGGAGGCAGGGCGCCTCCGGCCAGGGGCATTCTTATCCCGGGAACAATTCCTGCAGGCATTTGCGGTTGGCGATGTAGGATTCGATCAGGCTGCCGCCGGGAGGCACGGCCCCCTCGATCTGCATCCAGCCTTGGAATCCGATATCGTTGATGGCGTCGCGCACCTTTTCGAGGTTCACCTTTCCTTTACCAAGGAGAAAGCCATTTTCCTTCATGTGGAATTCACAGATATTTTTCCGGCCGAGCCAGCGGATCTCCTTGCAGATGTCGTAGCCGCGGTCGGTGGAGTTGCAGACATCGTAATACATTTTGACCGCCGGGGAGCCGACACGGTCCATGATGCGCACCGTGTCCTCGGCGCTGAGCCAGGATTCCAGGCCGAGAATCACCCCGGCTTTTTCCGCCTTGGGGGCAACTTTTTTAAGGCGGCGGACGACTTCATCGGTCCCGGCCGCATCCCCCACGAGGTCGCCTTTGCCGAAGAACGCCATGAGCACTACTTTCACCTTCAGCGCCTGGAGGACATCGACGCAATCGCTCACCCAGATTTCGGTGCGGGGATCGCTTTTATATGGTATTTCATTCAGCTCGCCGATGGCCAGCGAACCGATTTCCTGGCCGGCGGCCTGGGCGGCGGCCAGGAATTTCTTCCGCACCTCCGGCTGGCGCAGCTGCATGTTGTCGCCGGCGGTGCCCAGGCTCACCTGGACCCCATCCAGCCCGATCTGGCTGGCTACGGCAAAGGCCTGGGGATTGGCCATTTTGCCAATGGACCAATCGCAGGCGCCGATCTTGAAACGGCGTTCCTTGGTTTCGGCCAGCAGTTGGCCGAGCGGTGTGGCCAGGGCCAGGGCGGCGGCGCAAGGCGTGGCTTGGGACAACCAGGTGCGGCGACTGATGTTTTTCATAGTCAGCGGGCGGATATCGTTGCGGCTGGGTGGATCACGCTTTCATGCCCCGGGTGTCGAATTCCCACTTCTCGTTGGCTTTGATCATTTCGTCCCAGGTCACCTCGCGTTTGTTGTAAGCGGCCATCCGGCCCAGGATGGTGGTGAGGTTGCTCCGCACGCTGGGCGCCACGGTGGGATTGGACCAATCGCCCTGGGTGATGCTTTTATGGAAGGTGGCGATATTGGCGGCCACGCCATCCGAGCTGTTCCCCTCGAACGCGTCTTCGCGGCCGCGCACCCAGATCTTGCCGCTGTAATGGGCCTCGGCCGATCCGCCCAACCCGTAGACCCGGCACATGATGTCGTCGTAATAGGATCCGAACTGCTTGGAGCTGAAGGAGAGGATGACCTCCCCCGGGAAGGTGAACACCAGCGCGAAATGGTCCCAGCAATCGCCCAGGAAATCGCGCGCCCGGCCGCCGGAGCCCACGGCTTTGACCGGGGCGGCGTCCAGGAACCAGGTGGCCACGTCGAGGGCGTGGATGTTCTGCTCCGTGATGATGTCGCCCGAGAGCACGCGGTCGATGGCCCAGGCGCGGAGGCGGGCGGCGCCGTCCTTGGCGCTCTTGCGGAAATTGGCATCCATGTCGGCGAAATAAAGGCTGCACTGGTAGGCAGCCTCGGCCGTCCGCACGTGGCCGATCTCGCCCGCGTGGATGCGCCGGGCCGCCTCCTTGAAGGCGGGCATGGCGCGGGTCTGGAAATCCACCAGGAACGCGAGCCGTTTGGCGGTGGCCTTCCGGCCGCTTTCGGCGATGGTCTGGCAGCCCGGGACATCCACCGCCACCGGCTTGGCCAGGTAAACATGCTTGCCGGCCTCCACCGCTGCCGCCGCGTGCTCGGGATGGAAATAGGGCGGGCTTTCAATCATCACCGCGTCCAGGTTTTCCTCCAGCAGCTTCCGGTAGCCATACAGGCCGCTGAACCGCTTGGCTTCCGGCACGCCGAGCTTCTGGCCGGCGCTTTTGGTGCGGTCCTCGAAATAGTCGGCCACCGCCACCACCTGGAAGCCACCGTGCTGATGGAACATCGGGGCGATGCCCTGGCCGCGCCCGCCGCAGCCGATCAGCCCCACCTTGACTTTGGCGGGGGCATCCTCCCCCCGCACCAGCTTGGGCACCAGGACGGAGAAGGTCACCGCGGCTGCGCTGGCGTCCGCCAGGAAACGCCGCCGCGTGAGCTGGTTTTCGGATGGGGTTGGGTTTTGATGAGCCGTGGCTGGCAAAAGGTTTTCTTGGTTCTCTTTCATAGTGATTTCAGGTTGGCAAAAATGGCGGGTCATGCGTTGGCAGAAACCGGCTGAGTTTGTTTGATCATGCGCGGCATTCTAAGGTTTCCCGGCCGGCTCGTTCAATCCTTTTGTTGTGCCGCAAGGCGGAGTCCTCCGGTGTCTTTTTCCCGTGAGTCAACGGGGGTCGCGCCAGGTCAAAACCGGCGATTGACAGTCCGCCGGCGGGCGGTAGCCTTTTGTCTCAGCCCTGACGAAACGCCCTTTGGCGATGAAAAGCGAAAACGATCAGTACGACAGTCCCTGGAAGGAAGCGCTGGAGAAATACCTGCAGCCCCTGCTGGAGTTTTGTTTTCCGCCAGTCGCCGACGCCATCGACTGGCGTACCAACCCGGAATTTTTGGATAAGGAGCTGCAGGAAGTGGTTCGTGATGCCGCCCTGGGGAAACGGCGGGTGGACAAGCTGATCAAGGTCCAACTCTTGGACGGCAGCCAGGGCTGGTTGCTGATCCATGTGGAAGTGCAGCACCGGCCGGACCAAAACCTGCCTTTGCGGCTCTACCAATACCACCGGCGTTTGAAC
>CAIMWS010000545.1 GCA_903845125.1 uncultured Verrucomicrobiota bacterium
CGGTAGCCCGCAGGCTGGGCGCCGGGCAAATCCCAAAGGAGGTCAAAAGCCACCCCCTGCCGCAGGCAGCGCTCGATTTCAACGAAGAAATTCCCCATCACCTCCCGATACCTGATCCCCTGGGTATTCTTCCGTTCCAGGTTCAGTTCCCCGACGCCCCACAAGCTTCCACGGCCCATCTGAACGTGGCCGAGGTTGTAACCCGGTGGCAGAAGGATGACGACCTCCGCGGCGCGCCGGAGCCGGTCGAGATCGCGGTCCGGGCGGTTTTCGGCCCGCATTTTGAGCTGGCGCGCCAGGCCGAGGCACTCCGAGTAAGGCACGCAGGCCATCCCCGCGTTGTCCCAAAAGAAAAAACGCGTGGCGCCCAGATCGTAGGCATGAGTCAGGAACCAGGGGGCATCCGCGCGATCCACGGCTCCGTAAATGCTGGTGCCCCACTGTTTGCCCGTGAGCCGGGCGGCACCGCGCAAAAAGCCATAAATGATGCTGGTGAAGTTCCGGGGATCGTCCACCGGGATCTGGCAGCCATAGGTCATGTCAAACTCCGGCAGCGTCCGGAGGGTGCCGACTCGCCCGGGCGGCTCGAAAACCATGGCGGCGGGCACCCGCGAATCCTGGGACAACTGGTAAGCCGCGGTGCTGACCATGGTTTCCCAGCTGTAAAGGTTTTCCTGCGGGAACCGCATGCTGCCCAGGTCGACGTCCGGGCGGGCGGCCAAACCTTGAAGCAGGCTCGCTGGCGCCCCTTCCTGCCAGCTACGGGCAAAGGTGTCGCGGAAGGCCTCCAGGGCGATCTGGGGCGTCAGCCCCTGGCGGAACGCCTCGTCTTTCTCCAACTTGGGGCGAATCACAAAATCCCGGGTGTGGACGGCCGGTTCATCAAGGAACAACGTGGGTCCCAGGTAGCAGCTATCGTAGAGGCATTCAGGATACGGCACCTCTTTCCCCCCCAGGCCCCAATAAAAAAGGCCCAAATCCCGAACCCAGCCAAGCTGGCCGGTATCAGCCTTCACGCAGTTGATGCCCGCCGCAGCCAGTTCGCGATAGTCATCCTGGGTCAGCCGGCGCATTTGGTAATCGGAACCATCCCAGCGGCGGGTTGCCTCCACCTGCCGGGTATTGCTGGCGGTTCCCACCAGGAGATCCGGGTTCAACTCGAGGAGGACGGTGTTTGGAGGGACCGCCGGGGCCGCAAAGCCGGCGTCACCGGCCAGCCGATAGTGGAGGCCCAAATACTCGGCTTGCTTGGGGAAACTGTCCCCCTGGATGGCTGTGGTGGAAGTAGTGCCGCGGGGCAGGAGATGGCGCCAGCCGCCCAGCACTGGCAAGACCGCCTCCCCGGTGATCCGGTGGCGGAATTCCCGGGGCGGGGAATCCCCTTGCTGGAAAACAAAGCGGCTGATGCGTTTGGCGGCCGCCGGTAAGGCCTCTGGCGGATAGCCGTTCGCTAGCAGCCAGAGGCGAAATTCCTCGCCTCCGGCCTTGGTCGATTGGAGGAAAAGCCACCGGCCATCGCCGGTCCTGGATTGTTCCACCCCGCCCCAGCCGATCAAGAACGTCCTCACGGTTGCCGCGGGCAGGCCCATCTCCGGTTCGTGGAAATAGCGTGCCAACTTCACCGATCCGCTGGCCGGCAGTTCGTGGGCGGGTGGAGCCGCTGCGCCGGCCACCGAATCCGTGCCGGCAGCCGCCAGGCCAAGGCCCAGGCTCGCGGCCAGCCGTGCCCCTGCACCGCAGATGGAAATGATTGCGCCGCAGAATTTTGCACAAGCCGCCAAGTGAGCCATTAGCATTCCCTCCCAACTTCCAAGGCCCGCCTCAGCCGCCAATGGCTTGCTGGAAAACCAATAAATCCGTGCAGATCACGGCACGCTGCAGATGTCGGGTTAAAATACCTACATCCCCGATTTGCTGGACACTCCTGCGCACGGAATCAGGAATGATTCCAAACCGGGTCTGCAGCACTTCTACTATCGCCGCCTGCAGGCTGGTTATTTGGCCCGCTTGGTGACCTTCCTGGCGGCCTTTCTGCCAGCCTTCTTTCATGGCCATCCGCTCAATACTTGTCACGTAAGGCATTGCTTTGCTCCTTTCGTAGTCAAACATCCGTTGCTTGAAATCTTTCTCCAGCGCTTCCGGCAACCGCATCA
>CAIMWS010000546.1 GCA_903845125.1 uncultured Verrucomicrobiota bacterium
CATTACCACCGATTTCCGGTGTCTTTTTCCCATGAGTCAACGACCCGTTTTGCCTCCTCTCAGATTCAGGTCCCCGGTGTCTTTTAATTTGAGTCAACTCGGCATATTTGTACGGATAAAGGGCGCCTTGATTTCAGCTGTTTGTATGTTAAGCTTGGATGTCTTGGGTCCAAAACATGGGACCATAACCTGAACCGAATAGAATTATGATGATCAGCAAGAAAATGAGCGCATCGCTCAATGAGCAAATCGGGAATGAATTGGGAGCGGCCATGCAATACATGGCCATGGGCAACCACTTTGCCGCGGAAAGCCTGCCAATGTTTGCGGCCCACTTTTACAAGCAAGGCGATGAGGAACGGGAGCATGCCTTGAAGATTTCCAAGTTCGTTCTGGATACCGGTGGCCGAGTGGAAATCCCCGCCATTTCCGCTCCGAAAAATTCTTTCAAGTGCGCTGAAGAGGCTGTCCAACAAGCTTTGGACTGGGAAAAGACGGTCACCAAGCAGATCAATGAATTGATTGCCCAAGCGGTAAAAGAAAACGACTATACGACACAGAATTTCCTCGCGTGGTTCACTACGGAACAGGTCGAAGAGGTGTCGAGCATGGAAAACCTCCTGGCCATGGTCAAGCGTGCCGGCGAGGCCGGGCTTTTCCATGTGGAGGGCTATTTGGCCCGCCAAGGAAAGTAATCAATCGAGGGAAAGGTTTTCGGATTTTATTCCCCCTTCTGGCTGAACGCCGGAGGGGGGATTTTTTTGGTCGCATGCGAAGGCCCCTTCCCATCTCCCCATCACCGCGGAAGCCAGGCAATTCCCAACCAAATTGACAGTGGACCGAGCCATATCCATCAGTTCATCCACGCCCATGACCAAGGCCACCCCTTCCAAAGGCAGGCCAAAGGTGGCCAGAGTGCCGGAGAGCACAACCATGGAAGCCCTCGGCACCCCTGCCACTCCTTTACTGGTCAGCATCAGGGTTAACATCAGCACCAGTTGCTGGCCCAGGGTCAAATGCACACCGGCGGCCTGGGCGACAAAAACCGAAGTTAAAGCCAGGTAAAGGGTGGTGCCATCCAAGTTGAAGGAATAGCCGGTTGGCAGCACAAAAGAAACGATCCGGCGTGGAACCCCCAGTTCAACCATGCGCTGGATGGCCTGCGGCATGGCGGCGTCGGAAGAGGTGGTGGAAAAAGCAATCAGCGCCGGTTCCTTGACGGCCCGCAGGAAGGCCCGCACGGGAACTTTGGCCAGCAGCGCGACCGGCCACAAAACGACCACCGCAAAAGCCAGCAGGGCCAGGTATAAAGTGAGGACCAACTTGCCCAAGTTGATCAGCACGGCCAAGCCGCTGTGGCCCACCGTGCAGGCGATGGCAGCGCCGATGCCAAAGGGGGCGAATTTCATCACCAGGTTGGTGAACTTGAACATGACCTCGGACAAGGCCTCGCAAAAAGCCAGCATGGTGGCCCTCGCTTTGGGTGGCGCCTGGGTGGCGGCCACGGCGAACAAAATGGCGAAAATGACCACCTGCAATACATCATTATTGGCCGCCGCCTCGAAAAAACTTTTGGGCACTGCATGCTCAACCACGCCGCTGAAGGTAATGGCTTGGCGCCCGGCTTCAGCCTCCGTTTTTTTCGACGTTGGAAGGGAAACCCCAATGCCGGGTTTGGCTAAATTTACCGCCATCAAACCCACCGCCAAGGCCAGCGTGGTCACTATTTCAAAGTAAATGATCGATTTCAAGGCGAGCCGGCCCACGGCTTTGAGATCATCGCTGTGCCCGGCAATCCCCACTACGAGCGTTCCCACCAATAGGGGAACGATGATGCACTTGATCAATCTCAGGAAAACCGTCGAAATCAGCCGCAAATTTTGGGATTGTTCAGGCCATAACCAACCTATGAGGATGCCGATGACCATGGAAAAAAGAATCCATTGGGTAAGGCTGATACGGCGCAGCAAATTCCACATAAATTGGTGATCACTTAAAAGTGTTCAGGTGGGTTTGTCGAGCCGGGTTTGAATAATTTCCGGTGCCATCGCACAAAAAATGGCGTGACGCAAGGCGCGGGAACCCATAGGGTTAAGAACATCATGCAACCAGTGGCCGAGTTGAGGAAGATTGCAGTATTCAACGCGCTTCGCAATTGCAAGTTATTTGCTGGATTGCCTCCGAACGATTTGCGTGCGATCACGGATCTGGCAATTTCAAAACAGCTTGCCAAGGGGGATTATCTTTTCCGCGAAGGGGAAGTCTCCCATGGCTTTTTTGTTGTCCAGCAGGGGGCGATTAATGTGCATCGCCTGAGTAATATCGGCAAGGAGCAAGTCATCCGGATTTTCCGGGCCGGGGAATCCTTTGCCGAAGCCACCCTGGCTACTGAAACCGGCTATCCGGCCGATGCGCGAGCCTTGGAAAACTCCCAAGTTCTGTTGATTCAAAAAAACGAGTTCACCGCGCTCTTCAAGCGGCAGCCCGAATTGGCTCTGCGAATGCTGGCCTCCATGAGCGTGCACCTGAGAAGCTTGGTGGCGTTGCTGGAGGACTTGACCTTGAAGGATGTGGAAACACGCCTGGTAAATTGGTTGATCAAGCGCTGTCCCAAACCGCCGGGCGAAAATCCGGTGACCTTTGAACTGCCCATGGCCAAGAGGGTGCTGGCAGCCGAGCTAGGCACGGTCAGTGAAACCTTGTCGAGATCTTTGGCCAAGCTGAGGGAGCAAAAGCTGCTGACGGTAAAAGGAAAGGTGGTCACCATCCTATCGCCAAGCCGATTGGTGGCCATTTTTAGGCGTAATGTGGGGGAGTGAACATTTGTGCTGGATTTGCGAATGGATTCCGTTAGGATGGATCGCATTTCAGCCGGTTAGTGTTAGGTAAAAACCGTAAAACGGAGTACAACGATGGAAGATTTAAAGCAATTATTTGATGCGGTGCTGGATGGCAACGCAAAAGCGGCAAAAGCCGTCACCGAAAAGGCCTTGGCCGACGGAGTCGATCCGCAGGTTTTGGTCAGCAAGTACATGATTCCTGCCATGGACGAGGCCGGACGTCGCTTTGAGTGCAACGAGTTCTTCGTGCCCGAACTGTTGATCGCAGCCCGGGCCATGAAAGCTTCCTTGGAAATAATCCGCCCGCTGTTGGCGGCTCAAGGTGTTGAGCCAGTCGGTCGGGTGGTAATCGGGACGGTCAAAGGTGACTTGCACGACATTGGTAAAAACCTGGTGGCGGCCATGTTGGAAGGGGGCGGTTTTGAGGTTTGTGACCTGGGGGTGGACGTTCCTCCCGACAAATTTGTGGCCATGGTCAAAGAAAAGAAAGCCTCTTTGGTTGCCTTGTCGGCGCTTTTGACCACCACGATGCCGCACATGAAGGATACCGTTAAAGCCCTTGAGCAGGCGGGAGTTCGGGATCAGATAAAAATCATGATCGGCGGCGCCCCTGTCACCCAAAAATATGCCGATGAGATCGGTGCTGATGGGTATAGTGAAAACGCAGCCGGAGCGGTTTCTCTGGCCCGCAAGCTGATCGCTGCCTGACCTTGGGTAAGGCACCCGTGTTTTCCGCATGGCATCCGGCCACTGAACCGGATGCGCGGTTATTAGTATGGGAACCGCCAGACTGAACCCTGGATTGGCCCGCAATTTGGAATACGCCGCTCTTTTAGCGGCGTATTTTCTTTGGGTATGGCTGGGGATTAGTCCTCCTCTGCAATATTCCTCCCTGACCCCTGCATTTTTCCTTAACGAAACTTTTTTTCGTGAACATTGGGGCTATGCGGGCGGAATGATTGAGTATTTCGAGGCTTTGTTATTGCAGTATTATCAGCATGGTTGGCTGGGGGCTTTTATAACCACCGGGCTGGCTGGTTTGGTGACCCTTTGCTCCAGTTTCATCCTGCGGACCTTCCGCTGCCAATCCCCAGGCCCCCTGGCATTGGTTCCCGCGTTGCTGCTGCTAACCAGTCAGGTTCAGTATGATTACCCGTGGTTGAAATTGACCCTGGCCTGGCTGGTTTCCTTGGCTGCATTCATCGCGTATCAGGCGGTACCCAGCAACCGACGATGGATGAAACTTTGCGCGGGCCTTGGCTTGGGAGTGGTTGTATTCCAACTGTCGGCGGGTGCTGGATTGGTTTTTTTCTGGCTGGCAGGATGCCACGATCTGTTGCTGGAAAGATATTGGCCGCGCGCCTTGTTTTGCTGGGGTTTAGGATTGGGCATTCCCTGGGCTTTTTCCCGGTTTGTTTATGTTTTGAGCATCGGGGATGCGTTTCAATTCCTGCTACCTACGAGGAATTGGTCCACCGCCGGGTTAAGCGCCAAAGTGATGTTTGGCTTTTTACCGGTTTGTGCGCTGGTTTTGGGAATCCGAGAGGCCATGAGCAAAAGGAACAACAAGGGCATTGCAGAATTACCAGAAAAAGTGGTCACTCAGCCCGCCGAAAAACCCAAGCCGCAGGGGAAAAAAGCCGGGGGCGGTCGCACCATACCGGAGACCGTTCCCCAATCCTGTTCAGGGTTCGGCAGACTTGGCAAAATCAGCCTTTGGATTCAACAGCCGTTAGTTTGGATTTTGTTGGGGGCCATTCTGGTTGGGTTGCTGCATGACCAACCAGCGAAGCGATTGGCAACGATTGATTATTTGGGGCAGAAACAAATGCCTGTTGAACTGTTAAAGAGTGCTTCCCAATGCCCGGATTCCAGCCCGATGGCCGTGGCTTACGTCAATGAAGCGCTGGCCCAAACCGGCGGTTTATTGAGCGACCTGTTTCGCTTTGCCCAGGCGAAAGACTTGAGTTTGTGGCTCAGCATCAACGAACAGATGGACTCCCGGCGGTTTTTTTTGGCCAGCCGCATCTTGTGCGAAATGGGACAGGTGAACCGCGCCGAGCGGATCGCGATCGAGAGCTTGGAAATCAATGGCTACCAACCGCTCATTCTCAAGCAATTAGCCTTGATCAGCATACTCAAAGGCGAACCTGCTGTGGCGCGGATATTCCTGAACCTCTTGAATCAAACGGTGGCGAATCGGGATTGGGCGCGAAATTATCTGCAAATTCTGGATCAAGATCCCAAAGCCAGCCTGGATACTGGCCTGGAAAAAATACGATCAATGATGATTTTGGAGGACTCCGCGGGGGATCCCTCCGCGGAGACCCTGCTCCAGCAGTGCTTGCGCCGGAACCGGCGCAACCGCCTGGCTTTCGATTGGCTGATGGCGCATTACCTGTTGAATTGCCAGCATGAAAAAATCGTGGAAAATTTGTCCCGTTTCAAGGAGGTGGGATATACCGAGTTGCCCCGGCATTGTCAGGAGGCTTTGTTGATGGCGGCGAGGGTCCAAAAAGTAGCCCAACTCGATCGTTTGCCGGTCAGCCCGGACATCTTACGTCGCAACGAGTTGTTTCACGAGCGCTTCATGAGCTACCGGGGCGATTTGGCCAGGGCGCAATTGGGCTTGGCCAAGGAATATGGCGATACTTACTGGTTTTACTGTCTGTTTGAACACTCGGGATCCTATGCGGCTCACTTTAACCGGTAAAAACATGAACATCGTGGTGGTTCTTTTCCTCCTTTGTTTATGGAGTTTGGATCCGGTTTTGCAGGCAGCGCCGGGACCACTGCCGAAAGCCCGAATGGATCCTGATTACCAGGACACAACGATACCGCCCAATATTGCCCCATTGAACTTCCGCATCAAAGAGCCGGGTAATCAATTCCGGGTTCGCTTTTCCGGATCGGCCGGCAAACCTGTGGAGGTGATGTCCAGAGAGCCGCTGATCCAAATTCCAAGGCAACCATGGCGGGAACTTTTGCAGGCCAACCGGGGGCAGTCGATGATCATGGAAATCGCGGTTCGCAATGCTCAAGACCAGTGGCAAGCTTTCGAATCCATAACCAACCAAATTGCCAAGGAAGTGGTGGACAGCCACCTGGTTTACCGATTCCTGAATTGGCAGTATTCCATGTTCGGCAGCGGCAACATGGGTATTTTTCAGCGCGATTTGGAGTCCTTTGAAGTCCGGACGGTTTTGCGGATCAAGGAATACACCACCGGGGAAGCCACCTGCATGAATTGCCACAGCTTCATCCTGAATCGGCCTGACACCATGGCCCTGCAAATCCGCAGTTCGTCGAAAGGCAAACCGATGCTGCTTGCCCACGGGGGTGAAGTGACCACGGTGGATAGGCCTTCCGGATTTGTGGCCTGGCATCCTGGCGGCCGGTTCCTGACTTTTTCGCAGAATAAATTCTCCATGCTATTCCATTCGGT
Organism: uncultured Verrucomicrobiota bacterium; assembly: GCA_903845125.1. GTDB lineage: Bacteria > Verrucomicrobiota > Verrucomicrobiia > Limisphaerales > UBA1319 > CAIMWS01. Next base: position 6,286 of record CAIMWS010000546.1, read on the forward strand.
GGGCAGGAATGAAGATGTTTTTGACTCGGGTGGGGATCTTAAAACTTATTTCCTGGAAAAAAACACCATGCTTGATTGCGAACAGGTGGCCGATCCCGATTTTTCTGAAACCTGGCCGGCCTGGGCGCCCGATGGGCGGCACCTATATTTTTGCCGAAGCCCGCTTATGCCAACGTCCCGCTTCCGGGAAGTTAAATATGACTTGATGCGGATCAGTTTTAATCCGGAGACTTTGAAGTGGGGGGAGGTGGAAACGGTGCTCACGGCCAAGGAAACCGGCTTGAGCATCAACCAGCCTAAAGTGTCCCCCGACGGCCGCTTCCTGCTGCTCAGCCTGTGCCCATACAGCGGTTTTCCAGGAACACAACCCGGCAGCGATTTATACTTGATGGACCTTAAAACCGGGAAATACCGCCGCCTGGATGAAGTCAACAGCGACCGCTCGGATTCCTACCATTGCTGGTCGAGCAACAGCCGGTGGTTTGTGTTCAGCAGCAAGCGCCGGGATGGCGCCTTGACCCGGCCTTACCTGAGTTATCTGGATGAAAACGGCCAGGCCCGCAAACCATTCCTGGTGCCGCAAAAAGATCCGATGTTCTACGATACGACTTTGAAGATGATCAATGTGCCAGAGCTGGTGAATGGCCCAATAACCGTTTCCCAGCACGCCTTATATAATTCCATTTTCAGTCCCACCCGAGTGGTAAAACCAGGCGGAGATGGCCCTTCCGCCAAATCCAAACTGCGTCCCAACGCGGCGCAGGAGGAGGCTCCGGAACAGAATCCCTACCATTCACCCAGGCGCCAGGATCCTCATTAAAGGGGACTGGGCGTTTGACAAACTACAGACCATATGACCACAAAAACCAACACCATTAAGAAACGACTGCTGGCCGCCGGCTGGCTCTCCCTGTGCCTGGTCCAGGCTGCCGCCGCGAGCCAACTGCTTTGGGAAATAGGCAAGCGGGATGGGCAAAATGCCGAATTTGCCCTCGCACCCGGACAATACCGTGATTTCCGCGACGATGGATTATTTGTGGTGGGGCGTTCGAACTCGAAACGGGACTGGCCCTATGTGCACCCCGGCCCCCATGATTCGTGGGCGGGTGGCAAAGAACATACTTTTGCCATCGTGTTCGGACTGAAAAACGCCCCAGGCGAGGGCGAATGCCGACTGAAGCTGGCCTTCGTGGATACCCAGGGCCAGGCTCCGTCGCAACTGCGGGTGACCATCAACTCCAGCACCTTTGAATTGCGCCTGCCGGCGGGTGGGGGAGACGAATCGGTCCAGGGGCAGCCTGGCAAAGGCAAGCCGTGCGCCCGGGAGATCGCTTTTCCGACCAGCTTGCTGGTGGCGGGGAATAATGAGATCGGAATCACCACCCATTCTGGAAGCTGGGTTTTGTATGACTGGCTTGGCCTTGAGACGCCTGGTGCCATGGAATTGGCACCGGCGGCAGCCACCGGTGTGCTGGCGGTCAAGCCGTTCCCGGCCATTTTCGAGAAAAATGGAAGATCCTACCAGGCGGTCCAGGTTGGCATCCGCCATTTTGGAGAGAAATCGAGCGCCACGGTGCAGGTTGGCGAATCTGAACCCGTCGTTTTGGAATTGCGGCCAGGCGCCCAAACCTGCGAGGTGCCGGTTCCGGCGGTAACGCAGCCCCAGGAGGTGGCGGTTCGGATTATGCAGGACGGTCAATTGCTGGCGGCCCGTAAAGTAACCATCAAGCCGGTTCCCCGACGCACCGTTTATATTCTCCCGCATTCCCACACGGACATTGGATATACGGAAATCCAGACCGCTATCGAAAAGAAACAGGTCAACAACCTCCTGCAAGGCATCGAATACGCCCGCAAGACGGCGGACTACCCGCCGGGAGCCCGATTTGTATGGAATGTGGAGGTGGTTTGGGCTGCGGACCTCTATTTGAATCGGCTCAGTGAGGCGCAGAGGAGGGACTTTTTCCAAGCCGTGAAAAAAGGCCAGGTTTCCTTGAATGGGATGTATCTGAATGAATTGACCGGGCTTTGCCGGCCCGAAGAATTGATCCGCCTTTTCCGGTACTCAACCCAGCTTGCGGAACAAACCGGGGTGCCAATCGACTCGGCAATGATCAGCGATGTGCCAGGCTATACGTGGGCCACCGTCACCGCCATGGCCCAGGCCGGGATCAAATACTTTTCGACCGCCCCGAATTATTTTGATCGCATTGGCGATATCCTGGTGCAGTGGGAAAACAAGCCGTTCTATTGGAGTTCGCCCTCGGGCAGGGACAAGGTGCTCGTCTGGATTCCTTATAAAGGTTATGCCATGTCGCACATCATCAATAAATTGACGGAGCAGTTTGTGGTGGATTACCAGGCACAACTGGACCAGAGCGGATATCCCTACGAAATTGCCCATATGCGTTGGAGCGGGCACGGCGACAATGCCGTTCCCGATCCGGCGATCTGTGAATTCGTGAAGGCATGGAGCGCAAAGTATTCCTGGCCGAAGTTCATCATTTCCTCCACCAGTGAAGCGTTCCAGGCGTTTGAAAAACGTTATGGCAGCCAGTTGCCGGTCGTGCGCGGTGATTGGACTCCCTACTGGGAGGATGGAGCAGGATCTTCTGCCTTGGAGACGGGCATGAACCGGGCCAGCTCGGATCGGCTATCCCAGGCCGAAGCCCTGTGGGCCATGCGCAATCCGGGCGGATTTTCGGCCAAAACTTTTGAGGAAGCGTGGCGGCAGGTGCTGCTTTACTCCGAGCATACCTGGGGCGCCTGGTGCAGTGTAAGCGAACCGGAGCGCAAGGAAACCCGCGAGCAATGGGAGATCAAGCGCTCCTATGCCTTGCAGGCGGATGAGCAGTCCCGGGCGCGGCTGGCGGAAGCGCTGCGGCAAAAACGGGATAATCCGGCCAGCCCGGAAAATATAGAAGTTATCAATACCACTTCCTGGCCGCGTACCGAGTTGGTGACGCTTACTGCCAGGCAGTCCGCCGCCGGGGACCGGATAACCGATGACCAAGGGAAGGCGATGCCTTCCCAGCGTCTGGCTGGCGGAGAATTGGTTTTTCTGGCCCGGGATGTGCCGCCCTTTGCCAGTCGTTGTTACCTGGTTTCCCCCGGAACTGCGGGGCTCATCGACCAGGCTGCCCAAGCAGCCGAAAACAGCCTGGAAAATGGCTTGCTCCGCCTGAAGTTGGATGCCCAAACGGGTGGGATTGTGGAACTTTTTGCCAGGGACCTGGCGAACAATTTTGTGGATGCCACCTCCGGCCAGGCGCTCAACGAGTATCTATACCTGATCGGCGACCAGCTTTCCGATCTGAAAAAAAACGGGCCGGTAAAAATCAGCGTCAAAGAACGTGGGCCCCTGGTGGCCTCCCTGTTGGTGGAATCCCCGGCTCCGGGCTGCAATAAGTTGGTCCGTGAAATCCGGTTGGTGGCGGGCCTTGATTATGTCGAACTGCTCAATTGCGTGGACAAACAACGGTTGGCGGCCAAGAGCTACATGGCGAAAAACGGCAAGGAAAGCGTCAATTTTGGCTTTCCCTTCCATGTCCCCAATGGGGAGATGTGGCTGGATTTGCCGTTGGGGGCGATCCGTCCAGACCAGGATTTGCTGCCGAGCGCATGCAAAAATTGGTTCACGGTGGGCCGCTGGGCGGATGTATCCAATCCTGATTTTGGCATCACTTGGGTAACTTTGGATGCGCCCCTGGTGGAGGTGGGGGGCCTGACAGCCAACCTGCTCAACTCTCAAACCAATCCCAAGGTTTGGCGGAACAAGGTTGAAAAGACCGAAAAGATATATTCCTGGGCCATGAATAATCATTGGGGCACCAATTATCGGGCTTACCAGGAAGGGCCCACTTGGTTCCGGTTCGTTCTGCGCCCGCATCGTGCCGCCAATCCGGCTGATGCTTCACGGATGGCCACGGCCTTCAGCCAGCCGCTGTTGGTGTCGAATGCCAGTGGTTCGACTGCTCAAACATCGCGCCTGCGCCTTTCATCCGAAGAGGTCATCGTCACTGGCATGAAGCCGAGCGATGACGGGCGGGCGCTAATACTGCGGTTGTTTGGTGCGGCAGGCAAGGATGTGCGGACCAACCTCCATTGGTCCGATCCGGCGCCCCAGCAATTGTGGATGAGCGACACCAGTGAGAAACCTTTGGAAAAAATAACCGGCGAAATTTTTGTGCCAGCTTGGGGGTTGGTGACCATCCGGGCTGAGTTGCCGGCTAGACCGTAAAAAACGGCAGCGGCAAATTGGGGATTCGTGGCACAGGCTCGGCGGAGCCTGTGCCTAATTGGAGAGTCCTTTCAAGGTTGGGAGGCGATCCCAAGCCAGAGTCTTTTGCAGATTGGATTGGCCGATCCTTTGCCGGGAGGCAATTCCCCCAAACGAGGAAATCCCAAAGTTGAAGGAAAAATTGGTGTCGGCCGGCCCGGGCCATTGGTGTGGCTTGGAACCATCATAGGCGGGCAGGGGATTGATTGGAAATGGCGGGTCATTGTCGATGAGATTGATTACTGCCACCCCCTGCCGGGCTTCCCCGCCCATGGCTGACAGGAGCAGCAGATCGAATACTTTATTGGGTTCGGGGATCTCATCCCCGAGGATGTGGATTTTGACGATTTTGAGAGTTTCGCCCGGCGCGAATTCCAAGGTTCCGCTTGTTGCCACGTAATCCACGCCCGCCAAAGCAGTAACATCCTGGGTGGAGAAAGAGATCTGTTCCGTGAGGTTGCTGACCGCCGTCAATTTAACTTTGACGGCCATAACCACCGATCCTGAATCCGGCTCAACGACGGTTTGGTCGAAGATTTCCAAGCCTGGCACGACGTTCAGGACGAAGGATTCTTGCGTCCGCTTCCGATGGTCTTTTCCATCATCGACAGTAATCGTAACGGTGGCCCTGCCTGCAAAGCCGTCCGCTGGGGTCACTTTAAGCAGGCGGTTCCGGCCGGTGCCGCTGATCTGGATGCTGCCTTCAGGCAAAAGATCGGCATTGTCGGACACCGCCGTCACCACCAAATCCTCGCTCAGTCCGTCTGGATCGCTGACCTGGAGAAAAAAGCTGGTCATTTCCACATCGTCGGCAATCGCCAAGTCAGGCACTTCGGTGATGAAGGGGGTGCGGCCGGATGCCACAATGTGAACAGAACGGACTTTTTCCGCCAAAGAAGAGCCGGTATTTTGACGCACAAAATCCCCGGGTTCCAGCTCGCCCCGCGCCATCTGGGCAGTGGCATCCTGCAAGTCGGTAAAGGTCAGGGCTTTGATGGTGGCCAGGGCGATATTAATGTTTTCCACACCCTCACTCACCAAGGTGGTAATACGGCGGTTGTTTTCAGCGATGACGGTGGCCGTGGAATCGGCGACCACGGCGGATATTTCGCAATCCACGGTGTCAGAAGCATTGTTTAAAATGCGATTTAATACGGTGGCATCACCCAAATTAAGGGAGCCCAACAGTTCGGCATCTCCTCCAATCGAGGCGAGAAAGTTGCCATGGTCATCAACAGGTGACTGGCGGTTAGGCTCAATCCGGCTCAATTCCGTCACCAACCCATCCCACAAGGCTTCGCGTGCCTGATTCCCGTTCAGGAGCGGTTGGGATGAGGAAGTGTTGGAATGCGGCTGGGTTGGATTCGAGTTATAAAGGATTTCCGCCCCCACGGTGGTAAGCAGCGTGCATTGGGTTGCGGCGGCTTCGGCAGCATCGTCCACATTGGAAGATTTGTCCAAGCCACGGGGATCCAAATTTCCGATGTTGGTGGTCATCGGCAGCCCGAAAGCGGTGATGATCTTGTCGTTTGCCTCACGATAGGAGAATCCGCTTTCGACCAGTTTTTGCTGCAAGGTGGTCAGGGGACTTACGGTTTGGGACATTCCGGTCCCCAGGTTTTCGGCGGTGGCAGTGGCCACCTGGGTATTAGCCTGTCCCGTATTAATATCGTGCCCGCCGACCACCACCAACTTGCCTTCTTCGGGATCAATAACTCCATTGTGGTTGGTGTCAAATTGGGCCAACCGGCCAAGGTTGGTTTGAAATTCGAGTGCAGCCAAGTTGTAGAATCCCGATTTATCGCATCGCACATTGGCCTCGCCTGGATCGAGTTTCTGGTTCTTATTGACGTCAAAGAAAACCATGGCTCCCGGAACCGGGCTGTAGCCCGTGAGTGCGTTATTGCTCAACGGTATCACCCGCGTATTGCTTTGCTGCGTTCCCGGAATCACCCCGCCGATTACCAGCAGGCTGCCTTCTTCGGAATCCAGCTTGCCGTTTCCGTTGGCATCGAAGCGTTTCATGGACCCCAGCAGTCCGGCTGAGTCATCAATCGGCATAGTGTTGCTTTGGCCATTACCTGAAGAAGTTCCGACCGTTGGCAGCAGGAGCGGCTTGAAATCATAGAATCCTTGAGGATCGGTCGTGGTGAGCAGTTCACCTTCGTCTGGCAGACGATTGTTATTAACATCGAAGAATACCGTGCGGCCCGGGAGGTTCGTCGATCCCGAAAGGACTCCTTCGGGCAAATCAAGTGCTTCGACATAAGGTTCATGGTTGTCGGAGGATACTCCCCGGATCAGCAGGAAGCGGCCATCTTCAGCATCCAGGATGCCGTTACGATTACGATCCAGGCGCTCAAAAGGCGTCAACGGGCGGGAACCAGCATCCACCATGGGGAGAGGCTCGGCGAAGGAATAATATCCATTCTCATCGGCGACAGTGAAGACTTCATCCGCATCAAGCTGTTCGTTATTGTTCAGGTCCAGAAAGACAGTTGCCCCGGCGATATCGCTAAGCCAGATCCGGCCGCCGCCTTGGAAATCGATATGTATGGTGAACGATCCCGCCCAGGACCACCAAAGAAACCGGAAGGTGGCACCCACGGTGACATCAGCCCGGCCGCTGGAATCCACTGAGGCAGAGAACCATCCTTCAGCCGCTGCGAGCAGGATATTGGCCCAGGCACTGCCGGCTATGGCGAACGACCATCGGTCATGTCCAATATCGAAATCGAGGCTGATGCTGGCGCCAACCACCCACAAATTGATGCCCGCATAGGCATGCCCGTAGACCCTCCATACGCCATCGGAACGGATGTTCCCATTCACGATGGCATTGAAGAAACCCCAGATGCTGGCGGTGCCGGAGAACGAGGTTTCCACCAAGCCGCTGGCGTAGCGTTTCAAGGAGAAACTGCCGTTGACAGAAATGAAGCCGAAAAGGCTGAAGCTGGCATTGACCGTCAAGGCGAAGGTTCCATCGGTGGCGGTGAGGGAACCGCTGATGTGCGCCACGTTTTGGTTGAACAAGGTTAAGGATCCGTCGAGGCTGCCCCAAAAACCGCTGTTTTTTATCTCCACATACAAGTTGGCTCCAACCTGGAGAACACTTGGGATTCCGATGCTGATCCATGCCGAGGCGTTGATCAGGAATTGGCCGTCGGAGCGGATGTAACCAGCGAAGCGAAACTCAGCCAAGCCGAACAGGTTGATCCGGAGCGGATCAGCGACCGGAATATTGATTTCGAATAATCCATTGCGCACGCCTATGGAAAGGGACCCGGATAGCGTGAAGCCAAGGATGGTGACATTAGCGTTGCTGACATAGACGCGGCAAGTATTCCGGGCCACCCCCAGCAGCGTGCGGTTGGAGGTGTTTATTTCCAATCCAAAGGAACCCTTCAAGGTCATAAACGAGGTCTGGATCAAATCGGCCTTCAAGGCGAGTTTGAGCGCCAGGCCATCGGAGTAAATGCCAAAGGCTCCTTCCAGACCAAGCGAAGCGCCGAACACACTGAGATTGACGCTGAGGCTTACGTCAAAATGATCGGAAGCGAAGGAGAGGAAGAAGGTGCCGGACAAGGCGAAACCACCAACGGACAGCGAGCCGGAAGCGAAGACAGCGGCATAGGGTCCCGCCGGGAGGTTGATGCCCGCCAGATTGACCACTTGATTCCGGGTATTGACCCGCAGCCAGAAGCGCGCATCAAAGGAGAAGCCGAGCTTGGAGGGAACCCCCGCTTGCAGGGATAACTCCAAGGCCAGGGCCACCCCGGCAGCATCGATTTGGAATCCACCGGCGATATTGAAGGAAAGGATTTTGGTGGTTTGCACGGTCAAGTCCATGGTCGCCTTAGCCTCCACCTTGATCACGGCAGGCGAAGCCAGCAGATTGAAGCTGCCTTCCAGCACAAAGGAATTCAAAATATTGAGCTGCCCTGTGACATGGATGGCCAAGTAAGGAGCTGCCTGGGAACTCCCAGGCGGGGAACCCGGCAGGGAAACGGTGCGCGAACCTTCCACTGCATCAAAACCGTTGGGAATCGTGTAGGAAACATCCTTGCTGGTGGTGTTAAGCAGAAGCAGGAATTGGCCATTTAAGATCAGGCCCATTTCCGGAGGCAGGTTGGTATCCAGCGAAAGCATGATCTTCGCGGCAATCCCATCCGCCTTGATCTGCAGGAAACCCAAACCGGATAGGGAAAGGAAGGGCTTGGCCGATGGCCCAATCATCACCTTCGCATCGACATAAACATCCAACCCAGTTCCGGTGATTTCCAATGCAAATTTGCCGGACATCAGGAACCAATCAGTCCCTCCCTGTTTGAATTTCAGCATGCCTTGGACCAGCACGCTGAAAGAACCGGCCGGCAGATCCATGTTAATGTTGCCGGTGCCGGGGACGTTCAGACTCAAATTGATCAGGCGTGAGGTGGTATTTATGCGCAGCACTGCCGATCCGGTCACTACCAACCCCACTTTTTCGAGGAAACCAAAGTTGGGCACCAGCACCAGCCCGCCATAAAGCTCAAATTGCCCAGGGGAGGTATTGATATGGAATTTCCCGGCGGCCCCGATCAGGTCACCCAGAAAACTCACCTTCAGTGACGCCTGGATATCGAGGTCTATGGCCCCGCTGGAGAAAACCATTTCCACCGAACCCTGCAAAGTGGCCTGCACTGCGGCCACCAAATTAAGATCCACCGCGCCATTGATCTTGATGCGGAATACGTCGGCGGGATGCGTGGCATCCACCGGCTTACCATCCAACCGTTGATAAAGGAAGGTGATCCCGCCCCGGAAGGTCAGCTTGGGGGAATCGCCTGGCAAATCTGCCAGGAAAAGGATGGTTGCATTACCCTGCGCGACCTTGGTCAGGTCGGCGTAAAGCTTCATATTGAGATTCACCGAATTGGCAAAAACTGCTTTGGCATTAATGAGGAACTTGCCGTCCGTGCTGATGATTATATCGATGTCGGCACGGAAACTGGCGGAGGAGGTGTAGGCGGAATAAAGTGAGGCGCCGCCCTCAATTCTCATGGTCTGGCTGAAGACATTCCAACCGGCTCCACCCTGGGCCTGACTGACCACTGCTTTTTCCAAAACAACGCGCCATTCTTCAAGGGTCATTTCGGCGGCAGGTTTGAAGTCCCCTTTGCGCAAATCCAAGGGATCGGAGATGCTGGGCAGGCTGGAGTTGAAGGTCACACCGGCATGTAAATTACCGATGGTCAAGCCGCTGATCGGTTCGAGCAAGACCGGGACATTCACCCCCACATAGATTTGAAGCGGGCCCAATTCAGACAGGCCGATCCGGATTTGGAAGCCTGACAAGCCAGCAAAAGACAGGCCAGCCTGGATAGCTCCGAAAAATATCCGGCGGCTGACGGGAGTGGTTTGATCGGTCGCGGCAATTTGTTTGCCCGAGGCATCCACTTTCACAATGCCCAGGATGATAGCCCCTTCGACAGTCCCGCCAAACAGGTTGCCTTTGATACTGACCGAAAAGCTGCCGATTTCAGTGATGGGAAATTGGCCGGCCTTGAGCAAACCGATATCGATTTTCACCCCTTCAATCCCCCCGGAAACTTGCACCGGCAGATTCTGCAGACCGGTGACGCTGGCCGAAAGGCTCAGTGTGAAATCCAAATTGTCCGCATTGAAATCCTTCCAAGCGATGGATAGCTGGGATATTTTGATAGGCAGCCAGGATGGCCATTTCAATTTTCCTGAATCGGATAAACTCAGGGTGACTTCCGGTTGTTTCGCCCCTCCCAAGACCTTCAAGGAACCATCGGCGCCGATCGCCAGGTTTTTCGCGGTTCCACCGATGCCGAGGCTGGTCAGGGTGGCGGTGAGGGAGCCGAACTGGGCGATATCCTGCCCGGAAGATGGGTTGAAATTGAAGCTGGCTTGGGTGGCTTCAAGGGTAAGCAAAGAGCCAAAAACCACCTTCACCGATCCCACCGAGGCCGAACCGAGCTGCAGTTTGTCGAGCCGGTAGGAGTAATTGGCATCGGCCTTTAATACCATGGCGAAGTTCAGCTGGGCGTTGGTAACCTCCAGCATCTCTTTGAGCTTGAAGCCGATGGTCAGGGACGCCGAGATATCGATGGTGCGGGAGGCGGCATCGAAAGTCCCCTGAATAGTCACCGCAGCGCTGCCAGTGATGTCCTTCATCTGGTTGGTGGCGGAAATAGAGATGGATCCGCCGAAGGTGCTTGCCCAAACCCCATTTTGATAGCCGCCCAGTTTGATCGAACCGGCCAAAGTGACCGTCTGCCCGATTTTCAGATCGGCAAACCCGATTTCGATGGGGCCTAGATTCCATGGGCGCAATTCCCCATTCACCGATCTCAAGGTGAAACTGAAGGTGTCATTGGCGCTGCTCAGGCTGGTCTGGCTGCCGCTGGCGCCGATACGGATGATGGGCGTGAACGGCAGATTCTTGAGGAGGGTAAAATTGAAATGGCCCCCCACAGTGAGGTCGAAATCGTTCAGCCGAAAGGTTTCCCCCGGATCGCGCAGCCCATTGTGGTTTAGGTCTCCCAGGAAATTAATGCGGGCATCGGTCAAATCGAACGGCAGGAAATTGCCCAAGCCCAACGACTGGGCCAGTCCTTGAGTGTTGATCGCTGCGGAAACCACACTCACCTCGCCATTTTTGGCGATCTGCAAGCCGTTGACCGTGCCAGTGGCTTTCAGTCCGGGCAGGCTAACGCTGATCGAGGCAATGGAAGCCATCACATCGCTGTTGGGAGCGAAATTCAGATTCCTGGCGTTCAGCGACAACATTTGGCCAAATTGAAATTCAAAACTCCCCGCTGATAAGGCGAGAGTGCCTGGTGGGTTGCTGGTGAAATCAAATCCGCCTGAAAACGCAGTCACGGTGGCGGAAAAAGTGGTGTTGTCCGGAAATAACCTGGCGGAGGCGGCCTGCACTGTGATCTGACCATTCAAAAAACTCGACTGGCCAAAGGTAAAGGAAAAGTTCTTAACCGCGATGGCCAGGCCGCTGAATTCAAAAATGGAACCCAACCGCACCGTCTGGCCTGCTTTCTGGCTCCATTGAATGCCATCGAAACTGAATCCGTCCGTCCGTATCGTCAAGCCGCTTACGTTCACACTTCCCAACTGTTCAAATTGAGGTGAATTCAGGGTAGCTGAATTCAAGGTGAGAATTGTCTGCGCTTCGTTCTTGTTTGGATTGAAGGAGACCGTGGCACCGGTTGCCGAAAGTTTCAGCGCCTGGCTAACAGCCAGGGTGAATTGATCGATACCCAGTAAAAATGCGCTTGTGGCTAAGTCAAAACTGCCGATTAAAGCCAGATCGCCGGCATCGGGGCCATCCGTAATGCTCACATTAACGGAGGTTTGGCCCGGGAAAAGTGCTGCTTGCCTGGCTTGCAAGCCCAAGGTGCCGGTTAAATTCCCACCAACAGCATACCCGACATTATTAAAGCTGAGTTTGGGGCTGCTGACACTGAGAAATGAGCCAATTTTTATATCGGGCAGGTCTACCGCGGCACTGGCCAGCGAAAAGCCGTTCTTCCGAACCACCAGTTGCTGCACGGTGGCGGTCGTGCTCAACGGCAGGATCGACAGTTGCAGGCTGGCCAGCGCAACCAGGGTCTGCGATTCCGGTCCGGCCGGATCATAGCCGATGGTCAGGGTCGCAGCGTGGGCCTTGAACACCGAAGGCACTTCCAGGTCGAACTGGTCGGCGTTCAGGCTGAACGCGTTGG
>CAIMWS010000547.1 GCA_903845125.1 uncultured Verrucomicrobiota bacterium
CAAATTCGGCGGTAAATCACAAGCCTGGCTCATGATTAAAGTCCCGATCTGGCTCCAACTCTTGGTGGGTGTGGCGCTGCTGTTAAGCCTGGCCGCCTGCGAACGCACGGAAGTGGTTAAAACAGAGCAGGCCAAGAAACCGGCGGTCAGCCGCAAAGACACGTCGGTCTGGGATTCTGGCAAAGCCAAGAAAGCCAGGAAACCCAAAGCCGCCAAACCACCTCCTCCCGCAAAACCGCGTGCCCGCATGTCCAAAGCCCATGACGAGGAAATCAACCAGATTCTGGAACTGGCCCGGCGCAACCAATGGCAGGAAGCGGAAGCCCGCGCGGCAGCTTTGTATGCGGCTGACCCTGCGGATCCCGCGGTAGAGCGTGTCCAGAAATGGGTCGCCACCGAGGGTCCCAAACGCCGCGAATTGGAACTCGATAATCAAATCCGGGAGGTGATGTCGCGAGACCGCCGCTTCAATCCCACTATCGCCAGCACGTTGTCTGATCAGAAATTTCCGGGACTGCTGCCGCGCAGCGATTTGCGGGATGCAGTGGACCAACTGAAAGCCATGCCCTATGTTCCAGACACCTTCGGCAAGACCATCCAAGCCAAAGGCAGCCTGGAGGATTTTAAAACTGTGCAAGGGCACATGGCGGCGCTGCTGGACAAAGAAGTAGGCATCCACCTGAACAACGTGACCTTGCAGGATTTGATTTTCAAGATAGGCGATGCCGAAGGAATCAATTTCATCGCGGATAAGGGCATTGCCGCTTTTCAGCAAAAGCTCACGGCCAATTTGGAGCAGGTAAAATTACGGGAATTCCTCGCCTATGTTGCCCGCAATATGAACCTGCAATTTCAGGTCGGAGACGACCTCATCTGGATAGTCGATGCCAAGGCCACCAACAAGATGATGCAGGAAACCCGCTTTTTAAGGCTGCGAAAGGGCCTGATCCTGCCGGCCCAGTTCAGCGCGGAAGGCCGCACCAACGTTCAGACCATAGTCAACAACGTCACCAACAAGGTGGAGACCATTGGATTCTCCAATTTCGTGGCCGACGGTGCCCCCAAGGAACCCGGCATCCTGACGGCCATCAAAACTTTTTTCCGGGGCTCAAAGTATGTTTTGGACTTCGGCCAAAATTTAATCGTGGCACAGGGAACCCCGGAGCAGTTGGACGAGCTTGAGCAGATTGTGGAGAACATGGATCGCCCCATCCAGCAAGTGCTCATTGAAGCCCGGTTTATCACGGTCACGGAGTCCACCTTTCTGAACCTGGGGGTGGCTTGGGAGACCGGCCGCGGCACGGTGACCACCCGCTCGCCTACGGACTACACCGGTCTGAGCCAGGGAGGGGTTGGGTTGGGCTTGCAGGAAACTTGGACTGGGGTTCTGGGGCGGGATGATCTGAGCGCCACGTTGACCGCCATTGATCAATCCGGGGAAAGTGAAACCTTGAGCGCCCCGCGCGTCACCTTGATGAATAATCTGCCGGCGACAATCAACGATGGCAAAATCCAATATTACTACCAGCAATACACGGTCACCCAGACCATCCTGGAACGGCGGTCCACGTCCAGCCTCGTCCCGGATGGCAAACCAACCAAGATCAATGCTGGGGTGGAATTGGATGTGCTGGCCAGTATTGGGGGCGATGGTAAAAGCATCATGCTGGCTTTGCATCCCCGCGTAAACCAGGACGTTGTCCTTAAGACTTTTGCCACCATTACCGATCGTGATGATCAAGGCCGGTTGGCCAGCAGCTTCGACATCAAACTCCCGGAACTGCGCACCCAGGAAATATCGACTCGCTCCATTGTTCGCTCCGGCCAAACCGTCATCATGGGCGGAGTGGTCCAGCGGGAACAAAAAACCTATGTGGAGGCGGTCCCGGTTTTGGGGCGTATCCCCATCATCGGCGCCGCTTTCCGCCGCCGCATGGAACTGGATCAGCCCCGTTACCTGCTCATTTTTGTGACCGCGAACATCGTGAATAACAAAGGGGAATTCGTTGTGCCCGATACAGAATAGTACCTCTGTGCGCATACCGGTCCTTCCATATATTCGGTCGCACCTCACCCGGCAAATCCTGGCGGTGGATTTGGGCAGCAGCCACATAAAGTTGTTTTTTGCGGAAAAATTCCTGGGCCGCACCCATGTGGTTCAGCAAAAGATTATTGATCTGCAGGCGGAAGGATTGCTTTCGGCCGAGGAGGTAAACCGGCACTTGCGAGAGTTGGTTGCTCAATGGGGCGATCCGCCCCTCGCGTTGGTGCTTCCCCAGTTGGTAACACTATCCCAGGTGATCGATCTGCCATGGGTGAAGGAAGGAGAAATCCAGACCGTGGTGGAAAACCAAACTGTGAACCTGGTGGGCTTGGGGGGAGGTTCGGTGGTTTATGATTATGTCCGCTTGCGGCCTTTTGGCAAATATGCCAATCCTTTTTGGATCACCATTTCCAGGGAGCTGGAAATATTGCGGCAAATCGAACGTTTTAATCCTGAGGAACAGCAGGGGTTCATTTGCGAGGTCTCCAATGCCGCCAGCGCACTCATTTCGTCCTACATGGCCTTGGTATCCACCAACCCGGGCCGGGTGGTGTTGGTGGATTTTGGAGCGACCACTACGGTGGTGGTGGTTTTGATTGATGGGCAATGCGCCTTCGCCACCACGCTTCCTATTGGCAGCGAGTCATTCACCAACACGATCGCCACGTTAAAGCACGTTCCTTTCGAGGAGGCCGAGGCCTTAAAACGCTCCCAAAACCTTTTCTGGGGGCCTGGATTCTTGCCCGCTCTCGCTTCGATTGTAGAAATCTGGAGGAAAGATTTGGAAAAAACCGTGCAAGATTGGGCGGATGAAAATCCGGAGCTGAAGAGCCGGGGGCAAACCTTTCGCTTCGTCCTGTGCGGCGGGGGATCAGAACAACCGGGTCTACTTAGTTTTTTGAAGCAGTCTTCACGATTCGGATATGAGCAGTGGCCTAAATCCGGACTTGATGATTCCCGGATACCGATCGAGCGTTTCGCTGCCTGCCATGGTATC
Organism: uncultured Verrucomicrobiota bacterium; assembly: GCA_903845125.1. Lineage (GTDB taxonomy): Bacteria > Verrucomicrobiota > Verrucomicrobiia > Limisphaerales > UBA1319 > CAIMWS01. The sequence continues at coordinate 3,042 of CAIMWS010000547.1, forward strand.
GTGCGGCGCATATTCGCCCCCAAGACCCAAGTTCCCTCCTTGCTTCCCAAATCACTGGCTGCTGCCAAAAAACAGCAGCAACAGCTGATGCTGGCCAATTGGGTGGCCTTGGGACTGCTTAGCCTCATTTTTTTGGTCATGCTGGTCAGCTCCATGTATAAATTCACCCTGTCCCGTTCCAAGAAAAACCTCGTCAAAGAAGCCAGGCTGGTCTTGGCACAAACCTTGGAAATAGAGGAGTTATATAAGCGGCGCGAGCATGAATACCAAAAAGTCTTCCCTCTGCTCCACCGCCAAAAGGAGGTGACTGACTCCTTAAAAGCCATTCAAATCATGCAAACACTGCGCCGCAGCAATGATGTCTGGCTGGTTTTGCTGGCCGATCAGGAGCGTTATTTCGCGACCAATAATCCAGCAGCCATTCCCGCCGCTCCCGGCACTTTTAGTCCCGATTCAAGCGGGTCTTCCAACCCCATTGGCCAAGCCGGTTTTGTGGCCGAAATGATGATTGCCGACAAACGCGGGGATAAACTCCAGGTGCTTCACGACTTGCGGGCCCTGCTCGAAAAAGAACCGTTGTTTCAAAACGTTGACACCGTCCCCGAAAGCAAGCGCAGCACCAATTTCTTTGATCCGAAGCAATTGCCCTTGGACCGCTATCATTCACTTCACTTGGAGCTCAGCCCACCGGATTTCCCACAGCATTCTAGCGGCAAATCGAACCATTTGGAGTCCCCATCCCCCTAAATTTCCGGCGCCTGAAAGCTATGATACGTCCCCGATTAGTTTTTCAATTGCAAATGGTGATCCTCATCGCCAGCGTGGTGCTTGGATTCTATCATTTCCTGGGCTACCGCCGATTAACCAAGCGATTGACTTCCATGGATTCAGAAATGGCGGCCATCTGGGAACGGGTGGTTAATCTGAACCTCAAATACCGCACCCAGCTTGGAATCGATCTGGCCACGGTCACCGACAGCCACGCTTTAGCGTCCAAATCCGTTGTTTCCATGCAAAAGGCTGCGGATAAAATTCGCGGGCGAATCGAGTTGGAAACCCAGTGGCGTGAAAAGCTGAATCAGCCTTTTGTGTTGCTGGATTTTATCCAAACCCGTGCCCGTTTGGCTGAAAACATCCGGCAGCTATCGCTCGCCAATAAAGTGGAGGTGGCTACCAATGCTCTTCAATTCACCTGGGCTGATCAATTGCCCCAGCGGGATAAGCCATCTTGTTTTTGGGCCCAGCTATTTTTTTACCATCAGGTTTTGGCTTCAGCTGTGGCCAGTTCACCAGTGTCGGTTAATACTCTCACTTTGCTGCCC
>CAIMWS010000548.1 GCA_903845125.1 uncultured Verrucomicrobiota bacterium
CAATCCCATCACGGATATTAGCCCGCTCCAAGGGCTGACGAGCCTCACCAGGCTGTGGTTTGGCCGCAATGCAATCCGCGAGGTGAACGCACTCCAGCATATGTCCCGGATGGAGAGCCTCCACCTGCCCGGCAACTTGATTGCGGATATCAGTGCATTGGGCAACCTGCCGAACTTGACTGACTTGGAAATCAACGATAACGAAATCGCGGATTTAAGCTCCTTAAGCAATTGCCTCAAACTTGCCAAGGCGTGGTTGGGCCGTAACCGCATTACTGATGTGGGGCCGCTTCAAGGTTTGGCCCAGCTATCCAATTTGGCTTTGAGTGACAACGCCATCACCAACTTAAATCCCCTGGTTAATTTGAAAAACCTGCAAATACTCGATGTGGCGCGGAACGCCATTGTTGATTTGGCCCCCCTGGTGACCAATGCCGCAAATGGCGGTTTGGGATCCGGCGACCAGGTATTCATTTCCGGGAATCCGCTAAGTTCAATCGCGATCGGAACCCAAATCCCCACCCTGCGGAACCAGTACGGGGTGACGGTTCATTGGCCTTAGAGTGGTTTATTTCAAAATGCAGAGACCATGAAATATGGACTCAATGTAGAAATAATAAGAATGTAATATGTAATACAGTAAATAATGCTGCCAATAGCCTTATTGATTAAAAGTATATAAATAGTCCTTTATATAAGGAAATGTATGAAAACTGGCGCAATACTTGTTGGATTCGCGTTGGTGGGTGCATCCGCCTTTCATGGCCTGGGTGCCACGGGCACCGTCCAGGTAACGGTGAAAAGCTCGACGGGGGCGAATGTGCCTGTTTCTGAACTCAACGCGGCGGTGCTTTACACCAATGTTACCGGCGCGCTGGTGAAGAAAGTGGAACCGGTGACCGGCAATCCCGTGAGTTTTACCAGCATCACGTATGGCACGTATAAGGCCGAGGCATATTGCTGGGACATGTATGCCGGGGTTACCGCCAATTTCACGCACAATGCCGCCACGACGCCAGTTACGCTCCAAGCCAAAACCAAGCGTCCGTTGAATGTCACGGTAACCTACAACGACGGGGTTACTCCAATCTCAGGAGCCACCGTCCGATTGGACAGCCGGAACGGGCAGACGGGGGTGTGGACAACGCGGACCACGACCACCACCGCAGCCACCGGCCTGGCAACCATCTCGGCTTGGCCCACCACGCTGACGGGAGAACGCTATCGTATCCAAGCCACCAGCGGCAGTGTCAGTTCGGTGGTAGATCCGGTGACGTTGGCCGACTCAACATCGGGCAGCACCTACACTGTAAAGCTGAATTTGGCGATTCCCACTGGCGTTATCCAGTTAACGGTGAAAAGTTCGACGGGGGCAAATGTGCCTGTTTCCGAACTCAACGCGGCGGTGCTTTACACCAATGTTACCGGCGCGTTGGTGAAGAAGGTGGAGCCGGTGACCGGCAATCCCGTGAGTTTTACCAGCATCACGTATGGCACGTATAAGGCCGAGGCATATTGCTGGGACATGTATGCCGGGGTTACCGCCATTTTCACGCACAATGCCGCCACGACGCCGGTCACCCTCCAAGCCAAAACCAAGCGTCCGTTGAATGTCACCGTAACCTACAACGATGGGGTTACACCCGTATCGGGGGCGACGGTCAAACTGGACGGCCGCAATGGACAGACGGGGGCGTGGACTGCGCGGGCCACCGCGACCACGGCCGCCAGTGGCCAGGCGGTGATTTCGGCCTGGCCCACCACGCTGGCTGGGGAGCGGTATCGCGTTCAAGTGCTCAGTGGCAGTGTCAACACCATCGTGGACCCGGTGACCTTGGCCGACACGGCTTCGGGCAGCAGTTATACCGTGCGGCTGAATCTCGCGATTCCTACGGGCACCATCCAGGTAACGGTGAAAAGCTCGACGGGGGCGAATGTGCCGGTTTCCGAACTCAACGCGGCGGTGCTCTATACCAATACCACGGGCGCGTTGGTGAAGAAGGTGGAGCCGGTAACGGCCAATCCGGTAAGTTTTGCCGGAATCATCTACGGCACCTACCAGGTGGAGGCTTATTGCTGGGACATGTATGCCGGGGGCATCGCCAATTTCACCCACAACGCCGCCACGACGCCAGTTACGCTCCAGGCCAGGACCAAGCGCCCCTTGAATGTCACTGTAACCTACAACGATGGGCTTACACCCATATCGGGAGCGACGGTCCAACTGGACAGCCGGAACGGACAGACGGGGGCGTGGACTGCGCGCGCCACCGCGACCACCACCGCCAGCGGCCAGGCGGTGATTTCGGCATGGCCCACCACGCTGCCGAATGAGAATTATCGGTTGGCGGTGATTCTTGGGGGTATTGGCATTGGCGCGCAGGAGCCCGTTACTGTCAAGGACGATCCTTCCGGAAGCAGTTATGTCATTAACACCACCAAGACCAGACCTTTTGGCAATATCAACCTGGCCGTGATGGGACCGGACGGGCTCAGCCTTCCCTATGCCGAAATGAATGCCATTTTAATTTTCGATTCTGCCGGGCAGGAATTGAAACGGCAGCAAACGTCCTCCAGCAATCCAGTCCTGTTTCGCGATATACTCTTTGGGGATTTGCGGGCGGAGGTTTATTGCTGGGATATTTTGGCCGGGAATTCTCCCGTCAGTCATCAATCCGCGAATACTTTCGCCAGCTTGCGCACCTTCGCCAAGCGCCCCTTGACGGTCACGGTGGTGTTTAACGATGGGAGTACCCCCATTGCTGGCTTGACCGTCGACCTGGAGAGCCATAACGGCGTCACAGGTGCGTGGAGGTGGCGGGCTAGTGCCGGGACCGGAGCGGACGGAACCGCTCGTTTTATGGCGTGGCCGACCACTTTGGGTGTGGATCGGGAATATTACCGTTTTCGTGTTTATCAAGGCGGGATTGAACTGGGTGGCCTGAGCCATGTTGCGGTGGCCGACAAACCCGAAGGCAGCAGTTACGTCCTGGGCCTTTCCTTGATTAAACCTCTGGCCGTGAGCATTGCCAGCGCGGCCCAGAAACCAGGCAGTTCGCAGGTTGAAATCCGTTTTACCATGGACGAGCCAGCCCGCAGCCAGGGGACTTTTGAAGTGCGTTGCTCGGATACGGGTGGCAGCACCTATAACATCCTGCCCGCCAGCGGAGCGCTCGACTTTCGCGAACGTGCCAATGGCATCCTCCGGTGGGATGCCGGCCAAACGCTTCCCGCGGACACCTTCAACAACAATTTTAAAGTTTCACTGAAGGTGACCTATGGAAACGTGACCGGCAACGCGGAATTGGATGCTCCTTTTGTTCTGGATCTACGCGGTTTAACCGGGGGATTGCTTGTTTACGGGAACTTGTACGATGCGGCGACTGGCAGGCCGCTGCCTGACGCCACCTTGACCTTGGCCGGCCAAGCGGTACACCCGTCCTTGTCCGGGGTGTTTACGTTTTCAAATGTCGCGCTGAACCGGGGGAATCAACTGGCGGCATCCCTGGCAGGATACGAAAGTGAGTTTCTGGATGTCACGCCAACTCCGGGCGCCAAAACATGGTCCGTTGGAAATATAAAATTGGATCCAGGTTCGCTCGGAACCAAGCCGAGAGTCAAAGGCATCGAAGCCAAGTACAATGGGTTGTTCCTTGCGGGTGTATCGATAATCAATGAATACAATTCCCAGATTAAGTGGAACGGGCAAAAACCGGCGGCGGTAGAGTTCTCCAATAAAAAGGGATGGTTGGCAACGGTGCCCACAACCAATGACGAAGCTGTAGTCAGTATTGAAACAACCAAAATTTTCACCCCCTCTTTACGGCCCGGGGAAAATGTGCTGCGCGCAGTTGCAATCGGTGAGAATGGCGTTCGATCGGATCCATTTGATTACGATGTTGGGCTTATCCCTCTACCTGCACCTTTGGAATGGCTGGCTGGCTACTATCCCTTTACCGCTTATCTCACCGGCCAAATTGGTGCGGATGGGAGTTTTCCGGAACGACCGATCAAAAGTGTGGTCAATTTGCCGGTGCTCGGCAAATTCGGAGTCGAGGTGGCGGCCAATCTGAGTTTCGATTACACCGTTCAAGACGGCGAATGGGAATTGGCTATTGGTGCGGGTGCCGAGGGCACACAAGGCAAACGTGGCCGCCGTCCTTTGACCCCGGGCTTGATTCGGTATCCCAAATTGAAGTTGTACGCCGGCAACAAGGAAATCTCAGGGAAAATCCAAGGAGGCGCTGGTGGCACCGCGACTTTCTCCAGAGGTATTCAGTTTGAGAAGGTTTTTGGGCACGGAGAAATCGAGGCCAAATTCGAACTGGCGCGCTATGGCCTTTTCGACATAATAGGTCCGGGTTTGAGCACCGCTTTATCCTCGGTGCCGCTACTGGATCGATTAACCAGGAATACTTCTGTTATCATCTGGGCTATTCCTGGAATTGAAGGAGACCTGACTTTTGCGGTCGATCCCCAGTTCGAATTTGATTCACTCGAATTGGCAGGAAAAATCGGATTGGAGGCGTCTTACGAACCTAACTTGAGTTATGGCAAGGCTCGCCTTTATCTTGGCGGTGAGCCGAGTGTGACGCTGCAAGTGCCCGGCGATTTATTCAAGGAGTTGCGTTTTCGTGTCTATGCGGGATTCGAAGCGGAAGTATGGCTTTTGAAATTTGGGCCCGTGGAAACGGTTTTCCTTGATTATTGTTATCAACCTGGCGGTCAAAGTCCTCAGGCGTTCAAGGTCGGCTCCGGGGAATTTTGGCGGTTGCCGGCGATGGGTTCGGACAATCCGCGGGTAAGACCGCTCGAGCGCGTATTGAGGCAGTTTGGCCCGGAGCGTTTTGTCGCTTTGGATACCCCGTTAAGTGCCCCTTTGTTTATTCCGGAAAACCAGCGTGCCTTGGATCTTTTCCGTCTGGTTGGTAAGGGCGTAAGCAGGCAGGCCGAACCAGCGTCAAATACCCGCGTTTTGGAGCTAACCCCGGTATTGCCTGCGGCCAAATCGGAGTTGATCCTGGTGCAAAATTCGTTTCCTAACTCGCAGCCTGCGCTGGCGAATCGAGCCTCAGAACTAATGTTGGTTTATGTAGCGGACAACGGAACCGCAAATGACCTTCAATATACAGATATCCGATGGACCCGCTGGGATGGAACCAATTGGAGCGTGCCCCGAACCATCGAGACCAACACCCAGGCTGAGTTCTCCCCGCAAGTGGCGTATGACGGCAACGGGGATGTGATCGCAGTGTGGGAACGGGTGGGGGATCCTGCTTTCAATCAAACGAACCTGACGGCCATGGCCGCCGAAATGGAGATCGTCTGGTCCAAATGGAGTCGGATCAGCCAAATGTGGTCCAAGCCCATGGCGATGACGACAAATAATGTCCTCGATCACGCTCCGCTTTTATGCGGACCCATGGCCGACGGAAGCGTGATGGCGGTCTGGACACGGAATTCATTAAATTTGTTGATGGGCACTAACGGCGCAGGCAGCCAGGTGCTGTGGACCCGCTGGAATCCGGACCAACAGACTTGGTCGGCGGCGCAAACTTTGGCCGAGGACTTGCCCTATCGGTTATCCCAATCCCTGGCCGGCGCAGGAAATCGCGCTTTCTATGTTTGGGCTCGCGATATGGACGAAGCCCTGACCAATAGCGCAAGCCAGCAGTTGTTCGGGTGCGAATGGACCCAGGGCGCCTGGGGCTTGACCACGCAGCTTACCGCCGATGCTCTGGGTAATCGCAACGCCCGGGCGGCCGTAGATGCCAGTGGCAATGTCTTCCTCGTTTGGCAAAAAGGAGACAACCTGGTATTGAGCACCAATCTCGCGGCTCATGCCGCGCTGGTCCGGGCGGATTCCACCACGGCGGGTTTCACCGACTGCGCGGTGACCATGGGCCCGGCCGGCAACCTGGTGGTGGTCTGGCAGGAGATGACGGCGGAAGGATCGGACATGCACTACCGCGTTTACGATCCGGCCTCAAGTGCTTGGAGCCAGGACCTGCTGATGTTCAGCGATCCACCTCTGGAATGCTCCTTTGCTCCGGTTTGGGATCCGGCCGGCAACCTGACCGTGGCTTATAACAAGGTGCAAATCATCCGCACCAATTTGACCTTGGCGCTCGAAAATGGCGGCTCCGTCACCATCACCAATGTCCCTCAACCGGGGCGGGTCGATCTGGCTGTGGTCAAGCGGGTGCTCATTAAAGACCTGGCCTTGAACGCTGGAGATTTTCAGGCCAGCGGTGTCAATTATCTGCCCGGCGATCCGATTGTTCTGACCGCTACGATCAGGAACCTTGGCGACCTTGGGATTGCCAATCCCAAGGTTGGTTTCTACGATGGAGATCCCGCTCATGGCGGGGGCCGCATCACCAATATCACCATGGCCGGCTGGCTGGATGGCGGAACCAACACAATGGTGTCCGCCGTCTGGGTGCTGCCTGAACCGGCCACCAACCATGCCTTGTATGCCGTTGTGGACCCGGATTCCGCGGTGGCGGAATTCAATGAAGCTAATAATGTTCAATCCCTGAGGATCGGCGACCTGGATCTCCAAGCTTCTTTGGTTTCGTGGCGGGCGGAGACCAATGGCGCCGTGCGGGTGATCGCGCAAATCCAGAACCTGGGGGCGCCGCCGGCCACGAATTCGCTGTTGGCCATCCGGCGCCAGGGTGAAACCAACGCGCCCTTGGCCACTGCCCAGGTGCCGCTATTGGAGCCAGGGCATCTGGCGCAATTATCTCTGGATCTGCCTCCCGGCACCCAACCGGATGGTGAATTACTTTACCAGTTGGTGGCCGGTTCGGCCCAGGCCCCCGGGGACGTTAATCCCGCCAACAATGTGGTCTCCTTCGCGGTGATACGAATCATCGATATCGACGGGGATGGCATGCCGGATGCATGGGAATTGGCCCATAATCTTCGCCCGAACGATCCCGCGGATGCCACGCTGGATCCCGATGGGGACGGGCTGACCAACCAGCAGGAGTACTGGTGGGGAACCGACCCCAATGTGCCTGACTTTGCTCCCACCATCACCCTGCAGCCTGTCAGCCAATCGGTAATTGCAGGATCGGAAGTGAATTTTGAAGTCGCGGCCACGGGAACTCTGCCGATGTTCTATCAATGGCGAAAAGACGGAACCAATCTGGCCGGTGGAAACGTGCCCTTTTTGACTTTGGAAAACGTCCAAAGCGCCGATGTCGGTGGCTACTTTGTGGTGGTGTCGAATGCCCTGGGTTCCGCAACCAGTTTGGTTGCCCGGCTCACCGTGATCACCACCAACTTCCCACCTTGGATTGTCACCCAACCGCAAAGTCAGCAAGTGGGTGTCGGAACGAATGTGGTCTTTAGCGTGGCGGTTACCGGTACCCCGCCGCTGTATTATCAGTGGCGCAAGGACGGCTTCAACCTGGCGAACGCCACCAACGCCAGCTTGGTAATGACCAATGTTGTGACCACCCAGGCGGGGGTGTATTTGGTGATTGTGTCGAACTCCTTCGGCACCGTGACTAGCGCCGGCGCCATGCTGACCGTAACAAACGCGATGGTGGATAATTATCTGTGGGTGATAACTAAAGGTTTAAAAGCTGTGCCTGGCACCAGCTACGGACGGGCACTGTATGGCCTGGCTCCGAATGGTACCGGAGGCCCCACTCTGTTGTTTGAACCGACGAACCTCCCGCCGGACACCGTGTTCTTCAGTCCGCAATTTAGCGGGCAGCGGGTGGTGTTCCATGCCGGTCCGCTCGCCTATCCGGATCGGGGCGGCCTTTATACCGGGATGGTGGGTGACCTGGCAGTGTATCCAATCGTCCATGCTCGAGGCTATAAAGACCGCCCGGCCGGTGAAGTTCGGTGGGTGCCGGGACAGGACCGGGTCTTGTTTGGGAATATTGGAACCGGTATCAGTTTGATGGATATCGATCCCAACACTGACGACGAGGTGCTATTGACCAGCAATTATTTTGACGAGGTTGCCGGGATCAGGTCCGACACGCTGCGAGTGGTGCTGCAAAATTCTCTATACCGGCCGGGAGCGCGGGTGTGGACTATGAAACTCGACGGGAGCGACCTGCGGGCCATCAATCCGTTCACGGGCGGGAGCCTGGCCGATACGCCCGCCTTAAGTCCGGACAATCGGAAATTGGCGGTGTCCCGCACCGGTTACCAAGGGATCTGGTTGATCGACGCCGAAACGGGCCAACTGATCACCCAGGCGGATCAGCCTCTGGTCTCGGAGGCCACCGTGATGACCGATGGCGCCATGGCCTGGTCTGCGGATAGCCGGAGCCTGGCCTATATAGCGAATAAGGAGGTATGGGCGGTGGATATCGATGGCTCGCATCGACGCCAATTGACCCACGGTGAATGTGAAAATCCCCTGGTGTGGGGATATTATGCGGGCACGGTCACGAGCAATCTCCCGCCAACGATCAGCACCCAACCGGCAGGGCAAACAGTTCCAGCGGGTGGCACGGGCACCTTCCTGGTGGAAGCTATGGGGAGTTTGCCGCTGCATTACCAATGGAGCAAGGATGGCGCCCTTCTGGCGGGGGCGACCAATGCCATCCTGGTCTTGACCGATGTACAATCGGCTGACGCCGGTGGATATAAGGTCCTGGTCTCGAACGGTGCCGGATCGGTGGAAAGCATAACGGCGAATCTGACGGTAACGCCGGTCACGAACTGTGTTTCTTTGCCCGCCCAATTGGTTGCCGAAAGCCGGGCGCCGATGCCAAAACCGGGCTGGGGTTTCGTGGAGGCAATCCTGGATGGCAAAATCCACGTCCTCGGCGGTGAAAATTCCACCTGTGGACATCGTAAAGACCATTACGTCTATGATATCGGCCAGAACCTGTGGACAATTGCTGCCAGCATGACCATGCCGCGGATGCTCAGTGGGGCTGCAGCTTTGAATGGCAAGGTCTATGCCATCAGCGGCAGCATTTCCTGTGGCGCCGTGGAAACCGAGTTGGTGGAGGCCTATGACCCCGCGAGCGATTCGTGGAGTCCGTGTGCCTCCCTGCCCAAGAAACTGTGGTCGCATGCAGCGGCGGTTTGGGATGGCCAAATATATGTCGTTGGCGGCACCGATCAAAGCGGCGGAGTGATTCGTGATTTGTTTATTTACGATCCGGTTAAAAATGCCTGGTCACAAGGAATCGACTTTCCGGGTGTGCCCAACGCTCCCTCAGCCAATCCCGCCAGTTCTGCCGTGGCCTTGGGCGACAAAATTTATGTGGCTGTCCATGATGGCACCAATCAGCGTTATTGGCTGTATTCCTATGCGCCTGCCATCGGGCAATGGGTTTCCCACGGCATCATTCCGATTCCCTATTCCAGTGTCTGGGAGCCTCCCCGTTTGGCGGTATTTGACCGCTACTTGGGCGTGGTCCATCACGTCGAAATCAATGGCGCCGTTAAAATGCAACTCTATGCGGTGGATGAACAGAAATGGTATCCCGTGGAAACGGCGGACTTGATGTTCCGCGGTTATTCCAATGTACAGGTGGTGGGTGACGGTTGCGGCTTCTACGTTCTGGGCGGGTTAAAAAGTGGATCTGACCATTCAGATCAATTGTGGTATGTGAGCTTCGCCGGGGGCGGCGCGCCACAAATTACCCAGCAACCAATCAGCCAGACGGTTCTGGCAGGGGCAAATGCCACTTTCAGTGTTTCCGCCCAAGGCGCGTTGCCATTGGGTTATCAATGGTTTAAGGATGGGGTGTTGCTGCCAGGCCAAACCAGCACCACGCTCGTTTTACTCAACCTGGGGACCAACCAGGCCGGCCTTTATTCCGTGGCCGTCACCAATCTTTACGGGGTGGCCTATAGCTCCCCCGCCACGTTGACGGTTCAGCCGTCTTTGGGCCCGGTTGACTTTTACTGGGTCATCACCAAAGGATTCCAAACCAATCCCGGCAGTGGATATGGCAGGGCGTTATACGGGGTCAATCCGGACAACGGCGAGCTAACCCTGCTGCTCGAGCCCGCCAATATGCCTGCCAACACTGTCTTTTTCTCCCCCCAATTCAATGACCAGCGGGTGGTGTTCCATGCGGGGCCATTGGGCAATCCGGATCGAGGCGGTCTTTACTTGGGGGTGGTTGGGCAGCCCAGTGTCATTCCCATAGCCAATGCACGGGGTTACCGGGATCAACCGGCAGGGTCTATTCGCTGGGTGCCGGGGAAAGACCAGGTTTTGTTCGCCAATATCTGGACCGGGATCAGCCGGATGGACTTGGATCCCTCCACGGACGACGAGGTATTGTTGACGAGTAATTATTTTGATGAAGTGGAAGGGATTCGTTCAGACACTGGGGAAGTAATTTTCTCCAATGCCATGTATCGTGATGGAGGCAGAATATTCACCATGAATCCGGATGGAACGGGAATACAACCTAGAAATCCTTTTGGGGCATTGCCGTTCGCGCGATGTCCGGTGCTCAGTCCGGATAACACTAAAATCCTGGTTTCCAGAATTGGTCAAAGCGGGATGTGGCTCGCCAATCCTAACACCTGGCAGCTCCTTTCGCCATTAAACGCGCCCTTGATCGCGGATACCCCTGATCGCGGGGAAAATAACGGCTGGTTTGCCTGGTCGCCGGATAGCCGGCGGGTTGCTTTTGTTCTAAGCAACGAATTATGGTCCATCAATGTCGATGGCACCGGGTACAAGCAATTGACACGCGGGGAAGGTCAGGCACTCCAAGTGTGGGGGGCTTATCAACCATCGGGAATTTCTCCCATCGGGAGCAAACCCCGGTTGGAAATCCAAATGATCGGCCAGTTGGCAACGGTAATCATTTCCGGCCAGGCCAGCGACGCGATTCGCCTTGAATATCGGAACGATTGGGACGCCGGTTCGCAGTGGACCGCACTAATCCAACTAACCCTTCCAGCGGCCTCCTACCAATATATTGACGCCGGTTCATTGAGCAGGCCCCAGCGGTTTTATCGCGTTGTGAAGCTGCCGTAGTATCAAGCGGTGCCGGCTGGTTTGCCGGGAGCCTATCTGATCTGGTGTGCTAAATGGGGCCGCGGGCAAAGTCGGAATCTTTTTAAGCCGGACGAGAGTTGTGCCGCGAACATCTCATGACCAGAACCAGCCAGCACGATTGAGCCAATTGCAGGGGCGGGCTAAGGAATGGCTTTGAACTTGAATTTCTGTCCGCCCACACTGGCTTCATACATGAGGCCGCTTTTGGCCAGGGTGAAAACGGCCACACCCAACTGGTATTTGGCGTTCGCTGAAGCTCCCGAGGCGGCCGCTACCGCGCTGACTTGTGCGCTCAAGGCAAATTTGCCTTTTTTGAAGGCATCCAACGCTTCAGCTGTTTCAAAAAAAACCACCTCCGCGTAAGACTGCCCGCCCAGTTGCAAGCCGACTGTCACTTGGGTGAGGGAGGTTTCGCCAATGAGCTTGCCCTTCTCAAAAACCAATCCTTTGCCGTGCGCGCCGCCAACACCGATTGCGCCTTTGCCAACGGTCGGAAATACCGCGTAACCTGCCGCGCCGTCGAAGAATTTTACCATGCCCTCGTCGGCCTTGTTGAATTGTTGGATCGTATTCGTCACCTCCTTTTCCCGTTTTTCGTCTGCGGCCCGCAGCGAAGCAGAGGTTCCCAGCAGGACCATTTCCAACACTATCAAACCAAAGATCCGGGCTTTGCTCATAGAATTTCAAAGGTTGTGCATCTCGCTTACCGAAGCTCAAGCTAACACCGGTTGGCGATCCCGTCAACGTAACGGCCCAACGTTACAGCGCCGCGGGGCGCGGCGGGGTGATTCTGTAAATGTGCACTGCCAGCGGCGCGAAATGGTCGGCAAAGCGGCCTTCATCGGCGGTGATTTCCCGCTGCTCATCCACCACTGAAACCGGATTGCCAGCCGCCAGGTGCGGCACTCGGATGGTGGCGGTGGCAGCCCGCAGGCGTTCGTCGTAGTTTACTGCAAATAGGTAAAGCGCGCCGTCGCACTCGCGAGTCATCATGTCCAATTTCACGCCATCCGGAGATTGGATGGCAGCCAACGCTTCTCGAGGCTGTCCCAGGATGGCGCGAGCCAGGCGGGTAATTTGATCATTGATCTGGCGCAACGCCAGGCGGTTGGCTTCCGGGACGCCAAATTGGGCATAGGATGGTTTCCAGATGTGGGTGAAATAGCCGATGGCCGTGGCTCCGCGGCAAATGCACATCCAAACCTCGGCCTTGATATGCTCGCCGGTGACCTCTTTTTGCCCTTCCAGCGGGCCGGTCCACTGGCCGCCCTTGCTCGTTTCAATCCACGCATAGACGGGCCGGTGGACGGCCATTTTCACCAGCATTTCGGTGGCTTCGTGCCCCAGGTGAATCCAGTCGGGTTTGTTCCATCCATAGATCGGGTAAATATCATAGCCGGCCACGTCGGTGGCGGCGATATAGGCGGGATAGAGCGCATAATTTTTCTCCGGCCAATATTTGAAGAAGGGATGGAAATTCCCGGTGAGCGTCATGAATACCGGCCGGCTCGAATCGGCGGCTTTGATGGCACGATATTCCGCCAGGGTTTGCTCCGGCCAGGCTTGTGGTTCTTTGCGGATGGGAGCGAGCAAGACATTCCTGCCGGCGGCATCGATTCCGGCCACTTCGCCCACTGATCCCCAGGCCTGGTCACCCGGCGTGATGGCGAGAATCCTGATCGTCAAGTCCTTGAAGGTGGCTGGCTGGGATAAAGGGAATTGTTGGAGGCCCGGTTTGGGGGCCAGGTTGGTTTTCAGCAACTCCCGTCCCGCCGCCAGGAAGGCCACTGTTTTGGGAAGCGCCAGCCCCTTCGATATCGTGACGGCCAGGCCCAGGCTTTCCACTGTCACCGGGTTGGGCAAATGAATGGTGAAACTGGCGTTTTCCAGAGGGTCTAAAACGGACCAGGAACTGGGGTCGCCATCCACTAATTTCCACAGCGGATTCTGGGGATTGATGCGCAGGCTTGGATCCGCCTCCACGTGCGCGTCGTTGATCGTGTGCGCCAAATCAGGCTCGTCGCCATGGATATAGCCCAGCACAAAGGGATGGCCTTTGAGTTGGACGTCAAAAGGCATCACCCCGTAAAGGCCCGCTTCCGCCGCCTGCTCCATATACGCGGCCAGGTTGCTTTTGCGATTCGTCCCGGCAGTGTATCCCGCCGTGGCGTTCATGCCCGCGGCTTTCACCACCTTGAAGTTCCGGGCGTCCTGCAGCCAGGACATCAGGGGGAAAAACGGTTGGCCATTGACGTAAAAGGCCCGCTCACGAATTTCGACCTGCGAAATGGGCGGGGGTGCGGAAGCGCGCCCCAAGCCGGGCAAGGCGAAGGACATTAAAGCGTAAAGGAGGTCGGTCCAGGCCGGTGCCAGGCGCAACATGCGGATGTTCATAAGGCCGAATCTAACACACGAACATGGCGTCCCCATAGCTAAAAAAACGATACCGCTCCTGGATGGCGTTTTGATAGGCGGAGAGGATCCAATCCCGCCCGGCCATCGATCCCGGTGCGGCAAAAGCGCAGACCAGCATGAGCAGGGTGGTTTGCGGGAGGTGGAAGTTGGTGATGAGCGCGTCCGCCGCCAGGAACTGGCTGGGCGGGTAAATGAACAACCGGGTGGCATTGGCGCCAGGCACAATTTCCCCGCCGTTCAATCGGGCTACGGATTCCAGCACCCGCAGGCTGGTGGTGCCCACGGCGACCACCCGACGCCCCTCTGCCCGGGCTTGGTTGACCAGGCGGGCGGTCTGGGGCGGCACCTCAAAGACTTCCTCGTGCATGGGATGTTGTTCCACCTCTTCGGTTTTGATCGGGGCAAAAGTGCCCAGGCCCACATGGAGCGTCACCGGGGCCAGTTGGATTCCTTTGGCCCGGAGGAGTTCCAGCAGCGTGGCCGTGAAATGCAAGCCTGCAGTGGGGGCGGCCACCGATCCCTCCGTGGCGGCGTAAACGGTTTGGTAACGCTGGCGGTCTTCCTCCTGGTCGGCATGGGACGGGCGGGGGATGTAAGGGGGCAGGGGAATTTCGCCCAATTCGTTCAGGGCGGCGCGCAAGTCTTCCACACCGTTGAACTCGAGCCGGCAATGGCCTTCCTGGTTCTTTTCCAGAACGGTGGCCTGGAGGCTGGCCGGTTGGGCACGGTGGTCCAGGAACAGCAGACTGGTTCCGGGGCGCATCCGGCGGGCGGGGCGCATCATGGCCCACCACTGGCCGGGACCGCACTCCCGCAGCAGCAAAATTTCAAAATGGCCGCCTCCCTCCGCGCGGATTCCCCGGAGCCGCGCGGGAATCACTTTGGAATCATTCAGCACCAGGAGATCCCCCGGTTGGAGCAGCCCGGGCAAGTCGAAAAAATGACGATGCCGCAGCGTGCGGGTAGGGCGGTCGAGCACCAGCAGTCGGGAATGATCCCGCTCCGCCGCTGGTTGTTGGGCGATTAATTCCGATGGGAGGAGGTAATCAAATTCCGCTGTTTTCATTTCCCGCTTCTTTTAATCATCGTTTGACACCGGCATGGTGATGCCACTCATGCCCGGCCCATAATCTATGGTTGCATTCCAGGTTTTGCCAGACCCATGTCCACCAGTTGGCAGGAATCGGATTTTTCACGTCGGCATATCTCCGGCTCAGCCAAGCCCAGTGCGCCGCCATTCACCGCTCGTTCTGCCATTGCCATCCCCTGGATCCGTCAATGCGCCAACCAATCCCAGGCCACCATGAATGATATATTGTTCCATGTCGGCCGAAGAGGCTCAAAACAGGGTCGCACTTAACCGCCCGCTAATCCTGATGGTTGCCTCCACCGTAAATCAGCCATGTAATCAGCGCTTCCGCATCAAAACCGAGCATCAAAACCGAGCTTGGCAAGCCGTAAAGGAAGCGTTAGTATTAAGGGGTGACAGGGATCATAAGGATCGTGGGGTTGGTCGTCGCGGCCGTCTGGTTTGGTGGAACGGTATTTTTCACCTTTTTTGCCGGGCCTTCGATGTTCTCTGCCCCCATGCTGGAATTATTTGGGGCACCCGCGCCAACCGCTAAATTTTGGGCGGGATCGGTGGCTCAAATCCAACTTCAAACATACTTCTTTTTTCATTATACTATTGGGGGATTGGCGGTTGGGTTGATGGTTTTTGAATGGTTTGCCTTTGGCAAAGCATTTTCAAAATACGCCTGGGGCCTTGGTGGCGGAGCTTTTCTGTTGATCCTGGTGGGCGGTTTGTTGGTTCAACCGAGGTTGCGCAGCCTGCATGCAACCATGTATGCCCAAGTCCGCCAGGTGACGCAAAAAGAGGCCGACCAAGCGCGGGATTCCTTTCGCAGATGGCACGCTTTGTCCCAGTTGCTGAATTTGGCTGTGCTGGCCAGCTTGGGTGGTTTTGCTTACTGCCTTTACCGGCCACCGGTGGAAACCAGGTTTTTCAGCCACACAAAATATTCTGTGGATTGAGAATCCCAATTTGACAAAAGCTTGAAACTGGCGAAGTAGTTAGATATTGTTAATCGAGAACTGAGTTGTCCCGTTCGACAACTCTTAACACTGGGTATGAAACTATGATTTCAAATGAACGTCCGTCACCATATGGACCACGCGAATACGGTGGACCTTCAGGAAAACCAAACATAGTCGAGGAAACTCTGCAGACTGAAAAGGTTCAGATCGAACGTAAGACCTTTATTTTTACGCTGAGGGAAAATCCCCGGGGTCGCTTTTTGCGGATAACCGAGGACGTCAATGGACGGCGGGATGCCATCATAGTTCCAGCCACCGGTTTGGAAGACTTCAAGAAAGTCATCGAAGAGATGCTCAAAACCTCGGATGCCACGCCTCCCAAGGTCGCCAGTTAAACCCGTGTAATCCCTTCGGCGGTTCCAGTTTATCCAGTGCCTCTGGAACCTTGGGTGAAGCTTCCCGGTTTAGCACTGTTTATGCGATTGGCTCGCTCGCGCTTGCCGGTTCAAATGGGGGGAAAGGTCTTGGTAAAGGGTCGCTTATCCCGATGAGTTGAGGTTTCGAGGACTGCGGTTGATCTTGCTCAGAAACCCACGGCGCTGCTGCTTCCCCAGCCCATACCTGAATTTCGTTTTGCGGGAACGATGACCATTACGGTTGGGCAATGGTCAGGCTTTAGGTTCCTTGGATTTCTTTTTAACGGCACTCGGTGCAGTGGATGATTTGCGCCGCCGAACCTTCGGGGCATCACCCCAAAGGCTTTCCAGGTCGTATTTCTTGCGAACCTCTTCGCGCATGAGATGGATGATCACTGAATCATAGTCGATGACCACCCAGGACGTCTGGAGAGATCCATCGGTGGCCCGGGGTCGCAGGGAAAATTCCGAACGCAGATGATCGGTGATTTGGTCTGAAATGGCCCGCAAATGGGGTTCGCTGGTGCCGGTGACAATCACGAAATAGTCCGCCACCGAGGTCAGTTTGCGAACATCCAAGACCACGCCATTTTCCGCTTTTTTCTGATCGGCGAACTCCAGACACAAGCGTGCCAATTTTCTTGAATCCATTCTGGTTTTAACTGGTTTCGGCAACTCAAATATCTGATATATTGCAGTTGCAGACTTAATTTCTAACTATACATACTGTCCAGCCGGATGGCTTCCGCCACCCCTGGAGGAACTAAATAATCGATCGATAATCCCCCGCGTATGCGCTCCCTAATCAACGATGAGGATATGCCAACGGAGAAACCATGCAACCATTTACTGCGAAATGGGGCGGGGAGCGGGGTGGGGGTTGCGCCCGGGCGGGGCACAATCACAAAGGTCAGCAAGCGCGCCAGATCGCTGGCAGACCGCCATTTTGGCAGCAACTGAACATGGTCGGCGCCAATGAGGTAGAACAATTCGGCCGAGGGGAATCGCCGCCCGTAGTCCTGCGCGGTATCAATGGTGAACGACAAGCCCCCGCGATGAATTTCCTGATCGTCGATTTCAAAAGCGGGCTGGCCCGCCAAAGCCATGCGGAGCAGGCGCAGGCGGGCGGCGGAGGGGCTTGGCTGGCGGTCCGGCTTGAAAGGGGATTGCGCCGCCGGAAGGAAATATAGGCGGTCCAGCGACAGTTCCTCGTATGCCGTTTGGGCCAATATCAAGTGGCCCGCATGCACGGGATCAAACGAGCCCCCAAATAATCCAATGCGTCTGGCGGTCATGATTTTTCTTGAGCAACTCAGTGGGTTGAATTGGGGGCGAGCGGGTTCATCACGGTGCTGGGGGCTGGTTTCATATAGAAACGCCATTGGCAATAAAGCTCCCGGGGATGCGGGTCGGGAGGAGCGAATTTGCATTCCACGCCAATGCGATCATCAACCGCCTGGCAGAACTGGGTGAATTCTGCCCGGTGCATCTCCTTGCACACGTATTCCCCCAACCCCCGCTTTAAGCGAGCCTCCTGCGCTGGGCAGACGGGCACGGAGAGGGTGATTTCATCATCGGTTTCATGAATCTGGTAATCGGCCAGGATACACCAGGGAAAGAATTTCAACGCTTGGACAAATCCGCTCAGGCCTTTATCCCTGATGTCAAAGCGGCGCAATAAATCCCTGGCTGCCAAGCCTGCGGCCTTGCCCCATACGCGCTCATTTAGTTTTTCCGCCTCAGATTGGCCGAATTTTTCGGCCGAATACAGGAACCAAAAGGCATCCACCACACGATAATGCCACAGGAGAAACTCCAAGTATGAACGGGTTTGGGGTTCACTCAAGGTGTCGAAAATGGATAAATTCATAGGCTATCAGATCCGGAACAACACGGGCGCGGCCCGCTGTAAAACCAGGGCTCCAAAAAAACACAAAAAGAAGACCCAGGCCTGGTCGATGCTGGCCGCTACTGCCAGCAGGTCCACCAGGACTATGCCGGTGGTGAGATGTGCCCAGGCCAGCTGAACTTCGGCATGGGGCTTCCCAAATGCATCGTGAATGCACCAATAGATCCAAAGGCCCAGCAGAAGAGCATAAAAAAAAGCAGCGAGGCGATACCCATTCCCGTTTATCACGCAGGCAAACAGCAAGGGCATTACCAGCCACGAGGTGGGGGCAAAACGCTTCAGCCCGGAGACGGTCGGCGATTGCTGTTCATAGAGATGGACTCCCTGGACGTAAAGCGTCATCGCCAGCGAACTCCATACGGTGGTCCCGTTAATCCCGTAATCGGTCGCTGCGCCGGCCGTTAAATAGATCAAGAACCGCCACAACCTGGCTGCAATCCGTGCCAAGGTGAATTGCCCGGGAAGCAAAACATTCAACAGGGTTAAGGCGAGCAGAACGATGGCTAAAACAGCCGTGGTTCTACCTAGCAAGACCAGCAACAAGGATCCGAGGAAAAACCACCCCAAACAGCTTAAGGCGAGGGTTTGCCGATTGATCACACTAAGGGAGAATCCGGGGACCAGGCGAGCCAGTCCGGCGTGCGGAGGATCCCAGGCAAATCGGAGGAACATGCCGCCTAAATAAAGGCTGGAAAGCCCGAGCAGCAGGGCGCAGAAACTGGCCGCATTCCCCCCCCCCGCACAAAAGCCACCCAGCCAAGGTATTGGACCAAAGGGTGGGAAGTTGGGCCACGTTTCCCACCATTAGGAAAGTCCTGGTCCATTGCGTCCACGCTGGCCAATTGAATTTCACGGTCGCTATGGATTGAGTTTAAAGTGCCCCGGCGGGCTAGCCAGCTTAAACTGTGAAGCCGGGATGAAGATCTTCACCTTCTGGGCCAAAAACCAATTCCGGCTTTGATGGGAGCCCCCGGGTTGGATGCGCGGCGAGCTGGCAGGAATTTATCCTGGGCTACGCTTAGGACTCTAGCAAATATAACTGTCACACTGTAGGCAAAATAGTATAGTTCCATTCTCCGTGAAATTGAGCCGGTTTCAGCAGGACAGACGCCATCTGTTCTCTGGTGACTTTTATCCCGGCAGGATACTTGCCAGTGTCCAATGCCGCCTGGATTTTCAATCCTGCTTGTGTCGTGGTGCTGCCGATCAGGTTGACGACTGTTTGACGGCTGATCAGAGGGCGTCCCCTCCAGTTCTGTGTGATGTGGCAAAACATCCGGTGCTCGATTTTGTTCCATTTGCTGGTTCCGGGAGGAAAGTGACACACGCTGATCTCCAATTGTGTCTCCAGCGCCAGACGGTGCAAGGCTAACTTCCAAAGCCGGGTGCGGTAGCTGTTGCTGCCGCCGCCATCGGCGGTAATGAGCAGTCGCTTGGCTTGAGGGTAGAGCGGCTGCCCCATCTCGCGCCACCAACGCCCGATCGTTGCCGCAGCGAATTCGGCGGTGTCATGATCAATGCCCACGCTCACCCATCCCTGATTGGCTTGCAGGTCATAAACCCCGTAGGGAGCCACTTTGCCCAACTGCTGGTCTTCAAAATCGTGAACCCGGACCTTTTCCGGCTCTCCTTGAGGCCGCCACTCGCGTCCTTTTTGCGCAAAATCGACAATGATTTCCTTCTTTTTTGTGTCCACGGAGATTACCGGTTGTCCGGCAGCTTGAAATTCGGTGACCTGCTGGTTGATCCAGGTAAATTGCGCGTCCCGATCCGGATGCTGCCCGCCTTCACGCGTTTTGCGCACCGACTGCAAGCTGTAATTCAGCGAGGCCAAAAGGTCGCACACCGTCCGCTGGCTGACCCGGTGTTGGCTCGCATTGAGTTCGGAGGCCAGTTTCGTCGTGCTTTTGCAGGTCCAGCGCAGCGGCGATTGCGGATGCCCGCGCGTATGGGGTTCCACCAGCGCCTCCAGGTCCTCCAGCAATTTGGCGTCCTTGGCGGTGAGCTTCTTGCGGCCTCCCCCAGCCACTCGCACGCGATCGGTGGTCCGTTGCGGGGACAGGCCTTTCTCAGCGGCCAGTTCCGCCAATCCCCGATGAATGGTTCGCCGGTTTAATCCGGTAACCGCCGCCACCTGCCCAATCCCGCCTCGTCCTAAACTTTGAGCTTCGGCCGCAGCCCATATCCGCAAGCGAGCCTCGTCAAAATGACCTTTCAATGCCTGGAATTTCTTTCTCAAAACACTCTGATCGCACGTCATGAAAAAAGAATAGCACCCATCTTCAATATGTGACAGTTATTTTTGCTAGCATCCTTAACGCGCTGCACAACCAAGCCGATGGTCCGGCGCCAACCCGCCCGTTTTGGCGTTATCCCGGCAATGGGCTCAGTCGTGATGGCTGGATTCGTTGGGACGCGACCTTCTTCATTCACCCCTTGCCGATCTGTTTAAGAAATGTTCCTGGCTCATTTCTCCTATTGCGAAAGAGTCTGCGGCGCAATCACTTCCGGCCCAGCTGGAGGAACCAGGCTGGGTTGGATGAATATCTGCCAGGCCCCAAGGAGGACAGGGTGGTTTGGGTTTTTCTGCGCGCGCCAGAGGATGGTTTTCCTCGACAACCATGGGCAAATGAGGCATTCTTTAGTGTCGAATACGGCACAAGAAATCATGAGCAAGATCCTTCTGATTGAGGATGATGAAACCCTTCAGGCGCTTTGCATTCATTTTTTTAAAGCGGCTGGATTCGAGATTTGGGTGGCTCGCGATGGCATGGAGGCGTTGAGCCTTTTGGACACGCAAATTCCGGACCTGGTGGTTCTGGATCTTATGCTTCCCAAGATCAACGGAATGGATTTGCTGAAGCAAATCCGCATGCGGGCGGCCACCGCCACCCTCCAGGTGATTGTGTATTCCAACGTGTTGCTGGCGGCCCAATTGGAGGAGGCCTGGCGCAGTGGGGCTAACAAATGCCTGACCAAGTTGGATTGCCCGCCTAAAAAACTGGTGGAAGTGATTGTGAAAACGCTGGCGAATCCTAACCCGCCGCCCATCCACTATGTGCCGGCCGTTTCAGATGAGAGAACCGCCTCCTCTGAATGTTATCTGTTTGATGACCTCACCCCGAATTCCCGCAAGGACGGGTCCCCCCCCTCCTCCAACACCAAGGTGCCCGCCATAAATTATCGTGCAAATACTCCGGCGCCCACTAAGACGCTTTCTGGAAAACCGGCCAATACCCCGATTGCCATCAACGCAAATTTTGAATACAACGCCGGCGGAAACCGTGGCGGAATACTCGCCAGCGGAATGGAAAATGGTGCAAAGCCCCGCGATCCACTGGCCGACACCAGAAGCAGGTTTTTCACGGAAGCTTCCAAAACCATGCAACACCTTGCGCAATTGCTTCGAACAGCGGCCATGGCCACGGAAATGGGTGATCGACAAAACGCTCTTTACGAGTTGTATTGGAAAGCCCAGGCACTGCGCAGCAACGCTGAACTGGTATCTCTAAGCTCCATCGCTAATCTGGCTGGAATTATCGCCGCCTTTTGCCATTCCCTGCAGTCAAAACTGGGATACTTCAACAACAGTAGTGCCACCACCTTGGAGCAAGGATTGGATTTGCTATCCAGGCTCTGTGCGTCCAATTTCCCCCTGGATCCGGGGAATCGGCCCACCCCCAAGGTTTTACTGGTGGATGATGACCCCCTGGAAAGGGATGAAATTCTTGCGGCTTTGAACGGGAGCGGATTCCGAACTGAATTTACTGGCAATCCGGCTTTGGCGGATAATTGGTTGCGCGGCAATCCGTATCACTTGGTGATTATGAATTCAAACCTGCCGTTTATTCCGGCCCTCGAACTTGCTCGCCGGATGCGGCGGTTGCCACACCACGCGGCCACGCCTTTGGTATTGATTGTTCAGCAAGAAGATTGGGGGAATGCCCATGAGTTCCATGGCTTGGGGGAGGTGGATGTCATTGTACGCCCTTTTATAGGAATTGAATTCGCAGCCAAGGCCATCGTAAAAACCCTCGGGAAACCCTCCCTGAACGGACTCTCACTTTCAAACAGTTCATAAGCGGTAGGGATGGCGGTAAGCATATGAGAGTTTTTGATTGGCTGCCGCATGGTTGCTGAATTTTTCAGCTTGGGCATCCCATTCCAGGAAGGACCGGGTTTGTAGAGCAATATTGGCAATCAAGGTGGCGGAGGTGCTACGGTGCCCAGTCAATATATCGCAGTGGCATTTCTGGCGCGATCGGATGCAATCCAGGAAATTCCGTGCGTGCGGAGCTGTATCGGCGCTGTTGGCGGCGGAGGCTTTTTGGGGTGCAATCAAGGCCTTGGCCCCCACTGAGTATTGGCGCTCATGAGCGCGATCAACAGGGGTTCGCGCGGGGAATTCATTTGGGGTTATGGTTTCCGGCACTATTTCATAACCGTTGCCCCTTAAATAAAAAGTGCCATGGGTACCCCGGATTTCTATTTCAGCGGGGCGTGCGCTCGCGGCCGCCGCTGAGGCGTTGTATTGGGAAAAGGTGACCAAAACGTCCTTGGGGTATTGCCACAATACCTCCAGCGTGTCCGGGATTTCGCGATTATCGGCAATGGCGTATTTACCGCCCATGGCCGTAACGGCCAGCGGCGATTCCACTCCCAAAGCCCAATGGATAAAATCCAGGTAATGGACCCCAAAATTGGTGACCTGGCCTCCGGAATAACCATAAAACCAGCGGAATCGATAAAAGCCGTGGTTTCTGTTGTAGGGCGACTGGGGAGCCGGACCCAGCCATTCATTCCAATCCAATCCGTCAGGGGGATGGCCATCCGGTGGGTTGCCGATGCCCTTGGGCCACTCATTTTGGATGTGAAAAGCGCGGGCAACCGTGATTTTTCCCAGGATCCCGCTGCGAACCAGGTCGGCGGCTTCCTTGCAGATGGGAATGGAACGGCGATGAATGCCCACTTGGACCACCCGGTTGCATTGCTGCGCAATTTCCACCATCTTGCGCCCCTCGGCCACACACAAGGAAAGTGGCTTTTCCACATACACATCCTTGCCGGCCTGGCAGGCGCCAATCGTTTGCAGGGCGTGCCAGTGATCGGGAGTGGCGATTACCACGCCATCCAGTTCCTTCATTTCCAGGAGCTTCCGATAATCCTTAAACTGGCGCGGAGAACCGCCGATTTTGGAGGCGGCAAAATCCAGATAGGGTTGATAAAGATCGCAAAGGGCGGTCACCTGGCAGTCGGGATGTGTCAGAAAGGCGTCCAATACCTGATCTCCCCGGTTGCCCAAGCCGATAAAGCCCAACCGAATCCGGTCATTGGCTCCGGCTACATTCAAATTGCCAAAAGCCACGGCAGTTCCCGCGACGGAAATGGTTTTGGTAAACGAACGACGATTCATAGGTTCAATTCCTTTCGATTTGGACCGCCACGTATTCGGCTTCGGGCAGGATGAATTTCTTTACCGTTACCAGAACGGATAAGGGGTGATGTTCCCTCAGAATCATGCTGCCGATGTCCGCTGCCAGCTTCTCGATCAATTTCCAGCTGCGGTTGGCGCCGAAATTAGCGATTTTTTGCGACACGGCATGGTAATCAATGGTGCGCGATAAATCATCAGATTCCGCTGCCGCGGTCAAATCAAGTCGCATTTCAACGCTCACCAAAAGGCGCTGGGGAAAAGACCTTTCCGGTTCCGTTACCCCCACGCGGAAGGAGGCTGCCAAATCAGAAATGAGTATTTTGTCCATGGCTTCGGGGATTCCAAAAAAATTGATTGCGCTCCAACTCGGTTTTCAGCTCGGCCAGGTGCCGGAGAATTAAATCCGGCTGGCTGGCCTCCAATTGTTCGCGGCGATTGTAACCAGTCAGCACCGCACAGGAATGAACTCCGCCGTGGTGGGCTGATTCAACATCGTGCTGCATATCGCCAATAAAGAGGGTTTCGCTGGTTTTTAATCCGTGAGCGTCCAGCAACTCCAGGATGACCTTTCTTTTATCAAAGACCTGAACGTAAATGCCTTCAAAGTATCGGATGAAGCCAGTCTGTTCCGCTTGCAGCTTGAAGTGGTCTTTCCGAACCGTGCTTAAAATGAACATGCGAGCGCCATTGGACTGGCAGAATTCGAGGAATTCGCGCGCATGAGGCAGTTCCCGCACGCTGTCCTGAACCTGGAAAAAATGGTTGTGGAACCAGACCTCCAATTCGGGCAGCGGCACATGCGGAACAAAACGGTCATAAAACCGGTCAAATGGCAGGCAGAATTCCGCCCGGAATTCATCCAAAGTCAGTTCGGGTACCCCGGCTTTCTGAAATACGAAGTTGGAAGCTTTCCAGACTGCCGGCAGATCGTCCACCAGAGTTCCCGACCAGTCGAAGATCAGATTGCGAATAACCATCTTCCACAAAGTCTATTAGGGGATCAACCTTGCTGACAATTCTTTAGTTGGCAGGCACGGCGGATAAAAGGGAATCCACCTGCCCGTTGAGCATGGCTGCCGGGCAGGGTAGTGATGCAGACCGCGTTCTTCAGGTGCAGGAGCGTTCAAAGGCGGGGCTTGATAAATGGGTATTGCGGCTCCATGTTGGAGGCCATGGGAGACGGAAATTAATGGCGAGGCCCGCAAAAACCTTATGGGATTTTGGCGGCCAGGGGGCCAAACCCGAACGGAAAATCTGGTCCGTGACTGAATTGACGGTCACGGTGCGCAGGCTTTTGGAGAAGGAATTGGGACTCGTGTGGGTGACGGGTGAGGTCACCAACCTGAGGATCCAAAGTTCCGGCCATATGTATTTCACCGTCAAAGATGCAGGGGCTCAGCTGAGTTGCGTGTTATTCCGGGGTGAAGCGATGGCCCACCGGGACCTGCTGAAGGATGGCCAGAAAGTGGTGCTGAACGGAGGCCTCACCGTTTACGAGCCGCGCGGCCAATACCAATTGCGGGTTTTGGCGGTGGAATTGCAAGGGATAGGGGCGCTGCAGGCGGCTTTTGAACGGCTGAAGCAAAAATTATTGGCCGAAGGCTTGTTTGCCACAGAAATCAAAAGGCCTTTGCCCCGGTTTCCCGCCCGGATTGGCTTGGTAACTTCCTCCACCGGGGCCGCCATCCGTGACATTCTCCACGTCGCGGGCCGGCGCAATCCCTCCTTGGAGTTCCTGCTGCTGCCTTGCCGGGTTCAAGGCCCGGAAGCCGCGGGAGAGATTGCCGCCGCCATCGCGGGCCTCAATTATTGGGCAACCGGTCTTGCCTCCCGCTGGAGTGACGCCACCCAACGGACCACGGTGGCATTGGCAGCCCCACCCAAACTGGACTTGATCCTGGTTTCCCGGGGGGGGGGGAGCCTGGAAGATTTATGGGCCTTCAACGAGGAAATCGTGGCCCGGGCTATTTTTAATTCCGTGTTGCCGGTGGTTTCCGCGGTGGGGCACGAGATTGATTTTACGATCAGCGATTTTGTGGCGGATCTGCGGGCCGCCACCCCCAGCGCCGCCGCAGAAATCCTGACTGAAGGGGTGTTTTCAAGCCGCGCCTGGGTGCAGCAAGCCCCAGTCCAGTTGGTGCAAATGGCCACGCGCAAGCTGGCCCAGGCCCGGGAAAGACAGGAGGCTCTCCAGGGCCGGCTATGGCGCACCCATCCCCGCCGCCGTTTGCAGGAGAAATGGCAGCGGTTGGATGACCTGAATGCGGCCTTGGGCAAGGCCACCCGCCAGGGAATGCGTGCCCAACTGAGCCGCTGCCAGGCCGCCCGCCTGCGCTTGGGACTGTTGAACCCAGCGCGAATGCTGCAGCGGGCCTGCGAGAAATTATTAGCCCTTCGGAAACGGCTGGCTGAACGCACGTCAGCAACCCTGAACCGCCGTCAAATGCGCCTGCATCACGCGGCAGCCCGCTTGCAATTGCTATCACCCTTGCAGGTGCTGGCGCGCGGGTATTCCATCACCATGGACGAGCATACGCGCGAGGTAATCAGGGAGACCAGCGATATCAAGCCTGGCCGGGTGATCCGGACCAAACTGGCCAGCGGAGAATTCCGCAGCGTGGCGGTCAAGGACCTGGCGGGCAATGCTCCTGCGGCTGCCAAGGCAAACAAGCTGGACGAGCCGGAGCTTTTCTCATAGATTGGAAAACATGTCGAAGGCAGCCAAGAATTCCGGCCCCGCAAACCCAGCGGCAATGACTTATGAAGAGGCATTGACCCGCTTGGAAACCATCGTGCAAGCGATGGAAAGCGAGGAGTTGCCACTGGAATCAATGCTGGCCCGATTTGAAGAAGGGATGAATTTGTCAAAGGCATGCCAGGCCAAGCTGGCTGAAGCAGAATTGAAAATTAAGCAATTAGAACAAACCCAGGATGGAACACTGGCGGTGAAGCCGGCCAGCCTGCCCGAGCTTGTTTCTGAGGCTTAGGAGATATGAGCCGATACGTGGACATGGTAGATCATCCTTCCCATTTAAAAAAGCTGACTATTCCCCAGTTGCAGGAACTGGCCGATGAAATCCGCGGTGAACTCATCACCAAACTGAGTAAAACAGGCGGGCATTTGGGACCCAACCTGGGCGTGGTGGAATTGACCATTGCGCTGCACTACGTTTTTTCAACCCCGGAAGATAAATTCATCTGGGATGTCAGCCATCAAACTTACGTCCATAAGCTGTTAACCGGCCGCAAGAACCGTTTTCACACCATCCGCACCACGGGCGGTTTGAACGGTTTTGCACTGCGGACGGAGAGCGAGCACGATTGCTATGGAGCCGGCCACGCCGGCACCGCCTTATCCGCTGCGCTGGGCATGGCGGTGGCCCGCGACCGATTGGGCGACAAGGAAAACGTGGTGGCCATTTTCGGTGACGCCGCGCTGACCAACGGCATTTCCTACGAGGGGCTCAACAACATTTCTCATTGCACGAAAAAGTTCATCGGCGTGCTCAACGACAATGAATGGAGCATTGCCAAGAACGTGGGGGCCATCGCCTCCTATCTGAACAAGCTGATCACGCATCCTTCCTACAACCGGTTGCAACGGGATTTTGAGAAATGGCTGCGGCGGTTCCCGGCGGGTGAAGTGGCCCTCCGGTTGGGCCACAAGGCGGAAGTGGCCCTGAAGGGAGCGGTCGCCGAGGTGTCGCTGGCCCATGTCGCCACCGATGCCGAATCTGACGGGCGCGGCGGCTATGGCAGCAGCGTGATTTTTGAGGAAATGGGACTGCGATACCTCGGCCCGTTGGATGGCCATAACCTGCCCTTGCTGATCAGTTCCCTGACCTTTGCCAAAAACTGCGATCAGCCCGTGGTGCTGCATGTGCTCACCCAGAAAGGCAAAGGCTACGAAGCGGCTCAGAAATATCCCGAAAAATTCCACGGGGTAGGCCCCTACGATGTGGCAACGGGGGCTTCCCCAACCCCGCCCCCCGGCACACCACCTACTTATCAGGACGTTTTCGGGGAAGCCATGGTTCGCTTATGCCAGCGAGACTCCCGGCTTTTGGGAATCACGGCGGCCATGCCTTCCGGCAC
>CAIMWS010000549.1 GCA_903845125.1 uncultured Verrucomicrobiota bacterium
GCCCCAGGAGCCGCAGCAGCTCCGGCACGTTGGACGGAACGTAATTGGCGAGGCCTAGAACCTTCAGGATTTGCTCTTCCATATCTTGATTATTGCCCGGATCGCCACCAAATGCAGCAACCATCTGAAATCATTTGGATCCTTGACTGCCAGGATGCGGAATGCCTGTAAGCCGGCTCCCAGGCGTTCGCCCCGGGCCGGCCGTTTCCCGGCCCGCCTCAAACGCCGGGGGAAACCCCAGGCCCGTTGAGGGGGACAGCCCTTTTGCGCTCGCTGAGCAGCAGCTCCCCCAGGAGCAGGGCCACCGCCACGCCCAGGGGCCATTGGAAATATTCGCGGGATTCCTTCGAACGCCGGACCTGGGTGGCCCGGGCCAGGGGCGCCACCCCGGTTTCGACCAGGCTCAAAAGGCCCTGCCCTTCCTCCCCCAAGGCCCGGTAGAAACCGTGCCCCGCCCCGGCCACCTGCTGGAGCATCTGCTCGTTGAGCCGGGAGACGACTTCGTTGTTGAATTCGTTCTTCAAATACCGGCCGAAGGAGCCGGGGCGCTCGGGCACCCGCGCCCCCCGGGTGGTGCCCACCCCCGTGGCGAAAACGGTGACGCCCCGGGCCGCGGCCCGGCGGGCGGCCAGCACGGCATCGCCCTGGAGCTGCTCGCCGTCGGTGATGAGGATCAGCGCCTTGCCCTGGTTCAGGGTTTCATCATAGGAGCGGATGGCCAGGTCTATGGCCGCCGCCAGGTCGGTGCCCGCCTTCGAGGCGGAGCTGGTGGAAACCGACTGGAGCGACCGCTGGACGGCCCCATGATCCTGGGTCACCGGCGCCATGAGGAAGCTTTCCCCGGAAAAAATGATCAACCCGTAGCGGTCCCTGGAGGGTAGCTCCAGCAGGCGGCCCAAAGCCGCCTTGGCGGTGGTCAGACGGCTCGGCGGGGCATCCTCCGCCAGCATGCTGCGGGAAACGTCGAGCGCCAGGATCACATCCACCCCGGCCCGCTCCACCTGCACCTCCCGCAAACCGACCAGCGGCCGCGCCAGGACGGCCAGGAGCCAGGCCAGGGCGGCCACGAACAGGACTATTTTGGCGGAGCGTTTGCGGTGGTCCACGGAACGCACCAGCAGGTCGTGCAGCCGGGGGGCCACCACGCGGTCCAGGCTGGCTCGCCGGCGCCGCGCGCTCCAGCGCAGCAGCAGCCAGGCTGCCGGCAGGAGCACCGCGATGGCCGCCAGCCAGGCGGGGGTGGCGAATTTCACCGGGCTCATGGCAGCCTCCTCCAAACCGTGTGGCGCAGGACCAGCTCCAGCAGCAACAGGAGCAGCGCGGGCAGGGCGAACCAGGGCATGAGCTCCCGGTAGTTGCGCTGGCGGTCCTCCTTGAACGCCGCTTTCTCCAGGCGGTCGATCTGCCGGTAAACCCCGCGCAGGCTGCTGACATCGGCCACCTGGAACAGCTGCCCGCCCGTGAGCCGGGGTACTTCCGCCATGTCGTTATAGCTCATGGATTGCCCGGCCATGTCCTTGAAATCAATGATCTGGATGACGTGCGCCTTGATCTCCAGGGCCGCCATGGCCCGCGCCACCTCGTCGGGGGGCGGCCCCTGGTTCACCTGCTCGGCGTCCGTGACCACGATCATCACCTTCGTCTGGTTGGTGGCCGGCAGCAGGTGCTCCGCGGCGATCAACATGCCGGAGCCGGGCGCGGTGCCGCGGCCGTTCTTCTCCTCGCGCAGGCGCGTGATCAGCCAGTCGTGGTCCAGCGTGAGGGGGCTGATCAAAAAGGCGTTGGCGTCGAACCGCACCAGGCCGATGCGGTCCTGCGGCCGCGCGCGCAGGAATTCCGAGATGACGTGGATGAGCGCGTCGGCCCGGGTGACTTTCTTCCCGTCCAGGGTGAAATCCTTTTTCCGCATGGTGCCGGACCAGTCGAGCACGAGCATGATGTTGATGCCGCGGGCATCCACCTCGGACCAGCCCTTTTCCACCTGCGGCCGCGCCAGGGCCAGCAGCAGGAGCGCCAGCGCCAGGTAGCGCAGGGCCAGGAGCCAGCGGCGCCGCTGGAAACGCGTTTTTCTCGCGGCCGCCCGGAGCAGGTCGGCGGAGGGGAACTCCACCGCCGCCACGGGGGCGAAACGGCCGCGCAGCCAGGCCCAGAGCGGCAGCAGGAGCAGCAGCGGCAGCAGCCACCAGGTCTCGAACCGGAAGGTCTTCAGGATGGCCTCCAGCGGATTCATGCGGGCGGCTCCGGCGCTGGAACCCCCGCCGGGCTGGCGGCGGCCACAGGTTGTTCCGTGATAAAGATCCGCGCCGCCTCGTGGAGGAGCTCCAGCTCCGGCACTTCCGCCCGGGCTTGGGCGAACTTCAGGAAATCGCAGCCGGCCAGGAATTCCCCCAGGTTGCGCCGGTTGTGCTCATCCAGCAGCGGCGAATTCCGCGCCTCGGCCAGAAATTCCTCGGTGGAACGCCGGGGCGCCTCGATGCCAAACCACCGGCCGATGAACCGGCGCACCACGCCCGACGCCCCGATGGCGTAGGCCCGCGACGTGGCCACCGCGATCAACGGCCGCAGCTTTTCCAGCTCCGCCAGCGCATCTTCCTGGATGACCGCCACCGGGTCCGCCGGCCGCGCCCGGGACTGCCGGCGGCGCCAGCGCCAATAAATCCACGCTCCGGCCACCGCCAAAACGAGCGCCAGCCAGGCCCAAACGGGCCACGGCGACGGCGCTTCGAGCAGGCGCAAATCGTCGATCAGGTTGGTGGTGGTGGCGCTCAAGGGTGGAGCCGGTGATGGCGGGTTTCGAAAAACCGGATCAGCGCCTGGAGGTAGGGCCGGCCGGTTTCCACTTCGATGATATCCACGGCGGACTGGCGCAGCCGCTGCCGCACATCCAGCCGGTGCTCCTCCGCGCCGGCCGCGAACACCTGCCGGACCCCGGGATCGGAGGAATTGATCTCCAGCACCTCGCCCGTCTCCGCATCCTCGAACACGATCCACCCGGCGTCGGCCAGCACGCGCTCCCCGGCGTCGAACACCGGCACGGCGATGACGTCGTGCTTGCGCCCGGCCACTTTGAGGGCCCGGGTGAAATGCGGGTCGAGGAAATCGGTGAGCAGGAAGATGGTCGCCCGGCGCGCCAGCGCGTGGCTGGCGTGGTTCAAGGCCCCCGCGATGTCCGTCCCCCGGCTGGCGGGCGGGTGGAACAGGATGTCGCTGATCAGCCGCAGCACATGGCTGCGGCCTTTGCCCGGCCGCACGTATTTCTCCGTGCGGTCGCTGAAGAGCAGCAGGCCCACCGGGTCGTGGTTGCGGATCGCGCTCAGGGCGAGCACGGCCGCCAGCTCCGCCGCCAGCTCGCGCTTGCTCTGGCTCGCCGAGCCAAAGCCATTGGAGCCGCTCACATCCACCATCAGCAGCACGGTCATCTCCCGCTCTTCCACATGCTTCTTGATATGCACCACCCCCGTCCGGGCGGTGACATTCCAGTCGATGTGCCGCGCGTCGTCCCCGGGCTCGTACTCGCGAACCTCGTCGAAATCCATGCCCCGGCCTTTGAACACGGAGTGGTATTGGCCAGCCATGAGCTCCTCCACCAGGTAAAAGGCGCGCAGCTCGAGGCGGCGGATCTTCCGGAGGAACTCTTTCGGGATCATGGGCTGGCGGGAGGTGGGGGGCGCGCTCAGGGCACGGGGATTTTATCCAGCAGGCTCAACACCAGCTGCTCGCTGGTGACCTCGTCGGCCTCCGCCTCGAACGTGGTGATGATCCGGTGCCGCAGGACATCCAGGGCGATGGTCTTCACATCCTGCGGGACCACGTACCCGCGCCCGCTGAGGAAGGCGCACGCCTTGGCCGCCAGGGTGAGGTAAATGCTGGCGCGGGGCGAGCCGCCGAAGCGGATCTTGCCTGCCAGGTCCGGCGCCAGGCGCGCCGGATCGCGCGTGGCGAACACCAGCTTGATCACATAATCGGAAACCTGGTCGTCCACATGCACCTGGTCCACCAGGGCGCGCATCTCCAGGATGGTGGCCGGCTGGATCACCGCCTCCAGGACCGCCGGGGGCGTGGTCCGGGCCCGCAGGTAAAGGATCTGCTTCTCCTCCGCCTCGGTGGGGTAGGTCACCACCACCTTGAGCATGAACCGGTCCACCTGGGCCTCGGGCAGCGAGTAGGTGCCTTCATGCTCGATCGGGTTCTGCGTCGCCAGCACCAGGAATGGCTCCGGCAGCGGGTAGGATTGCTCCCCGATCGTCACCTGGTGCTCCTGCATCGCCTCCAGCAGGGCGCTCTGGACCTTGGCTGGCGCCCGGTTGATCTCATCGGCCAGCACGAGGTTGGCGAAGATCGGCCCCTTGCGCGTGGAGTAGCTGTTCTCGCGCGGATTATAGACCAGGTTGCCCACCAGGTCGCTCGGCAGCAGGTCCGGCGTGAACTGGATGCGCTGGAAACGGGTATGGATGCACTGCGCCAGGGCGCTGATGGACGCCGTCTTGGCCAGCCCCGGCACCCCCTCCAGCAGCACGTGGCCATTGGCCAGCAGCCCGATCAACAGCCGGTCGATCAGGTAGGCCTGGCCGATGATTGATTTGGCGATCTGTTCCCGGACCTTCACCAAGGCCGGGTGCATCGCCATGATCTGCTGATTCAAATCTTCGATTGCCGATTTCATTTGCTCCTATCCGCGCCCGCGCGTGGCGGGCAACCCTGCCGATATACTGATTAATCGCCCCCAGTCAACCCCGGCGCGTCTGAAACCCCAAAAAAACTGCGTCGCCGGCTGCCCCCGGGGCCCCGGGGCATCGCCGAAGGCCGTTTCGCGCTTGACCCGGGACCGCTTACAGCCGGAGCATGGCCCGATATTGTGAAATACAAACTGGTGATCTTCGATTTCGACGGCACCCTGGCGGACTCCCTCAACTGGTTCGCCGGGATGATCAACGAGGTGGCTGACTGCTTCCATTTCCGGCGGCTGGATGCTGGCCAGCTCGCCAATTTCCGGGCCTATGAAACGCGCGAGTTGCTGCGGCGGCAGGGCGTTTCCGCCTGGAAGCTGCCCCGGATCATCACCTATGTCCGCGCCCGCATGGCGGAGGAAATCGGCCGGATCTCCCGTTTCGATGGCGTGGACCGCCTCCTGCGGGAATTGTCCGCCAAAGGCGTGACGCTGGCGATCGTCAGCACCAATTCCCTGGCCAATGTCCAGGCCGGCCTCGGCCCGGAAAACGCCCCCTTCATCCGGCATTTCGCCTGCGGCGCGTCCATGCTGGGCAAATCCGCCAAATTGAAAAAGGTCCTCAAGCTCAGCGGGATCCCCGCCTCCGAGGCCATCTACATCGGGGACGAAGTCCGGGACATCGAGGCCGCCCGCAAAGCGGGCATGGCCAGCGGCGCCGTGGCCTGGGGCTACGCCCAAATGGAGACCCTGCGGGCGCACACGCCGGACCTGGTGTTCACTAATCCCGCCGCCCTGGCCAGCCTTGCGGACTGAATTTTTTCAACGCCGGTCCCACCGCCTGCCCGGGCCAGGACCAGCGCCCCCGCCTGCCCACTGCGGGAGACCGAAATGCCCAGCGGTGGCGCAGAAGTCAGCGGCCTGCTGCGTCTTCATTTTCCTCCCCAAGGCCGGAACACGCTGCAATTTAATGGGGAAGTAAGCCAGGGGCCGGTCTCCGCTGGTTATGGAATGGGAGCAAACCGCGCCTGCCAGCCCTTTCAGCGCCAAGTTGGAAATCCCCCCGCCGCGGCCCCAAAGAACCCGGCACGCAGGCCTGACTACAGCCGGTGTTTGCGGGAGCTGGCCAAGAGGGCTATGGCGGCCCCGCGGCTATGGACATGGAGTTTGAACAGGATGGATTTCCAATAGCCACTGACCGTAGCCAGAGCGAGGCGCAACTGTTGGGCAATCTCTTTGTTGATCAGGTCTTCCGCCGCCAAGGCCACCACCTCCTGCTCGCGTTGGGTTAGCCGAGGCCGGCAGGCACCGGTGCAGGCAACAGGCCGCAAGCTCAGGCAGGAAAGGATCTTTTGGGAAACGGCAAGCACACCGCCCTCCCGCAGCCTCCGAATGGCGGGGAGCAGTTCCATGGCCGCGCAGGTTTTGGCCAGGAAGCCATCGGCCCCCAACTGGATTGCCCGGCGAAAGGTGGTTGGTTCCTCGGCAGCGGTCACAACCAGGATTTTGAGTTCAGGCAATCGGGCCCGGGCCCGGGTGATATAGTCCAGCCCGGAAAGGCCCGGCAGCTGGAGATCGACCAAGGCCAGCCAGGGATCGGCCATCGGCAGATCCATCAAGGCCTCCTCGGCGGTGGCATAGGAACCAGCCACCGCCAGGCCGGGCTCGCTTTGGCAAAGAGCGGCCAAAAGCCGCCGGGCGGGCGGGTCATCCTCCAGGATGCAAACCCGCCAGGCTGCAGGCGGTGAAGCTGGAATGGGCATGGTGGTTCTTTATTTAACCTCTATTTTGATGGAGTCAATCCTTTTTATTGAGGCTTTTTATTGAGAGTCCAATGGGAATCCGGTGGGAGCCGGATTTCACCATCCATTGGCAGCCAAACCAGTTTGGGAACCGGGCGCTGCTTCGGCGCGCGCCAGATGGAACCACGGGCCAACCTCCGGCCAAAGCGGGATCGTGGCCATGGTGGGAACGGATCGGGGGGAGGCCGGTTCTCCGTATCCCAGGCATCAGACCAAAGCGAATCATTCGTCAGTTGCCGTCCGCGTCAGGGGAAAGGGCCGCGGATCAGCGGTCAGGACAAGAAGCGTAGCGGAGCGGCGGCGAAAGAAAGCTCAACGAGCGAACACCCCCGGGGGGAAGCCAAGTCTGCCGTGTTTCACGGCGTAGCTCTTTCAAGGGGAAATGAAAGACGGCAGTCTTGGCGAGGGGGAGTTTTCCCCAAGAGGATGGAATCAGCCTTGCTGTTTACTCAGCCTCAGCCTGTCAACGCCGTTCGAGTTCCTTACGCAGCCGAACGAGCAGTGATTCAAGCTTTGTATCTGGATAGACCGAAACGTATTTCCAGGTCTTGCCGCCGACACTGCCATTGAAGTAGAGATTGTTTGCAAACATCGTTCCTTTGAAACTCTCCCAATCCCACGGTTTCTGTTCATCGAGAACTCGAACAATCACCTTCCCCGCCTCCGACTCAACGCCACCAAGGAAATGGTCACTCGCGGCATCTTTCGCAGTAACTTTCGAAACGGCGTTTGTGCCAGCGACCAAAGTAATTTTCAGGGGACGATACGTGCGAGCGAGTGCGCGCTCGAATTTCTTGGTGATTGCTCCGCCATATCCCGACTCCAGTTCACACTCAACGGTGAGGTTTTCCTTTGCCATTTCTCGCGACTGGCTTTCTCGAAGCGGCATAGAAGATTGGTCGCTGTAAGCGCAGCCATTCACCAACAGACCAACCGCCATTACAAGGACGCATTGGTTACGGATAGGTAGGAGTGTTCGGATTGCCATAATAGGTTGGAATGCGATCTCCGAGCGAGCGACCGAAGAGCCCAAGGAATCCACCGTAACGCTCCCCCGCCAATCGAGTGCAATTTCGAGCGCGATTCTCCTCTCGAATCGTGGGGTCCATATAGACTCCATCCCAAGTGGGTGTGCGATTCGCAGGAATGTCCGGATGCCCGAATCCTTGGTAATCGTGGCCAATCCCCTCATGCCAAAGCACAATCGGGAAGGGCACTGGTTTTTTTCGATAACCTCCCTTGGGGCTTTGCTCGAAAAGCGGGACATTTACACCCGGATTGATATACACTGAATCGTCCGGCGGCATGTAAGCAGCATTGTCGCGATCTACGAGAAAACGGATTTCAATGTCAGCGCCAGTGTCTTGAATCGCTCGCTTCAGAAGCTGCCAGCAATCATTGCACTTGCACGAGGCTTTTTCCCCCGAGAAAGTGATCCGGAATCGCTTGCGCTCCAGAGTTTTTGTTCCGCTCGACGTTGGAACTGAAATCCTATCTGTGCCAGCGTCTGCAAGTTCGAGCTTCGCACAATCCCCAACAATTTCTTGAAAAGCTCGGCGAACCTGATTGGCGAAGTGCTTGATTCCCCAATTCGACTGCACCGATTCCAGCGGGAACGTAGTGCCATTAAACTTGTGACGCCCTGCAATCACCAGAATCTCCTCACCGAAGGGATCAACGAAATTTACTGGGGCATTCTCAACGAAGCCGTAGAGATTCAACCCGCCCTCTTCCTCAATCCGGTCTCGTGACAGGAAACGCCCGGTGGATGGGCTATAAGGCCGGGCCGGATACATCAGGAGGTCGGTCTCGTCATCGGTGTATTGGGTGCTCCAGCGGAAGGGATTCACCCGTGCCATTGGTCCTGTTGCTCTGATGACTTCCCCGAAGGGCCCGTATTCGTATTGGGCCGCCCAGGTGCCATCGCTTCCTTTGCACAGCGCCATGAGGTTGCCGTTGCCGTCATAGGCCGGGAAATACACTTCGGTGGATGGTGAATAGTAAACGGCGAACAGCAAGCCGCCAACTCCGCCCGCCCCTTGTATGCTCCCGCTCAGGTCCAAGCCCCAGGCGTAGGAGGCCTTGAGGCTGAGGTCGGAATTCAGTTCGGCTACCAGATTCCACCCGTCATAGACAAACCGTGTGTCCGATATCACCTGCAGGCTGGAGTTCTTCACCAGTTTCCGGACGCGCCGTCCTTGCCAGTCGTAGGTAAATTCCACCCGTTTGGCCAGGCTCGTGCTGGGCAGCGACGCCAATTTGCTCTCCATCGCAAGCAACCGGTTCTCCGCGTCCCAGGTATAAGACCA
>CAIMWS010000550.1 GCA_903845125.1 uncultured Verrucomicrobiota bacterium
GGCCAAATGGCTGAACTGAACCTTCTCATGCACCCGACCTTGCCCAATTGGAACTACACTCTCTTTCCAAAGTTAAACCGGAATTAATTTTTGCATGGGTGCTAAGCAATAAAACCCAGTAAAAATAATAATACAAAAATCAGGAATGGTTCAGGTAAACAGCGATTGGGGAAAGTTACTGAAGCCGCCCGGATCTGGCGCTAAAGCCGAGGAGAATCAAGGCCAGTACGGCCTGGTGCCAGGCTTTCGTCTCGAGCAAGCCCTTGCCGCGCCGAATAATCCTCGCCGAACGCCCCCTGGAAAATGCCATACGGGAGTTGAACCACTTGAAACTGGCTCCACCGCGGAACTGCCTTGCTCCATTTCCTGGCCACCGCTAATCTCAAACAGCTTTATGAAAAAATTCATCCAACTTGGTTTTTTAGCCGCCCTGGCCGTCTGGGGCTCACTCCCCGGTCTCCTCGCCGCGAGCGCCACCCAAATTCCGTTTCCGGAGGCCTTGGCGAAGGCTGCCATCGTGCAAACCCGCCTGGATCACCTCCTCGAAAACTCCCTGCTACTGGGCAACGGCGACGTGAATGGCGTGCTGTACAGTAGCGGCGATGCCCTGTTGATGCGCTTGACTAAAAACGATGTCTGGGATGCCCGGGTCGATACCACCAATGATCCGCCGCTGCTCAAGATCGATATCCAAAACAAAAAGTTCAGCGGCCCCATTGCCGGCTCCATGCCGAGTTGGGACCGCCCCTTTCCGTGCCCACGGGTATGTGCCAAATTGGTGTTGGGCGCCAATGCAACCGCTTCTGCATGGCAGCGGATCCGGGCGGAAGGCCGTGCGAATACCTGGACCAACCGCGCCGGCGCCGCCGTGATGAGTTTGGAAGGCGGCGCTGGGGCCTCCTGCGGATACCGGTTGAGCGGCCTGGATTTGCCGGCGGATCGCTTCCCGGTCCTGCGCGTGAAATTATCCGGCAGCGCCAATGCCCGCTATTATATCGACGTGATGGCGTCCGACCAAACCGCCTTGTTCGGCAGCAAATGGATCGACTCCCCGGCGGTGCCCACGGAGCGCCGCTTTCAGCTGCCCGCGGGCAAGACCGCTGGCTCCATCATCCTTTACACTTGGACCGTCGATGGCAAGCCGGCGGAGAATTGTTTCACGGAGGTGGCCTTCGAAGGTGCGGAAAAAACGGTGCCGATTGATTTGAGCAGGCTGCAAGCCACCCCGCGCCCTTCCGAACTGGATATCCAGCGGGCGGTCGCCAGCATCGCGCCGCCCGGTGGCGGGGGAAATCCCATTCAGATCCGGGCGCTGGCCCAAGCCAATGTGTTCCTGGTCCAGGGCGATGTCCCGGCCCGGCTGGAGTCCGTGACCGCCACGTATTTGCCTCCCCCGCAGCACGGAGCCGAAGCCGGCTGTGAATGGGTCACCCAGCTATTGCCTGGTGACGCTGACTGGCCGGGCATGAGCTTCGCCGTGGCCCTGGCCGCCAGTGGATCCACCAAAACCGTGGCGATTGTGACCTCCCTGGAATCGCCCAGGCCGCTCGCCGATGCCATCGCCCTCGCGCGGCGCACCTTGAACCAAGCCGGGAGTGAATTGATCCAGCAGCACGAGGCGGCTTGGGCGGCCTTCTGGTCGCTCAGCGGGGTGGAATTGGACGATGCCGACTTGCGGGCCATGTGGTATCGGAACCTCTATTCGATGCGCTGCGTCAGCAAGCCGGGAGTGGAGGCCATCGGGCTTTACGCCGGGCTCACCAACGACGAACCGCCGTGGCATGGCAGCCACACGCTCAACTACAACTCCGAGCAAACCTTTTGGGGATGGTATATCTGCAACCACGCGGAGTTGTCGGAACCTTACGAGCGCATGATGCACCGCTACCTGCCCCGGGCCCGGTGGTTCGCCAAACAGACCTACGGGCTCAAGGGAGCGCATTATCCCCACAATGTTTTCACCCACGAAATCCCCGATCCGGAAAACTGCCGCTCCAAAAACAACCGCATGCACGCCTTTCCCCCCTATGCCCAAACCATCGGTGTTTCCGGCCATGTGGTGCAAAACATCTGGCTCCATTACAAATATTATCCGGACCGCCGGTTCCTGGCGGAGATCGCCTATCCCACGCTGCGGGAAGTAGCCACCTTTTACGCCGAGTTCATCGGACGCTGCGAACGCACCCCGCAAGGCAAGGTCATTCTGGCCCCGAGCTATTCTCCAGAGCATTGGAGCCTGGCGCCGGACTTCAAATACAACCGGGATTGCGCCTATGACCTCGCTTATGCCCGCATGACGCTCAACGCCGCCATCGAAGGGGCCCAAAAATTGGGAACGGACAGCTCCTTGGCGGAGCGGTTCCGCCAAGCCCTGGCCAGCCTGCCGAATTACCCCACCACCCGGGAGGCGGATCCCATCGTAGTGGATGTGCGGGACGCTCCGCCGATCGAATACAACATCGCAGTGCCGGTGGTGCCGGTTTTCCGGCGGAGCAAATCACCTGGTTCTCCACTGCCGATGAAAAGCGGCTTTTTACCCGCACCCTGGAGCGTGTCAAATGGAGCGGCTACAACTCCAGCATCCTCCTGCCGGTGGCCGGCGCGCGGCTGAGTGTGCCCGGCGCCTGGGCTACCATGAAAAAAGAATTCCTGAAGCGCTCCCGGCCCAATGGCACCATTACCCTGCTGCCGGGTGACGGCTGCGGCCATTTCACCGAGCAATTTGCCGCCTCCGGAGCCATCGCGGAACTTCTGCTCCAAAGCGTGGGGGATGTGATCCGCATCCTGCCTGCCTGGCCCAGGGAGAAACCGGCCCGGTTTGAAAACCTGCGGGCCCAGGGCGGGTTCCTGGTCTCGGCCGAACAGCGGGATGGCCAGCTCATCCACCTTGCAATCTCTTCCACGGCAGGCGGACTGCTGCGATTATTGAGCCCGTGGCCGGACCGGCCGATTTCGGTGGCTGGCCGATCTCAACCATTGAAAGCCGATGCCCGGGGTTTGATCGAAGTGGAAACCCAGGCCGGAGAACGGCTCCTGATGACCTCGGCCCAGTGAGCAGGATCCGCCGGTGGCGGAGGGAAGGGGAGGGGAGGCAAAGGTTAGAGCTTAGAGCGGGCGAGGTCTGAGGGCGGGGATTGGCACGCCGTGGCTTTCCGGTGAGCCTCCCGCGCCTCCCCGCCATTGGCACTCCCCGCCATTGGCATTGCATCACAGCCTCAAAGGTGATAAGTTTCAGGTAATTTAAACTATGTATCTTTTTTCGCGATGCCAGTGGCTGGTCTTTTTGTTTCTGAGTACCACGGTTTGGGGTGCCAGCTTCAAGGCGGGTGTGGCGCGGGTAAAAATCACTCCTCCCACGCCATTCTGGCTCTCGGGCTACGCGGCCAGAACCAACCAGGCTTCGGAGGTGCTGCAGGATCTCTGGGCCAAAGCCTTGGCGCTGGAGGATGCCCAAGGCCAGCGGGCCGTGGTGGTGACCATGGATTTGATCGGTCTTCCGCATGATTTTTCGGAAACCGTGGCGGGCCTGGTGGAAAAGCGCTATCACCTTGCCCGGCAGCAGCTTTTATTGAATTGCTCCCACACCCACAGCGGCCCCATGATTCGTAACAATCTGGAGGTGTTGTTTGACCTGAACGAAGGGGACCTTCAGCACCTCACCCAATACCGCGACCGTTTGCAGGATCAGCTGATCAGCTTGGTCGGTGAGGCCCTCAAGGATCTGAGCCCGGCGGATATTTCCCGCGGCGTGGGGAAAGCTGGTTTTGCCATCAACCGGCGCCAGCCGAATCCGGGGGGTGTGCGCATTGGGCAAAACCCGGAAGGACCGATGGATCATTCGGTGCCGGTCTTGAAAATCGCCTCTCCCGGATGGGCTTTGCGGGCCGTGCTTTTTGGCTATGCCTGCCACAACACCACTTTGGGGGGCAACTCCTACCGCATCTGCGGGGATTATGCCGGATTCGCCCAGGCGGAGCTGGAGCGGCTGCATCCGGGGGCCATGGCCCAGTTCGTCATCCTGTGTGGTGCTGACCAGAATCCCAATCCCCGTGGCACAGTGGAACATGCCACCCAATATGGGCGGGAATTGGCCCAAGGCGTGGAAACGGCGCTGAAGGGATCCCTGACCCCGTTGGAGCCCCGTTTGCGGGCCAGTTTTGGCTGGGCGCAGCTCGCTTTCGCCGCGCATGACCGGGCCCGTTTCGAGCAGGAGACCGCCAGTGACAATAAATACCTGGCGCGGCGCGCCAAATTAATGCTGCAAGCCTATGCCGCGGGTTGTCCTCCACGCCAGCTCGCCTACCCGGTGCAGGCCATCCGGTTGGGTGGAGAATTCACTTTGCTGGCCATGGCGGGCGAGGTGGTCGTGGATTACGCCGTGCGCATCAAGCGGGAATACGGCCCGGAAAACCTGGCTGTGCTCGGCTACAGCAACGAGGTCATGTGCTATATCCCATCCCAACGGGTCTTGCGCGAGGGCGGCTACGAACCGGT
The DNA here is from genome assembly GCA_903845125.1 of uncultured Verrucomicrobiota bacterium. Lineage (GTDB taxonomy): Bacteria > Verrucomicrobiota > Verrucomicrobiia > Limisphaerales > UBA1319 > CAIMWS01. Next base: position 4,495 of record CAIMWS010000550.1, read on the forward strand.
GGACAGCATGATTTATTATGGCCAGCCGGGGCCGTTTTCCGAAAAGGTTGAGGATCAGGTCATGGAAACGGTGGGCCAGGTACTGAGCCAGGTGGGTGTGCGCCGAATTAACCAATGAACTGGAGGAACCATGGGGAAAATCATCATCGTTGCCGGGGTGCCCGGCGCGGGCAAATCAACCCTGCTTTTGGAGGCCTGGAAAAGGGTGCAAAAGGATCTGAGCTATTCCATCGTTTCCTTTGGCACCGAAATGCTGAATTTGTGCCATGAAGCCAAGTTGGTCAGCGACCGGGATGGCATGCGCAATTTAAGCCCGGACATCCAGGAGGAGATGCAATGGCGGGCCACCAAGCGGATTGCGGAACGGCCCGAAAACATCCTGCTGGACACCCATTGCGCCATCAAAACCGGCTCGGGCAGCTATTTGCCCGGCATGACTCCCAGGATGCTGGAGCGCCTGTCGCCGCGGGCCATTATTTTGGTGGACGCCCACGAAGCGGAGATCCGCGGGCGTCGCAAGCTGGACAAAGACCGTCCCCTGCGCTCGATTGAATCGGGCGAGGATATTTTGGAACATAAAGTGATCAACCGCGCTTACGCCGCCGCTTTTTCAGCCCGCAGTGGCAGCCTGTTGCGCATCATCCAAAACAACACCGGCGAATTTGAACAGGCGGTGGAGGAATTTGTGGCCACTTTGCGGTTCATCGGCGTGGACCACTATGAAACTCCCTCCGCGAAAGCTGGAGCCCCCCGGGGAGCATGAATGAAAGGACTGCGCTGCAGATTGTTATGCGAGATGGCGGGCGGATTCCCGGCGGCTCCAGCGCTCACGGGGGCTGGTTTCTAAAATTGCATTTCCCGGCCGGCGAAAATATAACTTAAGCCGCTGTTCCGAAATGCCGATACTGACGGTGACGGAACATGGTAACGGCGGTAGTTCAGGGATGAGCGAAAGCCGTCTGGCCTGGAAAACCAGAAAATGGCCGTCCCGGAATAAGGATTCTCGCTTGGTGGTTGAGGGTTCAGATGCCGGAAAGCATTGGATCGCAAGGACGCAATCCGAGGGGGAAAACCCTTTGGGGTGCGTTCTGCTTTTGGTGCAGCAAGTTGTTGATACAAGTCTGAGAGACTGCAAATATGGATTCTAATTCGTCAACTGGAGCGATGGCCAAAGCCGTAAAAGGGCCGTTGTCTGGCATCGAATTGGAATACGATTACCGCGAGATCGTGGAGGAACAGGCGGATCTTATTTGCCGTTTCCAATCGGATGGCACCTTGACCCTGGCCAATGAAGCCTTTCTGCGCTATTTCGGTCTGAGCCGGGATTCCCTTCAGCAATACAAATTCCCGGAATTATTCAGCGTGACCGACCGGGAATTGCTGGCGCACCATCTGGAGGGGATCAACAAGAAAAACCCAATCGGGGCTTGCGACCTCAGTGCCAAAGCAGCCACTGGCGAAATCCAATGGCACCAATGGGTGTATAACGGCATCCTGGATTCCCTGGGTGATGTGGTTGAATACCAGGCGGTTGGGCGTGAAGTCACCCAGCGCAAACGGGTGGAGGAAATCCTCGGGATCACCCAATTTTCCATGGATTGCGCGGCGGATTCCGTGTTCCGCATCAATCCGGCGGGCCAGTTTCTTTATGTGAACGACGCCGTATGCCGGCTCGTTGAATATTCCTGCGAGGAATTGTTGAGCATGGGGATCATGGATATTGATCCCAGCTTCAATGAGGCAAACTGGCAGCAATTCTGGGGCGAGATCAAGCTGCGCACTTCCCTGACGATCGAAACGGCCTACCGGACGAGCACGGGCAAAACCCTGCCCGTGGAAATGGCCTTTAACTATTTCCAATACAACGGCAAAGAATTCTGCTGCGCCTTCGGCCGCGATATCACGGAACGGAAGCAGTCCGAGGCCAAAATCCGCGAACAGGCCACACTCCTGGACAAGGCCCGGGATGCCATCATGGTCATGGACCTGAACTTCCGCGTGGTTTATTGGAACCGCAGCGCCGAACTCCTCTATGGCTGGACCGCCAGGGAGGCCATGGGCAAGGATCCAATCCACCTTCTGATCAAGAAAGATTCGCCCAAAATCCCGGAAATACGCTCCAAAATCCTGGACGATGGCGAGTGGACCGGCGAGTTGGAGCAGATCACCAAGGGCACGGATCCCATCACGGTTCACAGCCGTTGGACGGTGGTCCGCGACGATGATGGGAACCTGCGCCGGATTATCGCCTGGAACACGGACCTCAAAAAGGTGAAGGAACTGGAAAAGCAATTGCTCCGGGCCCAGCGCATGGAAAGCCTGGGCACGCTGGCGGCGGGCATTGCCCACGATCTGAACAACGTGCTGGCCCCCATCCTCATGGCAGTTCAGTTGCTGCGGGAAACCCTGCAGAACGAGGCCAGTCGGCCGATTCTTTCCATTCTGGAAACCAGCGGCCAGCGGGCGGCCAATATCGTCAAGCAATTGCTTACTTTCGGCCGGGGCCTGGAAGGCGAACGGGGGATTTTGCAGCCCAAGCACCTGATCCGTGAAATGATGCGCATTGCCGAGGAGACCTTCTCCAAGTCCATCCATATCGAAAAAGAACTGCCCCGGGATTTGTGGACGGTATTGGGCGACACCACCCAGTTGCACCAAGTGCTGTTGAATTTGTGCATCAATGCCCGGGATGCCATGCCCCAGGGCGGCACTTTGATTTTGAAGGCGGAAAACATCCAGCTGGATGACACCTTCGCCCGGATGTTCCCCGAATCCAAAGAAGGCAACTACGTGATGATCACGGTGGCCGATACCGGCGATGGGATTGACCCGAAAATCATGGATAAGATTTTCGATCCGTTTTTCACCACGAAGAAACAAGGCACGGGCTTGGGCCTATCCACGGTCATGGGCATTGTCAAAAGCCACAACGGCTTCATTCGCCTGAGCAGCCAGGTGGGCCGGGGCACCCAGTTCCAGATTTACCTGCCGGCTTCCGATTCGCAGGCTGGCCCCACCCAGCCCTCAGAACCACCCAAGGTCAAGCCTCTCTTCCGCGGACAAGGTGAATTGATCCTGGTGGTGGAAGACGAGGAACCGGTGCGCCAGATCATGCGCCGGGCGCTGGAGAAAAACGGGTACCGCGTGCTGACGGCTCCGGATGGCACCGAGGCGATTGCCCTTTATGTGCAAAACCAGAGCGAAATCAAACTGGTTTTGACCGACATGGTGATGCCGATCATGGGCGGGGTGGCCACCATCCGCGCCTTGAACAAAATTAATGCCTCGGTTCCCATTGTGGCGACCAGCGGCACCTTGACCGATAAAACCGACGCCGAAGCGCTCGGGCAACGCGTTTGTGCTTTCCTACCCAAGCCATTTTCGGCCGAAAAACTGCTGGATGTAATCTGGCATGGCTTGCATGGTGAAAACCCGCCGGAAACACCCGTTTAGCCGCATTTTCCATGCTTCTGGATTCCGTTTTGGAGCCAGAGGTTTGACGGTGGCAGCCGCCCTTGTTTGGGGTCTGATCCATTCTCATTCCGAAACAAGTTGTGGATTCGCCAGCCAGCCAGCAGCCAGGGAATAACCCCGCAACAGCGGATAGCCCCCGGCCCTTTTTTAATGCTGAAAGGGAACTTCAAACCGGGCCCTCTGCCCCTCCTTTAAAAAAGCGATTAAAGTAATTTGGGATCGTGCCGATAATATCTGTGTAATACGGGTGGCTGGCAACCCCAAAGAGCCAGCGGGGAAGAAGGTGGGCGCCTCTGAAAAAGGTTCACCAACACGGCAGGGATGCCGTGAAAAAAACCCCGCAAGGGGTGACTCATGGAAGGAGTCTTATGGTAATCAATACTAATACATCGGCCGCTAGCGCAGCTCGGTTGCTCAACGATTCTTCGGTTAAATTAAGCAAGTCTCTCAGCAGACTCTCCTCTGGTTCCCGCATCGTTTCCCCGGAAGACGATGCCGGCGGTATGGCGGTGTCCATCCGTTTCGATGCTCAAATCAACCGCATCAAGGCAGCCAGTTCGAACGTGAGTAACGCAGTCGCTTACAGCCAGACACAGGACGGGTTCCTCGGCAAGGTCGCCAGTGCCTTGGATCGCATGAGCGAATTGTCGACCCTCTCCCAGGACATCACCAAATCCGACTCGGATCGGGCAAAATACGACACGGAATTCTCCACCCTCAAAGATTACATCGGCAATATTGCCACGAAAAACTTCAACGGGGTTTCCTTGTTCGACGGCACCAGCCGGGAAGTCACCATTGATTCCGACAATGGTGTCAGCACCGCTTCGGGCCAAAGCTGGTCCATGGCTGGGGTGAGCCTGGGCTCCACCTCTTATACGGCCGCCATCGACTCCTCAGTCAGCGTGAGCACCGCGACCGCGGCCAAGAGCGCGTTGAACCTGGTCTCCGAGGCCATCAACCAACTGGCTACCGACCGTTCGCAAGTGGGCGCCAATATCGCCCGTTTGAATCACACCAACGCCCAACTGGCGGTTTTGAAGGACAACATGAGCGCGGCCAACAGCCGCATCAAGGACGTCAACGTGGCTGAGGAAAGCACCGAATTTGCCCGCTACAACATCCTGGTTCAGGCAGGCACAGCGATGTTAGCCCAGGCGAATGCCAGTTCGCAATCCGCCTTGAGGTTGTTATCGTAACAGCCGTCTCGGTAATTGCCCTGTGCTGGTAAATCAACTCGGGCGATGCGGGTGCATCGCTCGATTTGTTTTTTTTGATCCCCTTCGGCAGGATGGAACCTCCAGCCGAAAAACAGGCGCCTGCCAATTACCGCTCCCGGGGCGTTGGCGGGCGCTGGAGCTGGCGGAGACGCTCCTCCACCTGGTTGATCTCGTGGGCCAGCGCTTCGGATTTCAACTTCCCGAACTTGGGATAACCGGCGCGCTGTTCCGCTTCCCACTCCCGGGCAAAAGTCCCGTTTCGGATCTCCTCCAGAGCATGGAGGAGCGCCACGCGGAAACCATCCGGCAACATGCGGCTGCCGCGGGATAAAGTGCCATATTGGCTGGTGTGCGAGTGGAAACTCATTTGCTTGAACATGCCTTCCGAGGCCATCTCCCGGAAAATCTCGGCGGCCTCACCGGATCCGTAAAATTCCAGCAATACCGCTTCGGGCGGGAATCCCTTTTTGACCAGCAGATCGTATGAGAGAACCATCAGGCGCATGATCACCGGCCAAAACGCCTGTTCCATATAGTGATCCAGTTCGGTCTCGACCGCGAAACTCACCTCCAAGGCGCCCACCCGGGTGGCGCCAATGCCCCGGGCGATGGCCAGCGCCACTCCCCAGGCCTGGCCATTGGCATCGCGCTCCACCGCCACAAAGGCCGGCGCCCCGCTGCCCGCCACGAACCGTTCACGTACTCCCACGCCAATCATGCGCGGCGCCACCATGATCAAATTGACTGCAGCGGGCGGCTTTATGAAGCCGTAGCGGATATTATACCCGTGGGCGAAGTTCAAGGTCTGCCCTGCCCGCAAGCCGGGGGCGATCTCCTGCTGGTAAACCCCCTGCATTACTTCATCCGGCAGGAACAGGCATAAAACATCGCCGATTTTCGCCGCTTCGGCGATCGGCAACACCGGAAAACCATCTGCTTTAGCCTGGTCGGCGCCGGCGCCAGGAATGCTGCCCACCACCACCTGCACTCCGCTATCCCGCAGGTTCATGCCTTGGGCCCGGCCCTGGTTCCCGTAGCCGATGATGGCCACTTTTTGCCCCGACAAATGTTTCAGGTCCGCATCCTGATCATAAAAAACTCGCATAATTAAGTCCTTTCCAATACTGGCAGCCGCCAGCGTTTGAATTTAATTCCCAATCCGGAAAAACCCAGTAAAATTCTGGTCATCCTCACCGGGCGCCCTGGGCGCCAACCGGGGTGGACGCAATAACAACCCTTAAATTATGAACAACAAAACTTGTTTGATCATCGGCCTGGCCCTTGCCTGGGCCTCCAGCCAAGCCGTCCAGGCAGCCGAACGTGTCTTCAACGGCCTGAATTTGAACCTGGGTAATTTGTACCGTGTTTCGCCCGCCAAATCACGCTCGATCAGCCCGGAAAATTTCACTGGAGAAAAGGGCCAGGGCGGCATGGCCGTGGAAGGCACTGGCGCCAATGCCGCGCGCGGCTTGGGCCAGGGTTGGAAAGTCTCCCCCTCAGTCGTGATCAAAGCCAAATCCACCTTCAAGCTGGGAGAAGTCGAAGGCCCGGGCGCCATTCAAAGCATCTGGATGACCCCCACCGGCAACTGGCGGTATTCCATCCTCCGTTTCTACTGGGATGACGAAACCGAACCTTCGGTGGAATGCCCCGTCGGTGACTTTTTTGCCAATGGCTGGGGAGCCTATGCTGCCGTGAACTCCCAGGCGGTGTGCGTCAACCCGGGCAGCGCCTTTAACTGCTACTGGCAGATGCCTTTCCGCAAAAAGGCCAAAATCACGATGCAAAACACCGACGACAAAGACATGGTGCTCTACTATCAAATCAACTACACCCTTACGGAACTGCCTGCGGATGCGGCTTATTTCCATGCCCAATTCCGCCGGGTGAATCCGCTGCCGTATAAAAGCGTTTACACCATCCTCGACAGCGTGACGGGCCAGGGCCAATACGTGGGCACTTACCTGGCCTGGGGCGTCCACAACTCCGGGTGGTGGGGCGAAGGCGAAATCAAGTTCTTCCTCGATGGCGACCAGCAATTCCCCACCATCTGTGGCACCGGCACCGAGGACTATTTCTGCGGTTCCTATAATTTCGACCGCGGTGGCAAGTACACCGAATTTTGTACCCCGTATACCGGTTTGCCCCAGGTGATCCGCCCGGACGGCACCTACAATTCCCAGCAGCGCTTCGGCCTTTACCGGTGGCACATCCCCGATCCCGTCCGGTTTGAGAAGGATTTGAAAGTCACCATCCAAGCCCTTGGTTGGCGCGGCGACGGCCGTTATCTGCCGTTGCAGGACGACATCGCCTCCGTGGCTTACTGGTACCAAACCGAGCCGCACCAAAAATTCCCGGCCCTGCCGGAGCGGGATCAGTTGGAAATCAAGTAATCCCAGCCATCTTCGTCCATTCGCAAACAGGGGTGTCCTCGGTACACCCCTGTTTTTTTGCTCAAGTCCCGCCGGCGGTCTGCCGATATCCTAAGTGGAAAGAGATCAGAGTATGCGTGCGGCAAACGATAAAACAAATAACGGCCCGGAAAAAGATTCCCAAGCCCGGGAAAACCAGGCTTGGACCCTGCTTCATAATCAATCGGAATGGAAAGCCTACGCCCGGAAATGCGGGAGCCATGATCTGCGTTCCTGGTATCACCACGAGCCATCAGTCCCGGAAAGCCTTCCCTGCCTGGTCAACACCAGCCAGGTCAATTGGGCCTTTCACCACCGTTTTGTTTACCTGAACGATGCCTACCGGCTGCTGCTCAGCAGCGGGCAGCCCGAGACCCAGCAGCCCTTCTTCCTGCATTGATCGGCGCGGGGCCATTTGCCGCCGCCCCAGATTCAGCAGCTAGTTGACAATATCCCTGCCGAGGGCTTAAAAAGCCGCATGACTTTGGCTGATGCTCAGAGGCGGCATGCTTCGCTGGCAGCGGAAATCCGCGGCCATGACTACGCCTATTACGTGCTGGCGCAACCGCAGATTGCCGATCGCGATTACGACCGTCTTTACCGGGAGTTGAGCGATCTGGAGCGGGAACATCCTACGCTCATTACACCCGACTCGCCCACCCAGCGTGTCGGCGGCCAGCCCGTGAGCGAATTCAAGCCCTTCACCCATGCGGTGCCCATGATGAGTCTGGACAATACCTATTCCCAGGCGGAATTGAGGGAGTTTGTGAACCGCACCCAGCGTTTGCTGCCGGATCAATCCTTGCGCTGGGTGGTGGAGCCCAAGGTGGATGGCCTGGCGATCAACCTGCGCTATGAAAATGGATTTTTCACAGCCGGCGCCACCCGCGGGGACGGCACCACGGGGGATGATATCACCGCCAACCTCAAGACCATCCGCAGCCTGCCGCTGCGCTTGGCGAGCCTCGAAAAAGTAACCATCGCCGCCAGCCCCCCTCAATTATTGGAGGTACGCGGCGAGGTTTACATGACCCGTGCCGGATTTGAAAAACTCAACCGCGACCGGCAGGAAAACGGGGATGAAGTTTTCGCCAATCCCCGCAACGCCGCCGCCGGCTCGCTCAAACAGCTGGACCCGAGAATTGTCGCCACCCGCCCCTTGGACATCGTGCTCTACGGCCTGGGTGGCATCCGTTACGCCGAGGGCGCCCGGGAGGCCTTCCAGCCGGCCTCCCAAGCGGAGTTGCTGGCCTGGCTGAAAAAATTGGGGTTCAAAACGCCGGAGCGTACCTGGTTCTGCCACACCCCGGAAGAACTGGTGGCGGCCATCGCGGAACTGGATCAATGGCGAGGATCGTTTGGCTATGAAACGGATGGCGCCGTGGTGAAGTTGGATGCATTCGCCCTGCGCCAGCAGGCGGGCGCCACCGCCAAGGCGCCGCGCTGGGCCATCGCCTATAAATATGCTGCGGAGCAAGCCCGCACGCGCCTGCGGCAAATCACCGTCCAGGTGGGACGGACGGGGGCACTCACGCCAGTGGCGGAATTGGATCCGGTCCTCCTGGCGGGCAGCACCATCAGCCGGGCCACCCTCCACAACGAGGATGAACTGCGCCGGAAGGATATTCGCCTGGGCGACCTGGTTATTATTGAGAAAGCAGGCGAGGTGATTCCCGCGGTGGTGGGTGTGGAGTGGGAGGCGCGCACCGGCTGCGAACGGTGTTTTGAATTTCCCAAACAGTGCCCCGAGTGCCAATCGCCCGTTTCGCGGACCTCGGTGGCGGGCGAGGAGACCGGGGGCGTGGTGTGGCGCTGTTCCAATCTGGATTGCCCTGCCCAGATCCGCGGCCGGTTGGAACATTGGTGTTCCCGCGGGGCCATGGACATTGAAGGGGGCGGTGAGGTGCTGGTTGCCCAACTCGTCAAACAGGGCCTCGTCAAGGATGTCTCAGGTTTATACCGGCTGAACGTGTTTGACGTGGCGAACCTGGAGCGGATGGGGGGCAAATCCGCCCAGAACTTTATCGACGCGGTGGCCGCCAGCAAAGGGCGCGATCTGTGGCGCTTGTTGTTCGGGTTGGGCATCCTCCACGTGGGGGCCGGCGTGGCCAAGGCGCTGGCCAAACGGTTTGCCTCTTTGGATGACCTGGTGGATGCCAGCCGGACAGGTTTGGACAACGTGCCCGAAGTCGGGCCGATCATCGCCAGCAGCGTGGCCCGGTGGTTTGCGGAACCCCGGAACCTGGAGCTGATCCAATGCCTGCGGCAAGCCGGCCTGAATTTCCAATCTTCGCTTTACAAGCCCGAAGCCGCGCAAGGTGGCCTGGCGGGAAAAACCTTTGTTCTGACCGGCACCCTGCCCACCTTGAAACGGGAGGAGGCCAGCGCCAGAATCGAGGCCTTGGGCGGAAAAGTCAGCGGCAGTGTGAGCAAGAAAACCGACTATGTTGTCGCCGGGGAGGAGGCGGGCTCCAAGTTGGCCAAAGCCCAGGCTCTGGGCCTCGCCATCCTGGATGAAAACCAATTTTTAGAGCTGCTGAAATCAGCCCGGGGCTGAGCGTTTCCAGGCAAAGCCAACGGCCGCACCCAAGGGGTGCGGCCGTTTCGTCATCGGAATTCTTTGGCGCGGCCTCTTACTTGGCCTTCTTGGGCAGCGCGTTTTTGATCTGCTCCAGCGACACGCCCAGCTTGGCGCGGGCCACGGCATCCAAAGCGGGCTCGGACCCGGTCAAATGGATGGTGGAATGCGTATGCTGGAGGCTCTTGCCCGGCGCCAGGGCGGCGGCGGGGGAGGAGGTTTCCAACTCGTAGAATGGCCCGAGCGGCTTGGCGCCGGGAGCGGATGGCCCATCGTTATAGCTGTTGATGGCATCACCGCCAAAAGGTTTATCCTGCAGTTTCCAGAGGGAATTCACGTAATCGGTCACGCCCGCCGGCTGGTTGAAACGCACCAGGGTCAGCACCTTGTTGGCGGCGTCATAGCTGCCCAGGATGCTTTTGCTGCGTTTGGGATTGATGCCGATTTTACTGCGGAATTTGCCGTCGCCGCTGAAAAACATCACCTCATCCTTCACCACCAGGCGATCCGGCGGGATGGCGCCAAAGTAATCAGAGGTCACTTTGGTTCCCAGTTGGGCCTCGGCACCGGCATGGATCGGCACCACAATGGTCGTGGCATCGGAGGGATTGAACATGCCGAGAATCCAGATGGACAGCAGGCCGGAATCTTTTTTCCAGGCTTCCTTGCCGGTGTTGGTGATTTTATTGACGGATTCGAACGCCACCATGCGGGCCCCTTTGGCCGGCTTGATTTGGAACGTTTTCCAGGCCGCCCCGGGAGGCAGTAATTCCACTTCCCGGTCCACCTTGAGTTCAAACCGGGTTCCGGAATAATTGGTGACAGCGAACGAGGACTGGAATTTGGCCTTGTTGGGGGCCTGGCTGACCACCTCGAAAGGCAGCGTGTCGATTGGGGCCGGAGTGAACCAATGTTCGAGATCGAAGGCCACGTTCTTGGCGAAAAAGATGGAGTATTGCCCGCCTTCCGGCCCGAGCCAGAAGCGGTCTTCACCGCCGAACACATTGATGTGCGGTTGGAATTTGCCGGAGGAAACCAGCTCGCGGTTGATCCAGCCAAAGCTGGCCCCGCTGTCGCCAGCGGCGGTGCTGGTCATGATGCGCCCCTGCCAGGCGGGAACCAGGGCCACTTTGGCTTCGCCGCCGCGGTCGGTCAGGATAATCACCTTGGTGTGTTTGCTCAGGAAGGAGACATCGTCGCCAAAGCTGGCGGCGGCGCAGGATTGGGTGGCTGGCCCGCCCGGCGTCAGCGCCGAAAGCAGGAGTCCCGTACCGATGGATTTCATAGTCGTTTTCATCATGGTTAATGAATCAATACAGTTTGGATTACACAATTTCAATTTCGAGCGTTTGTCCAGCCTGGATTTCGGCTGGCGCATCCAGTTGGATGGAGAGCTTGTTGCCAGCCTGCTCCAGCCTGGCCGGCAGGCTGCGGCCTTCCAGTTTGACGGTAACGGTGGCGAGTGGGCGGCGATCCTGGCCAGCCAACGACAAGGTTTTAAGCTGGAGGCGGCCCCATTTGATGGCCAGTTGAGCCCGGCAGCCATTATCCGCCCATTTTTGCGAAAAGGTGCCCCAACCTTCAGCGGCCGTAAACGGCGCCCGGAAATTGCCAGGACTCAGCCGCGGGGCAAATCCCAGGTGGGAATGCGGCCCGTAATACTGGAACCCGCAAGCCGCCAGGAAAATGCCGTGGCTGGCCATGGAACGTGCGTAGTGGTCGCCGCATTCGATTTCGTTCCACGGATTCCGGCGGGAGGCATGGTAGCGATCATGCACCGCGCGGGTGACCGCCAGGCCTTCCTGCACCATGCCTTCCCAGATCATGTGGCTGGCCGCCTGGTATTCAAACCCGTTCATGCACTCGTTGAAGTAGCCCGCCGCCCAATCCGGCCCTTTGCCCTTGGCCTGGTCGTAATCCCAATCCCCCCTCGGGAAGCTGCACATGAGCAAGCCCGCCTCACCCGGCATGGCATACCAACGCCCCGGCTTGTATTTTTGCCGGTAAGGCCCGACATCCGGCGTGAAATTGAAGCGCCACAGCGATTCCAGCGCGGAGTGGGTTTCCGCCTCCGGAAACACCCGTCCCAAGCCAACCTGCCAAGCCCAGCTTTGGCCCATGACTTGATCGATGTGGCATCCGGAGCCGGAATTGATGGCGTTCAAATGCTTCGGATCCGGGCGGTTGATGAAATACCCATCCGTATATAACTTGGCGACCAGGTTTTTCCGGCCGGCCTCGATGATCCCCTGGCAGCGTTTGGCGAAGGCCTCGTCCCCCATTTCCCGGGCCATTTCCACCGCGGCCATCAGTGCCGCGACGTATAACCCGCTGAGCCAGGCCACCGGCCCAAACCAATCGGTATCCAGGGTGTTGTGCTGGTTGGATTCAATCAACCCATCGCCATCGCCATCCTTGGCGATCAGCCACTCCACGGCCCGCTTGATCCGATCCCAATTGCGCTTGAGGAAGGCATTGGTGGTGGTCATCTGGTGCTCGCGCAGGGCACGTAAAATGGTGCCCGCCTGGGCGTCGATGGCCGGGATGTCGTTAAACTCGCCCCGGAAGAAAATGGCGCCGTCCGGCTTGAGCGCCAGGCCGAAGTCCACCTCTTCCCGGGTGGTGCGCTCCAGGTCGGGGAACAGCCGTGCCATGGCGTGGGCATATTGCCAGACATGGCCGCAGGTGCCCTCACAACAGCCCACCCCTTCCCACGCATAAAAACGGCCGGTGGCAAAACGGTAACAGGTGGAAGTGGCCAGGATGGACACATTGAGGAAGGTGCGGTCCAGGAACCAGTAGGGCAGGGTGGAATCATACCACGTATCGTGCCAAAGCCGGGTCTGGGTGGACAGCCGCGCATAGTTCCCGGCGATAAATGCCGCCACACTTTCAGCGGAATCGAAACGAACGCCGTAGTGGCGGCCGGGAGGCAGGCGGTTGATCTTCAGGTTGGGGAAATGCCACACCACCGCAAAAACCACCTGGGCGGACTGGCCGGGCGCCAGCTTCACCCGCCGGGATAAGGCTCCCACCAGCTTCTGGGCAAACGGTTTTTTGGCGGATGGCTGGGCGGGGGAGGGGCTGGCAAAAATCCCCCGGGGGAGCGAATCGTCCGGCAGGGAGGCCGTGCCGGTATCCCCGGCTTGGGGGCTGAGCAAGGCCAGCCCCATGGTTCCAAAATCGCTCTCGGCGGTCAGCGGCCCCGGCTCCACCCGGGGGTGATCGCTGAACACGATGTCATCGATGCCGATGTTCCCCCAACCCCCGCTTTCGTCATCCACAATCTGCAACTGCGCGGATTTGCCGGCCCAGTTGCGAACATCCCAGCTCATCGGGCGCATCCGGTTGTTGCTGGGGCCCACGGCTGATTGCACCGGCTTGCCATCCACCAGCAAATTCATGCAGGTTTTGCCCTGGTGCCCCCCGCCACCAATCAGGAAAGTGATGTAATTCCGTTCGATCGTAAAGGAACGGCTGGTGAGGGTGCCTTTTGCGGCATCCCTGCCGCCCACCTCCGACCCTGGAGCGGAGGCGTGGGAGTTCACCACGCGTTTCCCATGCCCGCCCACATCCCCCTGGTAATCGGGTATTTTGGCTATTTCCACCGGGCCGGAGCCGAACGCGGTGCCGGTGGCAGTCCAACTGCCGTAATTGTCCCGCTCAAAATCATCGAACACCACGTCCGCACGCTGCGGGGCCTCGCCCGGGGCCGCCTCCTCCGCGCTCCCCGCGAGGAATGAAAAATCCGGGCGGCGGCGGATTTGGTTGCGGCGCAGCCCGCGGCGCGCCTGGCCGCTGAAATGGCACACCGCGTTTTCGAGCCAGCCGGCCAGTTCCACCTCCGCCTCCTCCTGCCCGTTATTGGTGATCGTATAATTCAGGATGGTGGCCGGCAGCGATGAATCCTCGGTATTCAGCGGAATGAATGGCGAAAAGGCTTCGAGCGCCAAGCTGACCGGGCAGGCCGGATCCTGATATTTCACATAACCGATGGGGTATTCACCGATGAAAGACACCTCCCGCCAATGTTTCCGGTCCAGGGCGCGCTCCTGGGTCTGTCCGCCAGCCGTCACCCGTATCGCGAAACCTTGATCCACCGGCGAGACGGCTTTCATCGGCTTGGCATAATGCTCCGAGCCAGTGCCCACGTGCCGGTTGAAGATATCCCAGTGCCACAGCTTGCCATCCCCCCCGAGGTAAACCTGGCCCGAGCACAGCCCGCCGATGGGCATGCCGATCGGATCCAAATCGTTACCGGAATAAACCGTCCGCGTGCCGCGCTCGAAAAGGGATTGGACCCATTCCGGCCGCAATTTCTTGTCTGCGGGCACCAACTTTTCAAAATCCTCACGGGTGAACGGCCCCGCCATGGCTTCCCACGGTGACAGGGAAATGGCGGTCGCGCCCAAGCCGACGAATTTGAGGAAATCCCGCCGGTCAACCCCGTGGGAACGACAGGCGCATTCGGATGGGCAGGAATCAAGGTTTTCAGGTTTCATGGTAATATCAATTTTCTGGTGGAATCTCCCGTTTGGCCGCCAAGGCCAAAGCCAGGCAAAAAAGCAAGGCCACCGACGTCCAGGCCAGGCAAAAAATCAGCCAGCCTCCACCCAGGCCAAAAAAGGCCAGGTTGGGGAAAGGCCGGGCCCGGGGTAGCAGGGAGGCGGCCACGGCTTGGCGGGGAAAAACACCGCCCAGTAAGAGCAGGCTGGCAGCCGTGAACGAAACAAAGCCAGCCCCTCCTTTCACCGGGAAAGGTTTCAACTTTTCAGTGCTGCAAGCATGTTGGTTGCAGACGGACTCATTCATGGCAAATACTCCGCTCGGCAATGACCGGCTGGCTCCCATACAAACGCCTGGTATTAACCAGCCCAAAGGGCACGCGCTTACACCAAAAACCCACCCCCCGCTGGCGTTTTCCACGGCGTCAACCGCACCCTGAAGGCCACCCAGGAACCGGATTTACGCTCCCCTGAATTGCTGTTCCGGCCGGCCAGGAACGATGGCTGCCGGTGTCAAATCAGGCCCAGCATCGCTGGATACATGGCTGCCTTCTGTGGTTGGGATCTTATAGTGAATGGACTGAACGTGTCAAAATGATTAGCCGCCCAGAATGTCCAAACGAGTTGACTCAAATTAAAAGACACCGGGGACCTGAATCTGAGAGGAGGCAAAACGGGTCGTTGACTCATGGGAAAAAGACACCGGAAATCGGTGGTAATGCACATGAGCAAACAGTGGAAAAAGGAAGCGTTACCGAA
>CAIMWS010000551.1 GCA_903845125.1 uncultured Verrucomicrobiota bacterium
TGGAGCAAAGAATGGACAGATTTACGTTACTACCGGTGCAGTTGACGTTTCTAATCCTAATAAAGTTGAGGGTTTTGAATTCACTAATAATCCCGGTTCCATTTCAATGCGCGTAACGAGCTTGGGATCAGTGCGGCGCAAGCGGCGGACGTAGCGCATGAGCGACTGATACAAACCACTGAAGGCGACCTCGACGCGAAGATTCTGGTAAATCCTCTGGGCGCTCAGACCCGCCTCGCACTTGCCGAGGATGAACGCGGCGTGATCCTCCCAAAGGCTCTTGCGCCCCGTATTCCCGAGGGTCGAAAGTGGGTCATTTTGCATCCCGGCGCTGCTCGGATTATTCCCACTAACTGCGCAGCTTGAACGGGGAAGGACTCATGCCGGAAGCCTGCCTCCTCCACCCGCCCGAGGGCTGATGGGCCATCAGGCCGCTCCCCTGGGGTCAAATCCATCCTTAAGGGCAGGCCCTCGACTCCAGTGCCATTGCTTGGCAAGGCCGTGCTGCCCGGCTGATTCATCCTTGCTTTGCCGAGAGCCGGTATGGTGTCATGGACTCGTTGGGCCAGCCTATGAAACGCAAGATTGTGATCGGGGATATCCATGGATGTTTCGAGGAGCTTCAGGAACTCCTCGAACGCATTGGATTCAACGACGACGATCAAGTCATTTCGGTGGGCGACGCCGTGGATCGCGGCCCGGACTCCCCTGGCGTCATTCGTTTTTTCCAATCGCGACCGGGTTCGGTGGTGCTGGTGGGCAACCACGAGCGCAAGCACCTTCGGAACTGCCTGTCGTATTCCCAGCAAATCACTCGCGCGCAACTCGGAAAAGAATACGCCAACGCCCTCGCTTGGATGAATACGCTGCCCTACTTTTGGGAAACGGAGGAAGCCATTGTCGTGCATGCGGCTTTGGCCCCAGGGGTTCCGCTGCTGGAGCAGCGGCCCGAGATCTTGTGTGGATGCGCGAGTGGCGAGCGGATGCTGCAGGAAATAACCGGTGAGCACGAGTGGTATGAACTCTACCACGGGACGAAGCCGGTTATTTTCGGCCACCGGGGCTTTCCAGACGGTCCGTTGAAGCGGAACGGGCTGGTTTTTGGAATTGATACCAACGCCTGCCGGGGCGGTTTCCTAACGGCAGTGGTTTTACCGGAATTTCAGATCCTGTCCGTGAAAGCCCGTGCGAACTACTGGCAGCGCACCGCTCAAGAATGGCGGGGCTTAATTTATGGACGCACGGCCTGGAATAGCCTGCCGTGGGATCAGTTGGCGTTGCTGCGCAAGCGTTTAGTGGATAAGGTTAAAGAACGTTCTGAGGAGGATTTCGATGCCTACTGGGCTGCGATGCAAGATCTGCTGGCCGATCTATTACGTCAGACCGAGGTTGCGTTCACCAAGATCGACGCTGTTTCGGACCCACGGGCATTTGCCCTTGTGGCTAAAGAACATCCCCTGGCCCCG
The DNA here is from genome assembly GCA_903845125.1 of uncultured Verrucomicrobiota bacterium. Taxonomy (GTDB): domain Bacteria; phylum Verrucomicrobiota; class Verrucomicrobiia; order Limisphaerales; family UBA1319; genus CAIMWS01. Next base: position 1,467 of record CAIMWS010000551.1, read on the forward strand.
CTCTTGTTCAAACGCCGCCGGCGGATGCTCGGTTTAGAGGATGCTCGACAGGTCTATTCCACACCGGCAAAAGCCATTGCGGCGTGCGCCAGGATGCGTAATGACCAGGGGGATGGCGGATGTCCCAACTAACGAGGCATTGCCTCGGTAAACACCATGTTTTAGAAGGCTAAACAAGAGGCGCTTCCCCGGATTCCCCAGAAATGGTGGCCGGGGGTGGCCCCATACCCTTGAGCTTCGATTTGCCCCTCTGGGCGAAGCGCGGTTGGAAGAAACCTGCCTGGCTTATCGGACCCGGCACACGGTTTTTGGCCAGGAACGCAACCTGCTGGTCCACTTCAACGAAAACCTCCTGCAGGGACAACTGCAGGGTATCCAAGCCAGCAACCACAATGCCCGCCGTACGTTCGGCCTTCGTGGGTGATGGATCAATAGAAACTGGTGAAATTGCCGTAATAGCGCCAAATAATCCGGGGCCGGCGGGCGAGGTCCGCATGGCCATCGGCGAAACCCCGGCAGGTGGACCGGGCATCGGTTCCCTGAATTTGGTAGGTGGAATCGCCGGATTTGGCCGGATGCCCGCCAAAGGCCTTGACGGCATTCGTATTGAAATCAGGCAGGTAGAGGGTATCGGTAATAATCGGACTCAAGGTGGCCTGGCGATCGCTGAGCTGTGTAGGCCAGCCTGACAACACGCTATTGGAGTTGGCCTGGCTCGACCCCATCACCTGAAAACCAGGCATCCCGGACCGGGGCACCCACCAACTGTGTTGAATAATGGCAAAGCCAAAGGTCCAACGTTGCTCGTAATACAGCCGCAGATCCTGGTTGCTCGATAAATCACGCTTGTTCTTTTGCAGAAACCAAGCCTTCGCCTCCTGAAACTCGCTGGCCCGGACCGGGCAAAAAAACATGGGAATGGTGAGCCCATAAACCTGCATGCCGGGCACCATGGGGTGGGCTACATCCCAGGGATTGTTGCCCAGGTTTCCAAACATGGGCAGGCGGCCGCGCGGGTCATCGCCGGCGTAAAGATTGGCGCCGAGGGCCCACTGGCGGAAATTGGAAAGACAGTTCATTTCCTTGGTCTTGAATTTGGCCCGGCTCAAGGCTGGCAGGAGCATGCTCGCCAGAATGGCAATAATGGCAATCACGACCAGTAATTCGATCAAGGTAAAACCCGGTGTGGATTTCCACCCCCCAGGGGGGCTGGCCCAAGTTCTTTTCATGACGCTCGAAAGACCATCCTGGCCGGGCTGGGATCGAGGGGGTGGCCAGCCGCCGTTGCCAAAGGCCTTCGGCTCCAAACCCGATTTCGATGAATGGATCAGCCTTTTAGTATTGCATACCCGGGCCTCCAACACCAGCGTAAGTCTGAATCCGAATGCGTCCACGAGTTGACTCAAATTAAAAGACACCGGGGACCTGAATCTGAGAGGAGGCAAAACGGGTCGTTGACTCATGGGAAAAAGACACCGGAAATCGGTGGTAATGCACATGAGCAAACAGTGGAAAAAGGAAGCGTTACCGAA
>CAIMWS010000552.1 GCA_903845125.1 uncultured Verrucomicrobiota bacterium
ATGAAGCTGCATACCAAACTGACGCTTGCCTTGCTGGCCTCCTTGTTTGTGGTGATCCTGGCCTCGCAATTTTACCAATATTTCAGCAACCAGAAGCTGGTTGGGCAGATGGCGGAGGAAAACCTCCGGCTCCTGGAGACCAACGACCTGGAGAATGCCGAGAATGTTTATGAATCAACCGAACGGGCCGTCCAGGATTCGCTGGAACGGGGGGAGATGGAAAAATTCACCCGGCTGCTGCATGCGCAGACCAACATCATCGGTTTGCTGGAGTGCTCCCTGGTTGACCGGCATTGGAAAGTGTCGCATTCCACCCACCCGGGATACCTTAAACGAGACCTGCCCGCGGAGGTCAAAGCCGTCCTGGAGAAAAAGCCTGAAAAACTGATCCGGCGCACCCGGGACGCTTATGAAGTTTATCAGCCACAAAAAGTGGTCCGCGATTGTGTGCGGTGCCATAATGGCTGGCAGGAGGGGGAGCTCGGCGGGGTGATTTGTTTCCGGTTTTCCACCGAGGGCATGGAACAATCAAAAAAACAATCCGCTACTTCCCTGGCGGCCCTGCGTAAAAGCAATATCGTGAACGGAATCCTCACCCTGGTCGGGGTTTTGGTTTGCGTGGCCATTCTGATCTGGATGCTGGTGCGGAAGCTGGTGGCCGCGCCGCTGAACCATATCGTGGAGATGCTGGCCACGGGCTCGCGCGAGGTGCACGGAGCGGCCGCCTCGGTGGCCGGCAGCAGCCATTCCCTGGCCCAGGGTGCCAGCGAACAGGCCGCGGCCCTCGAACAAACCGCTTCCTCCCTGGTGGAGATGTCCAGCATTACCAATAGCAACACGGAAACGGCGGAAAAAATGAAGGAGCTTGCCGCACAGACACGCCAGGCTGGCGATGCCGGAGTGCGCGATATGGCGGCGATGGTTGCGGCCATGGACGACATCAAGAATTCCAGCGGGGACATTGCCAAGATCATCAAGACCATCGATGAAATCGCCTTCCAAACCAACCTGCTGGCGTTGAACGCGGCCGTGGAAGCCGCCCGCGCCGGGGAGGCCGGATTGGGCTTCGCGGTGGTGGCCGACGAAGTGCGGGGGCTGGCCCAGCGCAGTGCCCAAGCCGCCAAGGAAACGGCCGCCATGATCGAAAACTCCGTGCAAAAGAGTGTCAATGGCGCTGGCATCAGCCAGAAAGTCGCCCGGAGCCTGGAGGGCATCGTGGCCAAAGCCCGCCAGGTGGATGAACTGGCGGGCCAGGTGGTAAGCTCCTCGCGGGAACAAAGCCAGGGCATCAGCCAGATCAACCGTGCGGTGGTGGAAATGGAAAAAGTGACCCAATCCACGGCGGCCAGCGCAGAGGAAAGCGCCAGCGCCTCCGAGGAGTTAAACGCCCAGGCGAATGGTCTGCAGGATACCGTCCTGGAATTGCAGCACCTGGTGAATGGGGATCACCTCACTCACGCACCGGACGCAGCGGCCTCCCCCACCCCGGCCACGATTGAAAACCGACGGCCGGACCGCGGCCGCAAGCATTCCCCGACCGCAGCCGCCGAATCCCGCGGTGAAGCGGGGGATGCCCTGATCCGTTGGAATCCCACCAAAATGGCCACCGGGGTTGATTCGGTGGATGCCCAGCACCAGGAGTTGATCGCCCGGATCAACGAACTGCAGCGGGCCTGCCAGCGCGGAGCCGGACGGGAACAAGTGCGCGGCATGCTCCAATTCCTGGGCGAATACACCGCGAAACATTTCCGCGAGGAAGAGGCGATCATGGAGCGCACCCGCTGCCCGGCCCTGGCCGAAAACAAAGCCGCCCACCGGCAATTCCTGGCCGAGTTCGGGAAGCTCTTCCAGGAATTTGAGCGGAAAGGCGAATCCACCGTCCTGCTGCTCCGACTCAAGTCGATGGTTTCCGACTGGCTGGCCGAGCACATCTGCACCGTGGATACCCGGCTCCGGCCAGCCAGCCGTTAGGAGCCGGAAAAAAACGCAGTAATCCTGCGTTTTTGGACAAGGAATTGCCGGAATTGGTGCTCGATAACGCCTGGGCCGTGGCCCTGTATCTTGCTCTACCAGGTTTGGGATTCAAAGCCCGGACGGGGGGGCGCACAGCCCAATAGCCCACTCCCACGCGTTGTCCAAAAGGCCCGCTGACTGGGGCTGGCCGATCCCAATATGCTTGCCAATGAGGTGTTTTTCCGCAAAAATGCACTGGTATGAAGAGCAATCAAGGGTGGAATGCGCTTTTTCGCAAATTGCGCCTGCGGCAGGCGGGTTCAGTGGTGCTGTCGGCGGCACTGATCGGCGGCTTGAGTTCCTGTTCCCAGGAAAAACCCGGCGGGGCCGGCCCCACCAACGGGCCAGCGAAACCGGCCGCGGAAGCCAAGCCGCCCGGCCCGCCGCCGGGAAGCATCGAAATACCGCTGACCTACCGAGGCCTCACCGCCGATACTAATGATTTTTCCGCGTCGGGTTATTGGGGCTTTCAAGCGCCCACCAATAACGAAGCGCCATTTCTCAAGGCGGTAAGCGCGAAAAAGGAGGTGCTGCCGGTCCACAATCCCTATTTCAAGGGGCGGGAATTTGCCGCGGTGGAGATGCAGGAGGGCAAACCGGTGGCGCTGTATTTCGACGCGAACGCCAACGGGCAGGCCGAGGATAACGAGCGGATCCCGGCCGTGCGGGAAACCGCCTTGTCCGCCTACACCCAATGGTTTTTTGTGACGCCCGACTTCGAACTGGCCTCGGGGGAGTCGAAGGTCAAGTTCCGGGCCATCCTGCAGGCGCTGGCGCCGCGCGGGGGGGCGCAAGCCGTTTTCAGCTGGAGCCCGGCGTGCGTGCTGGAGGGGCGGACCAAGGTGGGCGGGGAGGAAATGGCACTGGCCTTGTTCGCGGATGGTTTCACCGGGGCCTTTGACCATTTTGGCCAGGGCAAATTCAGCCTGTTTCCGGCGGCGCTGACCAACCGCCAGTTTGTGACCCGCCAAACGCTCAGCAGCCTGGCGCAATTGAACCAGAATTTTTACCGGTTGAGCCTGGCCGGCCGCGGACCGGATGGCCATCCCACCAAGCTGCTGCTTTGTCCGGAGACCAATTTAACCGGCCGGGTGGCGCTGACACTGGAGGGTTGCACGGGAACCAATACCGGGTGGGCCCGGGCGCTGCTGGCGGGAGCCAGCGATCCCAACCTGCGCCTGGAGTTGGAAAATCTATCCGCCCTGCCCGGCGGTTCCTACCGTCTGGAGAATGGCACGGTACGGGTGGAACAGCAGGCCACCAATTGGTGGTTCTCTTTTGGCCAGGGTCCGGCCATCACCATTTCAAATGAAACCCGCTTGACGCTGGGCCATCCACAGCTGCGGACCCGCGTGCGGGACGCCAACCAGGGGCCTGCCGAGGCGGAGAAAACAACCTTCGCCAAGGGTACCTGGGTGGTGATCACGGCCAGCCTGCCCGGAGCGGCTGGGGAATTATGGGAGCGCTTCCGTTTTTCGAGCGCCGACGCTCCAGCCCGGGAAATATCCCCCCAGGTGCGCGTCACCGATGAAGCTGGGAAGGAAATCCAAGCTCAGGCCATGGTGCGGGGCGCGGCCTCCGTCTTCGAGGCGCGCTGGAACACCGCCGGCCTGCCGGCTGGCACTTATGCCATCAAGGTGAGCCAGGATACCGGTCCGCTGGCGGGCTTGATCGAAAGCCCGGTGAAGGTGACGATCGAGTAACCAAAAATCTCACGTCTGCCAATCTCCCTCCCGGTCCTCCGGCCTGCGGCGTACAGGGGAGTCGGCGAAAATTTGGCAGGTCAGCGCGCCGAAAAGGAATCCACCGATATGGGCCCACCAGGCAATCCCGCCAATATGGCCGGGATGAGCCAGCAGGCTGAGAGTGCCGCTGAAAAACTGGATCAGGAACCAGATCCCCAGGAAGAGGACGGCCGGCAACTCGAGAAATGGCCCCAGAAAAAACGGGGGAATAAGGGTGGTGACGCGAGCCTGGGGATAGAACCGGAAATAAGCACCCATCACCACCGCCACCGCGCCGCTGGCGCCGATCGTGGGGGCCGATGAATTGGCGCTGATAATGACATGCAGCAAACCGGCCATGGCCCCGCCGCACAGGTAGAGCAGGAGGTAGCGGCCGTGCCCCACGCGGTCCTCCACATTATCGCCAAAAATCCAAAGAATCCACAGGTTGCCCAGCAGATGGGTCCAGCCGCCGTGGAGGAACTGGGAGGTGAAAAACGGCAGCAACTGCTGGGGCAGGCTGAAAAACTGGGCAATTTCCAGGTGCGTATAACGGACCGGCACCAAGCCCCAGCGGAATAGAAACACCTCCAAATCCGAGCCCAAACGCAACTCGTAAAGGAAGGCAAACACGTTCAGCGCCACCAACCCGAAGGTAACCCCGGGATAACGACGGGCCGGAATGTTGTCCCGCAGTGGCAGCATTTTATTTCCTGGCAGGACTCTGTTTTGCCTCCGGCGGCGGCTTGGGCGCCGGTTTTTTCGGGCGGCCCGGGGCGGGCTTGGCCGGTGGCAGGCCCGGGGCATCCGGCGGGGCTGCGGGCGGAGCAATGACCGGCCAGAGCGGAGATTCGGTGCGGGCCCGTTTCAGATAACCTTCAAACATGGCGACCACGGCGGGATGGCGGCCGGCCACATTGGCGGTTTCGCCGGCATCGGTGTCCAGGTTGTATAATTCCAGCGGTTGCCCCAGGCCGGGGCGGACCACCTTCCAAGGCCCCCTCCGCGCCGCTTGCTTGAAACCGCCTTCATGGAATTCCCAATACAAGCAGCGGTCCTCCAGGGAGCGCGGATGACGGCCAAAAAAGACTGGGGCCACGCTTTGCCCATCGAGCCACCCATCAATCCGCGCCCCGGCCAGGTCGGCCAGGGTGGGCAGCACATCGGCAAAGGACCAAGGGGTGGCATCCACCATGCCCCCTTTTATTTTTCCCGGCCAGCGGACCAGCATGGGCACCCGGATCCCCCCCTCGTACAAGTCCCGCTTAATGCCTCGCAGCGGGCCGCTGGAGGCGCTGAAATCGGGTTTGAAGCCGCCCTCGCGATGGGGGCCGTTGTCCGAGGTGAAAACCACCAGGGTTTCTTCATCGATGCCCAATTCGCTCAAAGCGGCAAAGAGCCGGCCGAGGTCATGATCCATCCGGGTGATCATGGCGGCGTGGTTTTTTTGAGCCGTGGGCCAACTCAAATCCCGGTAAGGCCCCTGGTCGGGCACTTCCATGCCGCGCACTTTGGCTTCATTATTGGCGTGGGGTATCGTCAAGGCGAGGTAGAGAAAAAACCGGCGATCCCGGTGGTCGCGCACATAGCGCAGCGCCTCGGCCATCAGGAGGTCATGGCTGTAAACGGCCTTGACCGAGGCCTCCCCCGAACCCTCTTCGTCCTCGTTGGGCACCACATTGGGCAAAAAGACCTTGTCTTCGTTGCGCCAGAGAAAGGTGGGGTAATAATTGTGCGCGTGGCGCTGGTTGAGGTAGCCGAAGAAATAATCGAATCCCTGGCGGCGGGGATGGCCGGTGGTGCCCGCTTCCCCCAGCCCCCATTTGCCAATCAAAGCGGTCTGATATCCCTGGCGTTTCAGAACCTCGGCCACCGTGACATCCCCTGGCTGCAAGGGATGCCTGGCGTTGCCGCGGATGCGGGTATGGCCCGCGTGCAGGCCGGTCATCAGCACCGAGCGGGAGGGCGCGCATACGGTGGATCCAGCGTATGCCTGGGTGAACCGGAGGCCCTGCCCGGCCATGCGATCCAGGCTGGGAGTTTGGATATTCAGCTGGCCGTAACACCCCAGGTCGCCATAGCCCAAATCATCGGCCAGGATGAAGATGATATTCGGTTTGTCTCCAGGCCGGGCTAAAACAGTGGAACCCGTCCAGCACCAAGCCGCCAGGGCGATTGCCATCATCAATCTCATGGCCTACCATGTAACGATATCCCCGGAGAAAAGCAATCTTTGCTGGTGGCCACCAACCGCTGGAAAAAACCGGGTTCGCCTGGCCAAAACCGGCCGGTTAACTTCGGAAAATTGGGAAAATCACCGGCGCCACCAACTCTTGCCGGCGGCTCGCGGGGGGGCAGGCTCAGCCTTCCGCTGATTGCGGTAGCGGCTCACGAGGAGTTGGCTGCGGGCAGCGGTCAGCGCCATCATGAAATCATCATAGCTTTGGAAGCGCTGGGCGGGATTCTTGGCCATGGCCGTCACCAGCGCATCGCTGGTGGGCTGGGTGATATCGGGACAGACGTGATTGGGGGGCGTCAGCGGAGTATGCACATGGGCCGCCAGCACGTCCTCTACTTCCGGGGCTTCGAATGGCACATGCCCGGTCAAGGCATGATATAGGGTGCCCGCCAGGCTATACATGTCGGATAGGAAATCCTCCTTCTCACGGCGGATTTTCTCGGGAGCGATGTAGTAAGGAGTTCCCCAGATAACCGCTTCGTCCTGCTGGCTGCCCTCGGCCTTGCGGGCCAGGCCGAAATCTATCAATTTGGGTTCGCCCAAGGCATTGAAAAGGATGTTGCCGGGCTTGATATCCCGGTGCAGCAGGTTTTGTTTGAGCGCGCAATCCAGGGCGGAAGCCACCTTGAACCCGATATCCAGGATGTCGAGTTCCGGCACCAGTTTCTCCTTTTCGATCCGGCCATCCAGGCTGCCCCGATCCGCGATTTCCATGACCAGGAACCGGTTGCCATCACACTCCTCGAAGGAATAAATGTGGATGATGTTGGTGTGGTTCAGGGCCCCCATGGCCCGCGCTTCGCGGTAAAAACTCTCCAGGGCTTCGAGGTTTTCGACCAACTCCGGCTTCATCACCTTGATGGCCACCTCACGCTCCAAGGCCTGGTCGAAAGATCGGTACACCGTGCCCATGCCGCCGCCACCAATGATCGAGCGTAGCTCGAACTGGCGCATTTGCAGGGGCATCATAATGGCATGGCCGCAACGATTGCAGGCCACTATGTGCAAAGGCGGAGTCTCCGGCGCAATGAAGTTTTTTACTCCACACGCCTCGCAAGCGACCATTTTGAAAGTTTTCCGGTCGTTATTGGGTAACAGACACACGCCAGTACGTTAGCACCCGCCTTATCCTTTACAAGCCTTGAATATGGCTTGCAAGGGCACCCGAGTTGACTCAAATTAAAAGACACCGGGGACCTGAATCTGAGAGGAGGCAAAACGGGTCGTTGACTCATGGGAAAAAGACACCGGAAATCGGTGGTAATGCACATGAGCAAACAGTGGAAAAAGGAAGCGTTACCGAA
>CAIMWS010000553.1 GCA_903845125.1 uncultured Verrucomicrobiota bacterium
GTCCAGGTCTTCAGATCGTCGGACGATTCCACCAGGAACCGCCGCGCCAAGCCGGCCTGAAAGCTCAGCCGCACCGGGCCGCCGCCGTCCATGGTGGCAGTCAGTTTGAGGAACGCATGGCCATCAGCCGAACCAGTTCCGGCCAGGTATTCCTGCCCGTTGGTCTGGCCGTCGCCGTCCGGATCGGCTTCCGCGGGGCCCTGCCATTCGGGGTATGGCATGGCCGGAGAAATCTGTGAGGAGCTGTTGTTTTGGGCCTGCGCCGCCTGGGCCAGGCATAAAGCAGCCCAGGCTGCCCAGCATAAGAATGTCGTTTTTTTCATTTTAATTGTTTCCTTTTCCGTGCCTTCAAAGCGGCGCCACCGTGCAATTAATCCTGTCCGTGAAAACGCCGGTTCCAGTGCCATAAATAACGCTACGGATCCATCGTTAGACGGGTATTGGGCGGGCGCAATGAAAATCTGCAAACTTTCGCGACGGCAAAATCGCGATTTTGTAGTCGCAGATTAGGTTTGATATTGTAGTGATAAAGATCTATACAGCTATTTAATCATGGAAATCCTTCGGTTTTTGCAGAAAACCGGAGGTGGCAGTACCCCCACCCTGTCCCTCTCCCCGCCCGCGGGGCGAGGGAAGCCACCGCGGACAAAATCCCAGCCAGGCCCAATGAGCCCAAAACTCGCAGCCATTCGGGATTTGCAGATCGCAGTGACAAACGAATCGTCCCGGTCCGCCTCCGGCCCTCGGCGGCTACCCGCATTGGGCGGGCGAACCATCCCGTTGCCTCGGCAAACCGGGCGCTGGTACCCGCCGAGGTAACGAGGCGGACCGGGCACCCAGGCCAAGCCCTCCGCTCTGGATGGTCCACGGTCCATGCTCTCCGCTCCTTGGCGCCCATGCCCCCCCCGGTTCCCCAGCGGGGGGGCCGCCGCTCAGACAAACCGTTTCCACAGGTCGTGCGCATACGCCCCGGCACTTTGGATCCGGGTCCCTTCCTTCTGCTGCGCCTCCACCTCGCTCCACACCCGTTGGAACTTCTCCCGGTTTTCCTGGAACCGGGTCCGCCAGAATCCGCCCCACTGCCCCAAACCCTGCTCTCCCAGCTGGGCCGCCAGATATTTTTCCGCCTCCTTCCAGCTTTTAATGAAAGACAATGTTAATGCATTAAGACACTTAAGTTCTCCTCCCTTCTGATCCTTCTTACCTTCTTGTATGTGTTCGGCAGCTGTTCGCGAGCTGTTCGCGAGCTGTTCGGTTACCTGTTCGCTCTTTTGCCAGCCAGCCCAGTTAGTGATTGTGATCAAACGACTTCGGACGCCGCCGACCTGTTCGATTTGCTGTTCGGTTTCCATCAGGTTCAGCAGCCGCTCGATTTTTGAGGCATTCATCCCGGTCCGCTCGGCCAGGCGATCCCGGCTGGTGATCAACTGGCCCGGCTGGAGGGTGATTTCCTTGCCCTGAAACATCATCCGCGGGCCGGCGCCGGAATGGTTGGCCAGCAGCAGGAGCGTGGCCCACAGGTGGAACCAGCCTGGATGCGCCAGGCGCGGATGCTCCAGTAGTTTCCGATGCAGTTTGATCCAGCCTTGATTCATGGCTGCCTTGATTGGTGGTGCATGCTGTTGTGTGTTGTTGTGTTGCAAAAGGCCTCCCTTTGAAGAAGCCTCCCCGGCGGCCACGGTTGCCCGCCTCCGCCACGGTGCAGCATGAGCCAAGGGGGTCAAGCCGCCTAATCTTCCTTGGACTGCGTGGACTCGATTGCGAAAAATGACGGGCGTACACCCTGCCGGGGTGTTTTGTCCGGCCGGAAAAAGCGACCAATCTCATGGCGGGGACGCGGCCAGCGGGGAAATGTCAGGTTGAGGGAGCGGCTGGCGGCCCCTGGCGGCAATCCTGCCTTGGCGATGGAAAGGTTGGCACCGCCGGGTGTTGTGGAATATCAGCACGAGTTGGGAGCTGCTCGGAATCCGATCTGTAAGTGCCTATTGACGAATGTTTTGCGCCATAAACCCAACGAAAATTGCGGAATCCAGGGTCAAAGCCCAGCACTTCGGGATTTATTCAGGATGGTGGCCGGGCGGGAAACCAGCTGCCGGAATAAGTATAATAGATTGCACGGCATCAGGTTGTATATGGCCATGCGGGCCACTGCAGGCAGGAAGTTGGGATTGGCAACCGGAAAAGCTGGCCAAAAGGAATGGTCTGTTGTAACAAAGGGCAGCGGACTTGTTAAAGACTGGCTAGTTCCGCCGGGCACCAACGTCCGCGTCGGATCATCCGAACCGGGTGCATGGAGTTTTGGCTGACGAAAGTGCTTTACAGCACCCGGGGGCGCCCTTAGAGTTGCCTGACGTAAAAAAGAAGAAGAGATAGAAGTTGTAGGGAATATGGAAGCAAACAGTAAGGCGAAGCAAATATCAGAATTCAGGATTCACGAGAGCGACACTGGTTCACCAGATGTGCAGATCGCACTGTTGACTCAGCGGATCAATCGGTTGACCGAACACCTTCAGAAGTTTCGCAAGGACCATGGTTCTCGCCGCGGGCTGATCATGATGGTTGGCAAGCGCCGTCGTTTGTTGGATTACCTCCATGAAACGGACGCGAACCGTTACCAATGCGTGACCAAGAAGCTGAAGTTGCGCAAGTAACCTTTCAATGCACTCTCCAGCAGCTTTCCCCGGCGAGGCCGGATGAGCGTGGATGGTGCTTCTCTTCTTTTCCGCGATCCTGTGGATCAGTATTTCCGGGTTAAACCCATGCTGAGTTTTCCGCAGGAGCGGCGTATTAACCCTTAATTTGCCAGCGAGCAAGGGGTAATTTCATCCGGCAGCGGGTTGGGCCGCTTTCGGATGAAGTTCCTCCGGGCTGGCGGGCAACGGGAAGGAAACCATGTTAGAATCAGTAGTAGCCCAAGTCGGAAAAGGGCAGATTAATATCGAAACCGGCAAAATCGCCAAACAGGCTGACGGTTCAGTCATCGTCCGGCTTGGCGACACCATAATCCTCGCTGCTGCAGTTGCCAGCACCAAGGCCAAAGCTGGCCAGGAATTTTTCCCTCTGACGGTGGATTACCGGGAAAAAGCGGCGGCCGCCGGCAAGTTCCCCGGTGGTTATTTCAAACGCGAAGGTCGCCCCACGGAAAAAGAGATCCTCACCAGCCGCATGATTGACCGGCCGATCCGGCCTTTGTTTCCATCGCATTGGTTCAACGAAGTGCAGGTGCAGAGCTTGGTATTGAGCGCCGACGGTGAAAACGATCCGGATATTTTGAGTATCATTGGAGCTTCAGCGGCTTTGAGCATTAGCGACATCCCCTGGGCTGGTCCGCTGGCGGCCGTGCGGGTTGGCCGGGTAAAAGGGCAGTTCATCGCCAATCCCACCCATACTGAAATGGTGGAAAGCGATTTGGACTTGGTTTACGTGGGCACCGCCACCCAAGTGATGATGTTTGAAGGTTCCGCCAAGGAGATCACGGAAGCCGATTACGTGGCGGCCATGAATTTCGCCCAGGAATCCTGCCAGCCGGTGATCGCGGCCTTGAAGGAACTGACTCAGCGGGCGGGCAAACCGAAGCGGCAAATCACCACGGCGGACGTTCCCGCCGAGGTTCTGCAGGAAGCCAAAGCCATCACCGCCGACCGATTGCTGCCGGCGGTTACGATCCCCGGCAAGCTGGCCCGGGAACAGGCCTGCTCCGAGCTGGTCGCGGAATTAACCAAAAAGCTCAAGGAAAAGTTCGGCGAAGAGAAAGTGACCGATTTCCTGGTCAAGGATGCCTTTTACACCCTGCAAAAAGAGGCCGTGCGCTGCCTGATCTTGAATGACGGCAAGCGGGTGGATGGGCGCGGCTTTGACGAGGTGCGGCCGCTGAGTTCGGAAGTGGCCATATTACCCCGAGCGCATGGTTCGTCCCTGTTCACGCGGGGTGAAACCCAGGCTTTGGCGCTGGCCACCCTGGGCACCACTGAGGACTCGCAGGAATTCGATGCCTACACGGGCGGCGCCAGCGAGAAACAGTTCATCCTGCACTATAATTTCCCGAACTTCAGCGTTGGGGAAACGGGCCGCATCGGCGCCCCGGGCCGCCGCGAGATTGGCCACGGCGCCCTGGCGGAGCGCTCACTCGAGCCGATGCTGCCGTTGAAAGACTTCCCGTATGCCGTGCGGGTGACCTGTGAAATCATGGAATCCAACGGTTCCTCCAGCATGGCCTCCGTCTGCAGCGGAACGCTGGCCCTGATGGATGCCGGCGTGCCGATGATCCGCCCGGTGGCGGGCATCAGCATCGGCCTGTGCACTGAATACGATGCCGAAAACCAGCTGAAACGCCATCAACTGCTGACGGATATCATTGGCTGGGAAGACGGGCTCTGTGACATGGATTGCAAAATCGCCGGCACCGAACGCGGCATCACCGGATTTCAGCTGGATCTCAAGCTGCCCGGGATCCCTCATTCGCTGATCGCCGATGCGCTGGAAAAAGCGCGTGTGGCCCGGATGAAGATCCTGGATTCCATGACGCAAACGCTGGCCACTCCGCGAGCCGAACTGAGCAAATATGCGCCCCGCATTTTCACGGTTAAGATCAATCCGGAAAAAATCGGCGCGCTGATCGGGCCCGGAGGCAAAAACATCAAACGCATCGTCGATGAATCCGGCTGCGAGATCAATATCGAGGACGATGGCACCGTCCGCATTTACGCCATCAGCGAAGAATGCCTGATGAAAGCGCGCCGGGAGATCGAAGGCATGGTGGCCGAGATCGAGGTGGGCAAGGTGTATCGCGGCAAAGTGGTCACCATCAAGGAATTCGGCTGCTTCGTCGAAGTGTTCCCCGGCAAGGACGGCTTGGTGCACATCAGCGAACTGGCGAATTTCCGCGTCAAGCAGGCGGAGGATATCGTCAAGATTGGGGATGAGATCTGGGTCAAATGCATTGGCGTGGATGACAAAGGACGCATTCGTTTGTCCCGGAAAGCCGCCATGGCTGATCGCGATCGCGCCATGAACGAAAAACCGGCGGGCGGCAACGAAAAGCCCGGCGCCGCTTAACGGTTCCTGGTTGCCTTGGCTGTGGCCCGCCTTTGGGCCGCGGCTTGACCTGTTGATTTGCCGGCGGCACTATAGGGTGCCGCCGGCTTGATTATCGGGCGATCGTTCAGCAAGCTGCAGGGAGGCCGGCCAGAGCCTGTTATTTCAAGCTTGCACTGCCGGCGTTCCAGACCAAATTAAATATCGGATGCGCAAGGGTTTCCATGGTTATCGGTGGACCCCAATAACCGGCGCCCAATTGATTGGACGCAGCTGGTTTTGGGCGGTGATTTGGTTTGGCTGGCTGGCTTCCTCAGCCATGGCCGCCCCCTCGTTTACCGCCACCTTGGATCAGGACACGGTTACCCTGGGCGAAACGGTCAACCTCTCCTTGACCTTCAACGAGGTCAAGGTCAATGGCGTTCCCAACCTGCCACCGGTGGATGGGCTGAACATCAACTACCTTTCCCAAAGCAGCGAGGTAAAGGTAATCAATGGCCAGTTCAACCAGTCTTTCACTTTCAGCTACCTGGTAACGCCCACCCGGGCCGGAGATTTCACCATTCCCGCTTTGCAGTTCAATTTGGGCCGGCAGATTCTCAGCAGCCAGCCGGTGAAGCTGAAAGTCGTCAAGAATGGTTCTCCAGCGGCCCCCGGGGCCGCGCCGCAGCCTCCCAAAGTGGCTTTTCTAAAGCTGGCGGTGCCCAAGAAAGAGGTCTACGTCGGCGAGGTGATGCCGGTGGATATTCAGTTGTATTTCCAGAATATCCGTGATCCGCAGATGCCCCAACTGGTGACCGAAGGTTTCCTGGTGGGGACCAATGTGGTTCAAGCCCAGTCCCAAACCCGGCAGGGCAACCTGGTCTATAATATCCTGAATTTCAAAAGGTCCGTGATGGCCGTGAAGGCGGGCGAGTTGAACCTGGGCCCCGCTGAGTGCAATCTCACCGTCATCGTGCCTTTGCAGGGCCGCCGCCGGGGTGATCCCTTCGATATGTTGGGGGATCCGTTCAGCGATCCGTTTGACATGTTCCGCTCCCGGGGCGAAGCCAGGCCGGTGAAATTAGCGAGCGACCCGGTGGCCATCAAAGTGCTGCCGTTGCCCACGGAAAATGTGCCGGCCGGTTTTAGCGGGGCGGTGGGCTCCTACACGATGCAGGCCACCATGAGTCCGACAAATGTCGCCGTGGGGGATCCCATTACCATCAAAGTCCAGATCACCGGCCAGGGTGCCCTGGATACTTTAAGCCTGCCACCGATCAATTTTGGGCCGGATTTCAAAATTTATCCCGCCACCAGCAAGACCCAGCCCACCGACCAGTTGGGCATCGAGGGTTCCAAGAATTTTGAGTTTGTGGTGATTCCCCAAAAGGCGGATCTTACAAATCTGCCCGCCATTCAAATCAGCTATTTTGATCCCGCCAAAAAAAGTTACCAGACGCTGGTGAAGGAGCCGGTGGCCATCACGGTGCGCCCCTCCCAGGCGGTGGTATTGCCGCCTGCCAGCCAGGCCTCCGATGGGGATCCCAATAAAAACCAGCCCCAGGTGGATTTGGTGAATATCAAATCCCACCCGGGCCGCCTCGGTCTGATCCAGCCACCCTTGATTTTGCAGCCCCGATTCCTGGTGATCCAGGGCGTTCCACTGGTCCTCTGGCTGCTGGTTTATCTCCGCTTTAAGAAACTGGAGTTATGGAGCCGGAACCCCCGGTTGCGCCGGCAGCGGCAAACCGAAAAAATCGTGCAGGCTGGCCGCCGGGATCTCCGGAGCCAGGCCCAGGCCAACGATGCGGAAGCGTTTTATGCCACGGTTTTTCGCCTGTTGCAGGAGCAGTTGGGCGAACGCCTCGATCTGCCCGCCTCCGGCATCACCGAGTCAGTCATCCAGGAACACCTGATCCCCAGAGGTGGGATGGGAGAGGCGATCGGCCAGTTGGAGGAGTTGTTCCAGCGCTGCAACCAGGCCCGGTATGCCGCTTCGCAAATGGGGGGCGATCTCCAGGCTGAACTGGCCCGGGTGGATGCGGTGCTCCGGGCGGTTAAAAACATGACTTTTTCCGCACCCAAAAAATGAACCGTACCCTGTCCCATCGCCAGATGAATTACCGTTGGGCAACCGGTTTCCGTGCCTGGCTTTGCAGTTGGTTCCTGCTGGTTTTTTCCGGGGCGTGGATCGGTTTACGGGGGGCCGAGGCCGCCGCTGATTTCGAGAAAGCCAGCCAGCTGTATGCGCAGGGGAAATTTGCGGAATCGGCTGCCGCCTACCACGCCATGCTCCAGGCCGGTTTCGGCTCCGGGGAGGCCTATTACAACCTGGGCAACGCGCTGTTCAAAAGCGGCCAGGTGGGGCGGGCCATTGCCGCTTACCGGCAAGCCCAACTCTTTTTGCCCCGCGACCCCGACCTGCGGGCCAATCTCCGCTTTGCCCGGCAGCAGGCAGGGGGCGGCAACGTGCCCCGGGAGTCGTGGCTGGGCAATTTACTGGCTTCCCTGACCATCAATGAATGGACGCTCCTGGCGGTGGCCTGCTGGTGGTGTTGGCTGGGGCTGTCCGCCCTGGGTTTTTGGCGGGTGGAATGGGCAGCCGGTTTGTCACGGTATGTCTGGCTCTCCGGCCTGCTGACCGCGTGCACGGTGGGCGGCATGGGAGCCCGGCTCTACCAGCTTTCGGCAAACCCCATGGGGGTGATCGTAGCGGGTGAAGCCGCCGTCCGCTATGGCCCTTTGCCGGACTCCAAAACGCTCTGCACCCTGGCCGATGGCACCGAGGTCATCGTGCTCGAGCAACGCGAACAGTGGGTGCAGGTGCGTGATTCAGCCCGGCGCGATGGTTGGGTCCCCCGCGAAAACATCGCGATCATCACCGGGATCGGCGCGAAATGAATCCTGCGGGCGGGGCCGCCGGGGGATCTTCTTTTTGCGGGGTGCCTCCCCGGTTCGCTCATCATCAACCCGCCGGTGGGGATGGGGGCTGGTTGCTTTCAGCCAGCCGGCGCAAGCCTTCAGCGAGGGTGATCCGCGGCGCATAGCCCAAATCCCGCCGGGCCGCGGCGAGGTTATACCAGTGGGAAGTGGTCAGTTCCCGAACCACGAACCGGGTCAACCGCGGTTCACCCGGCCTCATTGTGAGCCGGTGCCACGCTTCAAAGCCCCAAGCCAGTTGGAGCGCCAGCCAGCGCGGAATCGATTTATTAACGGGGGCCACGCCAATGGCCCGGAGCAGCCGGTTGATCATGTCCCAAAGCTCCACCGGCTCGCCCTGGCTGATAAAATAAGCCTTGCCGCCAATGGGGGAACCAGGTTCCAGCCGTTCGGCGGCCAGCACGTGTGCGTCCACGGCATTGTCGATAAAAACCGTGTCCACCCGTTTGGGTTGGGTGCCAATGCGCCGCAACTGGCCGGCACGGGCGCGGGCCGCCAGCCGGGGCAGCAGATGATTGTCCCCGGGCCCCCAGATCAGGTGTGGCCGCAAGGCAACGGTGGCCAGGCGGTGGTCATTGGCGGCCAGGATCAATTGCTCCGCGGCGGCTTTGGTTTGCGGATAAGCCGCCTCGAAATGGGTCGGATAGGGGGCTGATTCATCGATCCCTTCCTGGTCGGCGCCAGCGAAAACCACGCTCGGCGAACTGGTGTAAACCAGGTGGGTGATGCCCTGCTGGCGGCAGGCGGCGATGATATTTTGAGTGCCCACCACGTTGGCGTTGTGGTAATCCGCGTAGCGCCCCCAAACGCCGGCTTTGGCCGCCACGTGGAAAACGAAGTCGCAACCGG
The DNA here is from genome assembly GCA_903845125.1 of uncultured Verrucomicrobiota bacterium. Taxonomy (GTDB): domain Bacteria; phylum Verrucomicrobiota; class Verrucomicrobiia; order Limisphaerales; family UBA1319; genus CAIMWS01. The sequence continues at coordinate 8,806 of CAIMWS010000553.1, forward strand.
CCATGGCCTGGGAGACGGCCGCCGGATCAGCGAGGTCGCCCCCCCGGTGTTCAGCGCCCAGCAAGCGCAGTGCGGGATGCTCGTTCCGGGAAAAACTGCGCACCGGGATGCCGCGCTGCCGCAAGGCCCGCACCAACGCCAGCCCGAGAAAGCCGCCCCCACCTGTCACCAGCGCTTTCATGGCCTCCGCCCCCTGGCCCAGACCGCCAGTTTTTCACGGAAAATTTTCGCGTTGTGCCGGATATCCACGGGGAAACCGGGATGGAATAAAATGGTTTGAATCGACCGGGTGTGGGGCTGGCTGGCGCCCAAGGCGAGCAGTTCGGCGCGCAGTTGGGCCGGATCCGGTTGGCCGCCGCCCGGCTCCAATTCGACGCACAGTACCGGCGCGGTTTCGCCCTTTTGCGGGATGCCCACCAAGGCGGTACGATAAACTGCAGGATGGGCATTGAAGACGCCTTCGCACGGAATGGTGAAGAAGTCCCCCGCGCCGGTGGTGACCCGCTGCGATTTGCGCCCGCAAAACCAGAGGCGCCCTTGGGGGTCACGGTAGCCCAAATCGCCCATGCGGTGATAGAATCCGCCGCCGGCGGGATCGGGGATCTTGGCCAGCGCCGTGGCGGCGGGCTGGCGGAAATACTCGCGGGTCACCTGCGGGCCCTGGACGACGATTTCCCCGATGCTGCCCGGGGCCAGTTCCAGCGCCGCATCCCAGGCTGGGATTGGGGTATCGCTGATGCGGATAATCCGCGCCGCCAGCCCCGGCACCGGCTGGCCGACACATACCCCCCGCCCCTGGCTGGTTTGGTGGCGGGTTTCACGCAGGATTTCCTCGCTGCCGATGGACGCCACGGGGAGGCATTCGGTGGCGCCATAAGGTGTGAAAACCTGGGCTCCGGCAGGCAGCAAGGCGGTGAATCGCTCCAGGACTTTGGCCGATACCGGCGCCCCCGCGGAAATGACGCGCCGGACACTGGACAACACGGTTCCTGCGGGCAGGCCGTGGCGGCCCACACGGTTGATCAACGCCGGGGACCCAAAAAGGTTGGTGACCCCAAAATTCTCGATGGCCTCCAGGATTTTGGCCGGATCGACCTGCGCCGGCCGGGTGGGGTCCATGTCGGGCAGGATCGCGGTCATGCCCAGGGCCGGGCCGAACAGCGCAAAAAGGGGAAAGGTGGGCAGATCGATTTCGCCTGGCTCAATCCCGTAAAGCTGCCGGATCCGCTCCACCTGGGTGGTGAAAATTTCATGGGTGTAAACCACGCCTTTGGGAGGACCGGTGCTGCCGCTGGTGAACAGGATGGCAGCGGTTTCGCCCGGCTCGGGGCGGGCCGGCTCAAAGCCCGTGGGGTTTTCCCCCAGGGTGCGGACCTGCCGCAGGGAGAGGCAACCGGGAAACGCCCGCTGGCCGGCCGCAATCTTGATTTTAATGGAGTCTTTGGCCCAGCCCAGGATCATCCGCGCCGCGTGGGCTTTGGGGATGCCGATAAAGGCCTCGGGGGCGGCTTCGGCCAGGCTTTTGCCCAGGTTGCGCGTGCCAATGCCGGGATCGATCAGCACGGGTATGGCCCCCAGCTTGAACAGGGCAAACGCCAGGGCAAAAAAGTCGAGGCTGGGCGGCACCATGAGGGCGGTGCGCATGCCCCGCCGGATGCCTGATTGTTGGAAGCCGCGGGCGAGCTGGTTGCTCGCCGCCTCCAGCTGCCGGTAAGTGTAATGGGTGTAGCTGACGCGGCCGTGCGCATCGCGCGACTGAGGATACACCACCGCGCTCCGCCACGGCTGTAGCTCGGCCATGGCGGCCAGGTGGGAGGCGATATTGGTGGTGATCGTAGCCCTCACATCAACCGCCGGCGGGGTGGCGCGCCAAAAAGTTGCGCACAATCGGCAGGATCTCCTCCCCGGCGTCCTCCAGCACCAGGTGGCCCGCTTCCGGAAAGCGATGCACCTCGGCCGCAGGCAGCCGTTTACGCCATTCCTCCAGGAAATGGTGGTCAAAGACAAAATCACGGTCGCCCCAGAGGATCAACGCGGGGGTTTTCTGGAAAAGATTCAAACGCTCCTGCACCTCGCTCACCAGCGCGTAGCTGGGGTCGCCGGGACGCAGGGGGATATCCTGGACGAACCGCAACTGGCTGAGGCGGTTGCTGGAACTCTGGCAGGGCTCCAGGTAGGCATCGCGCACCCGGGTGGGCAGAGGGCGACGGCTGCACCAGCGCATCACCAACCGGCCAAACCAGCCGGAGCGGCGGATCAGGAAATCGTCCAGGGTGGTATTGCGGCACAGCCAAAGGGAGGTGGGCAGGCGTTTCCCGGCGGGCAGATGAAAGGCGGCGGTATTGAGCAACACCAGGCGGCCCACTTGTTCCGGGTGCCGGGCGGCGTAGGCCATGCCAATCATGCCGCCCCAGTCATGCAGGATCAGGGTGAGGCGCTGCCGGATTTTCAGATGGCTGACAAGCGCTTCCAGATCCTGAACCCGGCGGCTGAGGGAAAACGGGTAGTGCGCGTCATCCGGCTTGTCGGACAGCCCGCAGCCCACGTGGTCGGGCACGATGGTGCGAAAGGAATCGCGCAGGCCCAATACGAGGTTGCGGTAGTAAAAGGACCAGGTGGGATTCCCATGCAGCATGAGGACCGGTTCGCCCCGGCCCTCGTCCAGGTAATGCAGGGCGATCCCGTCCAGGTTCAGGTAGGCGCCCACGAAGGGGTAAAGATCTCGTCGATAACTTACCATTCCAATCCCATCATCAGGCAGGTTAAACCGCTGCCAATCCCTAAAAAGCCGGCGCGCTGGCCCGGCTTGAGGGCGCCCCGTTCGTCGGCGATCGCGGCCGCCACCGGCAAGGCGGCGGTGCCCATGTTCCCCAGGTAGCGGTAGGTGATATAATCCTTTTCCTTGGGCAATTGCAGCGCCTTCAGGATGGCCTCCTGGTGGCCCTGGCCCACCTGGTGGCAGATGACCCGGTCCACGCTCGCGGCGGACCAGGACATGGCTTCCAGGAACCGGGCCCAAGTGCGCTGGCCCAGCTGAACGCCGTGCTTGAGGACGGCCACGGAGTCGGTATCCATGAACTGGGAGAGGCCTTGATCCGGGACCTCCCGCAGGCCCCAGCGGCAGAGGCGGTGATGCTCGGGGGCGGCCTCCGAGACCGCGCCCAGGAGGCGATGCCCGCGCGGCCCGGGAAAGGAGCCATCCGTCAGCAGGGCCGCCACCGCGCCCGAGCCGCCGGTGAAGGTGGCCAGGGCCTTGGTGAACTCCTCCATGCCGGCCTTTTGCAGGAGCCGGCCGGCCATGAGTTCGTTGATCTCACGGGCGGTTTCGCAGGAAACCACCAGGCCCGCGCGGATCTGGCCCAATTCAATGCGGTTGGCCACCTCGAGCATGCCATTCAACACCCCCAGGCAGGCGTTGCTCACATCGTAGAGCATGGCCCGGCCGCGCAAGCCGAGGCCATCCGCCACGGCGCAGGCGGTGGCGGGTTCAAAATTTTCCCGGCACACTCCGGCATAAATCAAAACGCCCAGGTCGTCCGGCTCCACGCCGCCTTTTTGCAGGGCTTTGCGGGCGGCGGCGATGGCGCCCGTGGAAAGCTGAAAACCAGGCTCCCACCAGCGGCGTTCCTGGATGCCGGTCCAGGCTTCCAGCTGCCCCGGTTGCAAGCCCAGCCGGGTGTAAACTGGCTCCAGCCGCTCCTCCAATTCGGGGGTGGTAACCACCACCGGGCCCAGTTCGTAGCCCAAGGCGGTGAGCATGACTCGCTGATATTTCGGGTCCATATTCGTCCCGTGATCAGCCTGGGCAGCCTCCCGCAGAGGCGGCTTGTTGTCGCACCGTAAAATTTTTCATGGCATAAATGACCCGGCCATCCACCGATAGGAATCCATCGCCACTGAGCCAATGTTGCCCGTCATTTACCCGCGTAACCACCGCTTCCACGGTGATCCTGTGGTCCGCCGGAATCACCTGGCCCCGGTAAGTCCATTCATGCTGGTCCCCTGTGGCGACTGCCTCCCACCGCGTTGCGGTGGAGTGACCCCAGCGTTGGATCGCTGCGAACTTAAGCAATTGCAGGAACGATTCCAAGCCCAGAGATCCGGGCACCACCGGATCCTGATAAAAATGGGCCTTGAAGAACCATTCCCCGGGATTGACCTGCTTGGTGGCTTTGAGGAAACCCAGCCCCTGGGGACCGCCGTCCGGCACAAAAGCGATGAGGTCATCGACCATCCGCAATTGATCCCCGGCCAGCGGCGCCTGCCGGGGAAACGGAAGGGCCTGGCTCCGTTTTGCCTCCTCCGGGCCGGGCTGATACAAAGCGGCGTTTTGCAGCCCCTCCTGGCGGGCCAGGGCGGATTTGGGGAAAAAGCCGAAATAGGTATCGCCCTGGTAAACGATCTGCCGGCCAGCCCGCACCTCAAAATCATACCATTGGATGATCATTCCGGCCGAGCTGGAGACCCGGGTCAGGTGCACCCGCGTGGTCAAAGTGCCTCCGCCGGGGAACACCGGGATCCGCTGGACCGCTTTGCCACCCAGGTTCCGGAAGGACAAGTCCGTCCCGCTGGTCAGGGCTGAGCCCACATAGGCGGCCAGCCAGCCGCAAGGCTGCAGGGCGATTTCCAGCAGCACCGCGAACGGCATGTCGCCCTGGCGGTTTTCCGGGAAATACCAGGCGTCGGGCGGGATATCGTATTCCGCGGTGGCCCGGGCGCCGGGGACCATTTTGAAAGGCTCCCCTTCGGCGGCGATGATCCGGTCCAGAAATTGATAGGGTGGCCCCGGCAGGCGTGCGATCCGGCGTTCCTGGTCGAAGACCCGGTAGGGAGCCCCGAACGCCTCGGAAGGTTTGCCCAAGGCAAAGGCCAGGATGCGTTCCCGGTCGTAAAGCACCGGGCGGGCGGCGGCGGCGCGCGGGCCGGCCCATAGCTGCCGGAACGTATCCCGGGTGGCGCCGGTGTAGCACAAACTCAGGTTCGTGATTTCGACGATGGGCTTGCCATCCGCATACATCAAGGCATCGGCGAGAGCATAAGGCGCCGGCTCATACCCCAGCTCTTTGATGGAGATTTCGTAAGTGGCCGTGGCGGTGGTTTCCAGGACTTGCCCCCGGCACTTCAACTGGCTGTTCACCCCCGGCACCGGCTCCAGCACCACCTGGCCCTGTTCGGCAATCCAACCCAGCCGCAGCAGAAAAATCCGCAAGGTGTGCAGGCAGCACTCGAACATCAAGGTGCCCGGCATGACGCGATCATCCACGAAATGGCAGGTGAGGAACCAATCGCCGGGATGGATATCGGCCTCGCCCCGGATCAAACCCAGGCCGAAGCGCCCGCCGCCGGGATCCAGCTGCGGAACGCGGTGCACCAACTTCATGCGTCCGCCCGGCAGGGTGAATGGCCTGGCCACCGGCAGGCCCGCAAAAGCCGGGCCAAAACCGCGGGCCAGATCCCCGGCGCGCAGGGCCTCCAATTGGTCCGCAGAATACGTTTCCACACCGGTGGCCACCAGTTCGTCCCAATCCGCGGGCCGTTTTCCGGGGAGGGGCTTCAAGTCCATGGCCGTGCGCACGATGCCCCGCCCGCCCGCCAGCTCGGCGGCGCTGAAAAATCCCGCACAGCCGTTGGTCATGGTGAGCAGCGGCTGGCCATCCACGGTGGATTCAAAGCTGAAGCGGAACAGCCAGGTATTGCCCTGCCGGAAAAAGCGCTCGATGCGGATATCGTAGCGGATCACCGAGCCGGGACCGGGCAGGCTCCGATGGAAGCAAACCCGGGCGTCAAGCAACCGGTAAACCGCCAGTCCGCGGGTTTGGAAATCGATGCCGAGGTAACCGGACAAAAAAAGGTCCGCCTGGCCCGCCTCCACCGCGATGCAGGTGGGGATGCAGCCACCATCCAAATACCAGGCCCCGGGCCGGATGTCATGCTCCGTGACCACGCGGCCATGGGTCATGGAGCGGGCTTCGCCATGGATTTCCAGGATGCGGTCCACGAGCATCAATGGCTCATCGGGCAGGCGCACCCGGGTGGGGAAAACATCGGCTTCCTGGAACTCCCGGCCCAGGACTTTGGCCACACTCCCGCGGGCAAATTCCAAACAGGCTTCCCGGTCCAGGGCCACCGGGCGGCCCGGCTCCTGGCTCCGGGATTGGGGCTGGGGTTGGCTGGCTGGCCCCGGTCCGCCGGAAGTCCTGGCCGAAGATCCGCCGCCGGCCATGATGGATATCAGGTCCATTTGCTCCCGCACGGATTCGGACAGGTTTTGAAAAATCGACTGCGAGAAAGCCAGGTAGGCTTCATGCGCCTGCCGGGTGCTGTTTTGTGTCGCAGCCATCGCTTGCGCCATTTCCAGCTCGAAGGGATCCGCGGCGGGAAGCGGATCCGCGGCGGCCGGCCGGGCGGTTTCCCCCAGGGCTTCGGGAGCGGAAGTCTGGACCCGGCCAGGCGGGGGTGAATCCGGCCGGCTGGAGGACCGGGGGGGAAGGTTCGCGGCACCCCGGGCTGCCCGGCCGAAGGGCGGGCCGCTGAGGCTGATGCGCACCTGCTTTTCGCCGGCCGCCACCGAAGGGGCCGCGGCGGCTGCCGAGCCGGCTTCCGGCCCGTAGATTTTGCCCAAATCCACCGCCACACCTTCCGCGATCAGCTGGGCCAGCGCCTTGAAAATACCGGGCACGGAATCCTGGGCATTCGCGCACAGCGAGCGGGCCAGGTGCGGACGGTCCGATAATATCTGGCCGATCATCCGGCTGCAGGAATTGCCAGGCCCCATCTCCAGGAAAAAGCGGACGCCGGAATCGTAGGCGACCTCGATCACGCGGGGGAAATCAATGCCGCCGGAAGCCTGGGCCAGGATGGCATCGGCGGCGGTTTCCCGGTCCGGAACGTAAGCCCGGCCGGTGGCTCCGCTGTAAAAGCGGATCCCTTCCGGAGCAGTGGTCTCGAAAAGGTGCAGTTCACGGTAGGCTTTGGCCACGGGCTGCAGCAATTCGCAATGCACGGTGGATACGCCCGTCAAGGGAAACCATTGACAGGCCAGGCGCTCCACCAAGGTTTTGATTTCCGGGGCGTTGCCGCCCATCACGCATTCATGCGGCGTGTTGACAATCAACACATAGAGGTGCGGCAGGCCAGCCATGGCGGCGCGGACTTCGGCCACCGAGCGGTCCACCAGCCCGGTTTTCCATTCCACCACCGCGTCCGGAGGCAACTGCCAGGCCTGGCGCAAGCGATCCGGCTGGCCGGTGAGGTCTTGCGTGAAAAGCGTGGATTGGCTGACCCGTTGCAACATTTCGTCCCGGCTCCGCCAGGCGCGCAGGGCGAACAAGGAAGTGGCTTCGCCCAGGCTGTAGCCGATGGCGGCCTGGGGCTGGAGGCCAAAACTGCACGCCAGGTCGCTGACCAGGGTGCCCAAGGCGACCTGGCCACAGATCAGCGTGCGGTGGTCGAGGGGTTGGCCACTGGGGGCGGAGGCATTCCAGAATTGGCGGGCAAACATCTGGCTGGCCAGCCGCTGGTTTTCCGCATCCTGGCGGCGGATGATTTCCGGCCAGTGCACGGCCAACTCCCGGCCCATCTCCGCGAAATGGCTTCCCGAACCGGGAAAAACAAAGGCCAATTTCCCCGGCCGGCGATCCTCCGGCCGCACATAAAACACCCGGTCCCGATCCCGGCTCCAATCGCCGTCCGGCCCCGCCGCCGGTGGCCCGCTGAAATGGCCCGGCTCCGCCCACGGGGTTTGCAGCAGGCGGTCCAGTTGGGCGGCATCCTGGGCGGCGACTGCCAAACAGTACGGCCGGGCATCGCCGGCGCCCCGCTTTTGCCACCAAAGCCGCGCCAGGGATTCGACCGGCTCGGAGCGGTACCGGGCTGCCAGTTGCCGCAATTCATCCACCTGCTGGCGCAGATCCGCAGGCTGGCTGCCCCCCAGCACAAAAAGCCCTTCGGGACGCCCGCCGGGAGGGCCGCTGCGTTCGCTGCCAAACCGGCCGCCGGCTTGGGCCTCGCAGGCTTCCAATACCACGTGCAGGCAGGTGCCATCCACACTGGAGGTATTCACGCCCGCGCGCCGGGGGCCGTCGGCGCGATCCCGGACCCAGTGCTGGGCGGCCGCCGGGGCGCGCAGGAGATTGTTTTCCGCCAGAGTGGCGATCGGGTTGCGCAATCCGCGCAACGGCGGGATGATTTCCTGGTAAATGGCCAGGACAGCCTTCAGGACCGATACCATCCCGGAAGCGGCGCCGGCATGCCCCACATCGGCTTGGGCGCTGCCCAGCCAGAGGGGATGCCGGCGTTCGAAAGAACCGAAAAATCCCGTCAAAGCTTGCACCTCGCGCCGGTCTGCCTCCGGCGTGCCGGAGGAGCCGGCTTCGAGGTAGCCGATGGTTTGCGGATCGATCCCCGCATCTTCATAGGCCCGCGCCAAAGCCTGCTGGCAGCCGCTTTCAGTGGCTCCCTCCGCCCCAATCCCGCCGCCGCCCGCGGACCCGATCCCGCGAACCACCGCGTAGATGCGGTCGCCGTCCCGCAACGCGTCATCCAGCCGCTTCAAGACCACGGATACCGCCCCTTCGCCCGGCACCGGGCCATCGGCCTCGCGGTCGAAGGGGCGAGCGGTGCCCTGCCGGGAGTAAGGCTTGACCGCATCAGTGGCCAGCAAAGCGCGCAAATCCCCGGTGACATCCACGGCCCCCGCCAAGGCTTGGTCCAACTCGCGCCGCTGCAGCGCCCGCACCGCAATTTCCAGCGCCCGCAGGCCGGACGCATCCTCCCCGCACACGGTGTGGCTGGGGCCGCCGAAGCGGAATTCCTTGGCGATGCGGCTGGCGTTTACTCCCGCGAGAGCCCCCATGGTGCGGTCCGCCGTCAGGGCTGGCCCGCAGGCTTCCAGCCAGTCTGCCCCAGGTGGTCCTCCGGCGGGGCTGGGGGCCGCCTGGCTGGCCTGGTTCAAATGCGTCCAGCGGAAGTGGAAATCAGTGGTCCGCAAGTCGAGACCCAAGCCCACAAAAACCCCCGTGCGGGCGGGATTGGCGGGCCTGGCTTGGGCGTCCTCCAAAGCCGCCCGGCTCGCTTCCAACATCAAAATCTGCTGGGGCAAAAGATCGCCCAGTTCCCTGGGCGGAATGCGGTAACGGCTCACCGGGATGGAAATATCATCCAGGTAATAACCGGGAAACAAAGTGTCCAAGCCCAGGGTGGACTGCCATTGGGTCATGGGCACCCCGCGCCAGGCCTCCCGGGGCGCAGGCGGTTGATCCTGGCCACCCCCGAGCACCCTTTCCTGGAAGGAGCGGAGATCGGGCCAGCGTCCCACGCAAGCGCCCAGGCCGATAATGGCGATGGGGCTGGGTGGGGTGGGCGCAGTTTTGGAGGCCCGCCGGGATGCCGGAATTTGCACCTGGCCGACCCATTCCTCCAGCAACACATGCGCGTTGATGCCGCCAAAACCGAAACCGTTGATGGCCGCCCTCCGCGGGATTCCGGCACCCCTGGCGGGCCAGGGTTCCGCCGCCTGCAAGATGCGGAACGGGCTGCCGTGGAGCGGGATCTTTTCCGAAGGATGCTGGAAATTGGCGACGGGCGGCAGGCACTGGTTCCGCAAGGCCAGGAGTATTTTGATCAACCCCGCGCTGCCGGCCCCGGTGAGCAGGTGGCCGATGTTGGATTTCACCGCGCCCAGGGCGCATTGGCCCGGCCGCCATTGGCAATCTTTCCAAAGCGCCAGCAGGCTCTCGAATTCGACCGCGTCCCCCACCGGGGTGCCGGTGGCATGGCATTCGATCAGGTCCACCTGGGACGGTGACCACCCGGCCTCCCGGTAAGCCTGGCGCAAAGCCCGCCCCTGGCCTTCGGAGGCTGGGGACAGGAGATTGCCCTCCAGGTCGTTCGACAAGCCAAGGCCGCGGATCAACGCATGGATGGGGTCGCCATCCCGCAAGGCGGTGGAGAGCCGCTTGAGCACCACCACCCCGGCTCCTTCACCCACGATCAGACCGCTGGCCGCAGCGTCGAAGGGCGCGCAGCGGCCAGACCGGGAAAGAGCGCGCAACTGGCAAAAACCCATTTGGGTGTAAAGCGAATCGGGCCTGGACAATCCGCCGGCCAGCATGGCCTCCGCCCGGCCGGCCTGCAATTCATCGACCGCCAGCTTCAGGGCGAACAAGGAGGAGGCGCAGGCGGCATCCAGCGTGTAGCTGCCACCCTGCAAGCCCAAAGCTCGGGCCAGGATGCCGGCGGGCAAGCCAGACACGTAACGGTTCAACCCCCGGGTGCCGGGCCGTTCCACAGCGGCCCGGATCCCATCCACATCCTGCCGGAACAGCGGTTCCAGGATTTGCGCCGCCAACGCCGAGGAGGCGCTGGTGGGGAGGGCGATGTTGCCGAGGATGATCCCGGTGCGGCTCCGATCCAGCGCCGCATTTTTCAAGCCGGCCAGCGCCTTGCGGCCAGCCTCCAAAAGCAACTGCACCGAAGGGTCCAGGTTTTCCAGAAGTCCGGGCGGCAGGTCCAATCCGGCGAGGTCCGGTGGCCCCGCCTCCACAAAACATCCGCGGTCGGTGTAAACCCGGTCCGGAGTGCCCGGGGTGGGATCCTGGATCAGGCGGGGATCCACAATCCATCGTCCGGGTGGCACCGGCCGGCTGGTATCGATCCCCTGCCGGATGATATTCCAGAATCCATCCAAGTCCTGCGCCCCGGGGAACACCCCCCCAAACCCGACAATGGCGATCGGCTCGGCGATGGCTTCGCCGTCCTTTCCGGAAGCATTTTCGGAAGGGCTCTTCAATCTTGCAGGCGATTCAATCGGAACGCGTCCCGCAGCGCTGGATCCGCCACGAATTCGCAGCCATCCGCACGCGCCAGCAGGTTACCCTGGCGGTCGAGCAGGCGGATATTGGCCACCACCAATGGGGATTCGGAGGAAAGGATTTCGATGGCTGCGCGGCTGCCTTTTTTGGGGAACGTGGCGCTGTATTGTTCATAATGGCGCACCGCACAGGGCAGACAGGCGGCCTGCAGATGTTCCCAACTCCACAGGATCATCATCTGGAAGGCGCAGTCGAGGGCCATCGGGTTCGCCATCCAGGCGGGGCGCAAGGGTTGCAGCATCCATTGCTTGGGCGAGGGCGAGCTTTTCACCTGCGCGATGATCTCCCGGGCGGAGCAATGCTCCAGGATTTCAATCCCCTGGAAATGCGGCCCGTGGAAAAGCTGGTCAGGCCGGTAAACGAATGCTTCCGTATTTCTGGCCGCCGGGGCGGCCGAGGATTTGGCGGGGGGATTGGCCAGCGGGTTTTCGGCCAGGCGGACCTCCGCCCGGACGTGCAAGGTGGGCCGGGAACCTGAATGGCTGGCCAGCTGCACGGTCACCCGCAGGCATCCATCCCGCATTTGCGCCGGTTCGGCAAGCACCTGAACGGTGGTTTCCGCGGCAGGATCCAGCACCAATCCTTTCAGGACTTTGAACTGCTCCAAACCTTGGAAGATCAAACCCGGATTATTATGGGCCGCCCCCTGGGCGAGCCATTCCATCATCAACGCGGCGGGCAATACCGCCCGCCCGTGGAGGACGTGGGACGCCAAGCAAGGGAGGGCTTTGACGCTGGCCGTGCGCTCGAAAGCCACACTCCCCGCCAGCAGTTTCAGGGAGCTGTCCCCGCCGGATCCATGGCCGTTTCGCTTGGGCGCCGGCGCCAGGGCCAGGACTTCCACCGGAGTGCGCCCCGGTTCGGAAATTTCACGGACAAAAAACCGGGCCCCCGCATCGGGTTCGATCAGGCCCACGCCTTCATCCTCAAAAACCTTTTTCAGGCCGTCGGTGACCATCCCGCCATTCCACGGCCCCCAGTTGAAGGAGACCACGCGGCAATTGGGCCGGCGCCGGGATTCGACCTGGGCGATCTTGTTAAGCACTTCGTTGGCGGCCGCATAATCGACCTGTCCAATCCGGCCAAACCGGCCGGTGTAGGAGGAAAACAGGGCCAGGAGCTTGAGGTCATCGGCCGCCACCCCGGCGAGCAGGTTCTTCAGGCCGGAGACTTTGGTGTGGTAAACCAGGTCAAACTGCTCCGCCGTTTTATCCTCGATGCGGCGGTCCGCCAGCACCCCGGCGCCATGGATCAGGCCCTGGATCGGCCCCCAGGTCTGCCGCACCTCGGTCAACACTTGGGCGACTTCCGCGTTGTTCCGGATGTCCACCGGGCGGTAAATAGCCTCCGCGCCAAACCGGCGGATCTGCCGCAGATGATCCCGGATTTCTCTTTGGGCGATAATTTCCCGGTATTTGGCCTCAATCTGCCTGGGGGAGTTATGGCCGTTGGCCTTCGCCAGCAAAGCTTTCTTGAGGTCCGCCTCCAGGGTGAGGCCGGCCAACCACTCCGGCTCATGCTCCGCGAGCTGGCTCCGGCCCAAAAGGATCATCCGCAAAGGCTGCTGGCTGGCCAGCCGGATGGCCACCGAAGCGGTGATGCCCCGGGCACCCCCGGTAACCACCACCACATCGTTGGTCTTCAGCAAGGGCGCCACGCCGTTGCCGTTGAAAGGAACCAGCTCCGTCTGCAAACCGTAACGGGCGTCCCGCGAAATGCCCACTTCCACCGGATCCTTGCGAAAAATCTCCTCCAGGATGCGATTGGCGAGATCCGGGCTGGTTTCCACTTCCGGATCCAGGTCGATCGCTTTGCATTGCACTTCCGGCCATTCGTGGCGCGCCGTTTTTACCAATCCTGCCAGGCCACCGCTAATCGCATCGCTTTTGCCGTTTAGCGAGCCGAAACCGAACAAGCCGTCCAAGCGGGACACGGTGGCCAGGAGGCCCGGGCCATGCCCGTTGCGGTTGCGCAAAGAGGGGCCGGCCTTTTGCAGCAGCTGGAAGGCTTCCTTGAGGAAAGCGCCCTCGCTGCCGGCGCTGGGCCAGAGGATCACCAAGCCGGCCGGCACTTCACCGGGCAGGCTTTTGACCAATTCGGCGGGGGTGCCAAGCCGCACCCCATAACCCAGCGAGAGCAGCTTGGATTGCAGAGCGCTGGTCAGGCTGGAACCGTCGTTCGTGATCCAGATGAGGGTATTGGGAGCGGGCTTGGCGGGCTGGAAGGCGCCGTTGCCCCCTAGTTTGACAGGCTTGATGATTTGACGGTGCAAATCCACCGATCCCATGCCCGATACAGCCGGGGTTTCTTTCCTGGGTTCCAGGGAAGGCGGGACGGCCGGCGGTTCCTGCGCCGGCCCGGAGGTCAGGAAATCCACAATCTGCTGCAAGGTTTGCAGGGTTCCCAAATGCTCGGGTTTGATCTCCGGAGCGTCCGGCAGCTGGGTGCGGATGGCGGCCATGATTTCCACCCGCTTGATGGAGTCGATGCCCAGATCCGAATCCAGCCCCATGCCCAAATTCAGCATCTCCACCGGGTAGCCGGTTTTTTCCGCCACCACCGCCAGCAGCACCCGCTCCACCGCGCCGGATTGGGCTGCCGCGGCCGCCGGAACCGGCTGCTTTTCGCTGCCGCTGGCACCCAGGAAATCGACGATTTGCTGCAAGGTCTGCAGGGTTCCCAGGTGCTCGGGTTTGATCTCCGGGGCCTCCGGCAGCTGGGTGCGGATGGCGGCCATGATTTCCACCCGCTTGATGGAATCGATGCCCAGATCCGAATCCAGCCCCATCTCCAAATTCAGCATCTCCACTGGGTAACCGGTTTTTTCCGCCACCACTTTCAGGAGGGCCTGGCTGATCTGTTCCTGGTTTGCGATGGCAGCCACCGGCTCCGGGGGCGCCGCCGCGGGCGATGGATTTTGAGCCAGGAAATCCACGACCTCCTGCAACGTGCGCAGGGTGCCCAAGTGTTCGGGTTTGATCTCCGGGGAACCGGGCAGCCGGCTCCGCAAAGCAGCCATGATTTCCACCCGCTTGATGGAGTCGATGCCCAGGTCGCTATCCAAGCCCATTCCCAGCTCCAGCATTTCTGCGGGATAGCCCGTTTTATCCGACACCACTTTCAAGACCTCCCGGTCAATGATCCCGGCCGTGGCCGTTTCCTGGGGAGGGGGAACCGGGGCAACTGGAGCGGGCTCCGGAGTTGGTGGCCGGCTGGCCGGCCTGGCCGGCGGGGTGCTCGGAGACGGGTCCTGGACCACCGGCGCCAAGACGGGCAAGGTCGCAGCCGTTGGCGGCAGTGGCGTGGCGCCGGGGAAAAGCAGTCCGTGGCGCTGGTTCAAAAGGGATTCCAAGGTGCGGCGGGCCGCCTCCTGGCTGTCGAGGAATTGGCGGTGCAGGCGGGCGGTTTGTTCCTGCATCTGCTGCAGGGCCAGCATGCCTTGCTGGGCGGTCTGCAGCGCGGAGTTTAAGTCCGCCGGCAAAGCGACTTTGGTTCCAGCCGCCGCCGGGGAAGCGGGTGGGCTCGCGGAGGGAGCGGCCGGGATAGCCGGGGAGGCCACTTTGGCCGGGAGCGGCGAGTCGGGCCGGATGGCCGGGGCCGCAGGCGCGCGGGCCGGTTGCGGATTCCGATAATTGGCCCCAGCCAGGTTGATCACCATGCCGGTCTTGCTGGCGGCGGCGGCGCTGGCCGGTTCCACCGGGATTTCCCAGCGGGTTAAATCGATCCCATGCCCCAGTGAGGCCAGGCGGCACAAGGCCACGGCCAGGTCAAAAACGCCGGGACGCCCACCCCGGGAGGAATCCAAGGCGACGGTTTCCACCGCGCGGCCAGGCAGGATGGATTGCACCAAATCGCTTAATACATGGCCGGGCCCCACTTCCACGAAAGTGGTGACTCCGTCGGCAAACATGGTTTCAATTTGGGACTGGAAATCCACCGGCCGAATGATCTGGCTGGCCAGCAATTCCCGGGCTTGCTGGGTGCCCTGGGGATATGCGCGCCCGGTACTGTTCGCATAGACCGGGATGGTGCCGATGGCGAACGGAATTTTTTCCAGCGCGGAGGCAAAGGGCTGGCAAGCCGTCGCCACCAGGGAGCTGTGGAAAGCCGCTGACACGGACAAAAGGCGGGTCCGAATAGATTTTTTGGCCAGTTCAGTGGCCGCCTGCTCAATCCGCGGCTTGGGGCCGGCCAGCACAAATTGGCTGGGGGAATTACGGTTGGCAATGACAATGTCCAGGTTGGCTTCCCGCACGAATTCGGAGACCGTTTGCTCGGGCGCCTGAACCGCGAGCATGGCGCCCCGGTCGCCGTTGCCATTCCCGCCATTTTTGCCCATGAGCCGCCCCCGCAGGTTGGACAGCCAGTGCAGGGAATCCGGCTCCATGCGGCCGGCTCCGCACAGGGCGAGCAATTCGCCGTAGCTGTGGCCGGCGGCGGCCTCCGGCGCCACGCCAAAATAATTCAAAACCTGCAAAGCACCCAAACCGACTGCGCCCAGCGCCGGCTGGGCCACCTCGGTGGCTTTCAAGGACTCTTCCTGCTGGCGGCGGCTTTCGTCGTTGAAGGCGGGGTGCGGGTAAATGAAATCGCTGAGCCGCTGAAGTTCCGCATCCGGATGTTCGCGGGCGAAGATGTTGTTGGCGGCGGCCAGCGCCTCGAGCATTTCCGGAAATTGGCACGCGAGGTCGCGCAGCATGCCCACGTATTGGGATCCCTGCCCGGGGAACAACGCGCCGAGTTTGCCATGTCTTTCGCCGGAGCCGAAAGCGATTCCGGAGGGGAGGCTCCAGGCGGTTTTTTCCGGGTGCTGGTCCAACATGGAGCGGGCGGCATCGCGCAGCGAGCCGAGGCTGGCCCCTTGGTTCAGCGGTATCAACAGGCGATATCTGGCTTGCGCCCGGAAACACAGGCGGGAGGCCTGGGCCTGCTGGCGCAGCTGGGGCCAGGGCAGCTCCGCGGGCAAACTTCCCACCTGGCTTCGGAGATCGGCCAGATCCTCTGAACTGAAGGCAAATATTTCCGTATCCCCATCCCAGCTGACATGTTCTTTCCGGGTTCCGTGCTCTTCCAGCACGCAATGGAAATTGGTTCCGCCGAAACCGAACGAACTGACTCCGGCGTGCCGCAAATGCGCTGTTCTCGGCAGCCAGGGGCGTTTCTGGGTGTTGACGTAGAAGGGGGATTTCCCCGGCGCCACTTCCGCCAAAGGCTGGGTGACCTTGATGGTGGGAGGCAAAACCTTTTCCCGCAAGGCCATGGCGGCTTTGATCAGGCCGGCCACTCCGGCGGCGGCTTTGGTATGGCCGATTTGAGATTTCACCGACCCCAGTGCCGCCCAGGTTCCGGCGTGGCCGGTGGCCCGGTAAACCTCCGTCAAAGCCTGGATTTCGGTCGTGTCCCCCACCTTGGTACCGGTGCCGTGGGCTTCCACCAGTTCCACGGTTTCGGGCGGCGTGGCCGCCGCGGCATAGGCGCGTTCCAACGCTTTTTTCTGGCCTTCCGCCCGGGGCGCGTAAATGGCATTGCCCCGGCCATCGCTGGCCGAACCCATGCCTTTGATCACTGCATAAATCCGGTCGCCGTCGCGTTCGGCATCCGCCAAGCGCTTGATGACCACCAGGCCCAGGCCCTCCCCGATGATCGTCCCATCGCAGCCCTGGTCAAAAGGTTTCGCATTGCCCGAAGGCGACAGGGCCGGGGTTTTGCTGAAACACATGTACATGAAAATATCATTAAATGTGTCCAGCCCGCCCGTGATGACCATGTCGGACCGGCCGGTGGCCAGCTCCATGGCGGCCAGGTGCAAGGCGGCCAGGGAACTCGCGCAAGCGGCATCCACCACGCAATTGGTTCCCCCCAGATCGAGACGACTGGCGATCCGCCCGGCGGCCACATTGCCCAGGAGGCCGGGGAAGGAGTTCTCCTGCCAGCCCACATAAGAATCGGCAATCCGGCGGACCACATCCTCGGCCAGCGGCTCGGCCACGCCTGCTTCCTTCAAGGCACGGCGCCAAATGGGATGCCCCAGGCGCGCGCCGAGCGGGATCACCAATTCCAGCGCGCCGGTGACACCCAGGATGACGCTGGTGCGGCTGCGGTCAAACGGCTTCTCCGCGTATCCGGCATCCGCCAGGGCTTGTTTGGCGGCCACCAAGCCCAGCAATTGGGTGGTGTCGGTGGCCTCCACATCCTTGGGGGCGATCCCGTATTCCATCGGGTTGAAGGCGGTGGGTGATAAAAAACCGCCGCGCCGCGCATAGGTGCTGTCCGGGGCTTTGGGGTCGGAATTGAAATAATCGTCGATTTTCCAGTGGGATCCTTCGGGAACTGGGGAGATGGCATCCAGGCCATTTTTGATGTTGTTCCAATAAGCTTGGAGGTTGTCTGCCTTGGGGAACAAGCAGCTGATGCCAATAATGGCTAATGGGGCCGAATCACTCATGGTTCGTAAAAACTGATTGCAGATTTGCCGGATCCAGCGGGGGGCAGTGGACCAAGTCATCCGGGCATTGAACACCTTGAAAGTGGAGCGCTTGAATGCGCAATTGGCGGGCAGCCCCATAGAGGAGGTTTTGGGCAATCGCCGCGGCCCGGCGGTTTTCCGGCTTTTCCCACAGGGTTCCACGGACCCATTCATTGAAGGCGCCCATGGCGGGACCGCACCAGACCTGGTAATCCAGCACGCGGGAGGGTTCGCCGGCGTTGGCCCACCGGGAACTCAAGCCCAGGTAGGAGCGGAAAACCAAGGCCATCTTATGCTTGGCATCGCGCTCGGCGCGTTCCACCTGGCGGGGATCCCGTTTCAGGAAATACTGGCGGGTGCTTTGCCAGGCATGGTCCAAACCACCAGGAAAAAACTGCTTTTCCAGGACGGTCCGCTCCGCCGCGGGAATAGCCTCCAGCCCGGGGTGAGCCCGGTAAAGATCGAACAACTTGGCAGCGCGCATGGGGAACATGGTGCCCCGTTTCAGAACCTGCACTTTGACGCCCATTTCAAACATGTCTGCCGCCGGCGCCATGGCAGTATCCGCCTGCTCCGCCTGGCAGAGCATCTGGCGCACGGTGTCGGAGGTTCCCGCCTCCACACAAGCCTGGTTGATGGATCCGGTGACCACATAAGCGGCGCCCATGGCAAAAGCGGCGGCAAGGGAAGCGGGAGTTGATAATCCGCCACCGGCCCCAACCCTCAGGCTTTGGGCATACCCATATTTGGCCTGCAACCGGTGCCGCAAGCAGGACAAGGTCGGCAGCAGGGCCACCAACGGGCGGTTATCCGTATGCCCCGCCGAATCGGCTTCCGCCGTCACCTCCTGGGCCATCGGTATGCGAGCCGCCAGGAGCGCTTGTTCGGCGGTGATTTCACGGGTGCGGACCAATTCGTCCAGCATTTCCCCGGGCGGGGGGGCAAAAAACTGGGTGGCCACCTCCACCCGCGAGACTTTGGCAATAATCCGGTTGGGGGTGGTGATTCGCCCGGTGCTGTCCTGGGTGATCCCGTGGACACGGTAACGGACAATTGGCAGGGTCAGTTTCAGGAAAGCCGCGGCCTCCACCAAATGGATTTTGCGCCGCAAATAGAGGCTGGTTACCGCGCTTTCGTGGCCGGGTTCGTTCGGGCTGTGGATGAAATTGAAGCCGTAAGGCAGGTTGGGGATCCGCGCTTCGAGGTGGTCGATGGCGGTTTCCACTGTGTCCAGATCCAGGCCGGCCGCACCGAAAAAGCCCAGCATGCCCGCTTTGGCCATGGCTTCCACCAAGGCGGTGGAGGCGATGCCATTAGCCATGCCGCCTGCCACATAAGGGAACTGAAGTTGGTGGTCGCGGCAAAAACCAGGATCGCCCAGATCCCTGAATTTCAGCGCGGGCAGATAACCGAGGATCCGATCCCCTTCCCGGATGGCTGGGGGCATGGCTTCCGGTCCGGCAGCCGTTTGGAAAAGCAGGCGGCCCTCGTTTTCCAGGACCCAAAAGGAGGTGGAAAACGCTTTTAGCGCGTCACAAAACGATACAAATGAGGCACTTGGGAGAGATCCTTGGGATCTCCGCCAGGCCTCCTCGCGTTGTTGTGTCAGTTTACAATCTCTTATTTCAAGCATGTCCGGCCATAACCACCAACAGCTTTACAATCCGTGCCACCCGACGTGGACCCTTGGATATACCATTATTCCTTAATGGTAACATCCAAAACTAAACAGGAATCTGCGCCAAATAACCACTAAAAAATTCAACTCCTTGTTTCCGGAGCAGCCGGGATGAAGGCGCCGCCGCATCCTGCCTGTTTTTTATGGGACCCCCAGCCGGAGCCAAGGGTAAGGCCATTCGCCATGGCCGTAAAGGAATCCTTCGCCACCCTTGTCCATCGGCTGGCTGGCTTGTTTAAAGGCTCCTGCCCAGGAGGGAAAGGAACGCTGCGGGGCGGTCGATTTCAGCTTCCAGCTTGTCAGAGCGGCGGATTCAGTATTAGTTGGTCGCGGAAACGTCTCGCGGATTCAGGCAACTATGAACAAGCTCGGAAGTTACGGATTGGCGATGCTGGCCCTCTTTTGGTGCGGCGGGTGCAATAACTTGTCCCCCCGGGACAGCTCCTTCAGCAGCCCCACCACACCCAGTTTCGCCAAGGAGCAGATGCTCCATCGCGAATCCGCCCCCTTCCCGAAGGTGTGGAAAGCCGTACAGGCCGCGCTGAAGGAAATGGATTGCGTCATCGTCCAAAAAGACCGGAAGCCGGATCGCGCCGATGTCGTGGCCCAAGGGCTCGGCTCCAAAACGATTTACCTGACGCTGGTGGATGAGGGGAGCCGCGTGACGAGCATTTATATCCGGGTGGGCGCCACGGGGGACGACAGCCTGGCCCGGGTGATTCTGGCCAAAATCAAAGCCCACCTGTAAGTTCCCCAGGTGGCCACGGCGCGGGAAGAGCGACTTTATCGTTGTTCCACGCGGCGACATGGCTTAATTTAATTTAATCGGTGTGTGACCAAAAACAGGAAGACGCTTATGAGATATTTTCTGAATGATTCGCTGGTTCATGGTTTGGAAAACCTGGCCTCGCTGGCACTGGTGAGCTGGCTGGCCTGCGGGGTCGGCACCACCCTGGCCGCGGAAAACGAAGGCAAGACCGAAAAGGCGGCCACGCCCGCCGTCAAAAAAAGCGCCGTGGAAAAGCCCCTCGGCCTGTCCGTGGATGACGAGGGCTGGAACATCCTGTTCGACGGGAAGACTTTGAAGGGCTGGAAGGAAACCGACTTTGCCGGCCGCGGGCTGGTGAAGGTGGAAAACGGCCAGATCACCATGGAAATGGGGAACGATATGTCCGGGGTCACCTGGACCAACGAGGTGCTCCGCGTCAATTACGAGTTGACCTTGGAAGCGGCCCGCCTGGACGGGGGCGATTTCTTCTGCGGCCTGACATTCCCGGTCATGAAGGACCCGTGCAGCCTCATCCTGGGCGGCTGGGGGGGCGGCGTGGTGGGGCTTTCGAGCATCGGCGGCATGGATGCCTCGAGCAACGAAACCACCACGTATATGAATTTCAAGGAAGGCCGATTCTACAAGGTGCGGCTGCGGGTGACCGAGGCGCGGATCCAAGCCTGGCTGGATGAAAAAAGCATCGTGGACATCACCACCGAGGGCCGGACCTTTTCGATCCGGCTGGAAGTGGAGGAATCGCAGCCACTCGGCGTGGCCACCTGGCGCACGAAAGGAGCGCTGAAGAACATCAAAGTCCGCAAGCTGGACCCCACCGAGATCAAGCAATCGGCGCCGCGTAAAAAGAATTTATGAACTGTGAAAAACTATCGCCACTAATCGACCAGGCGCCCCGCATTCAAGCCCCGCTGGACCCCGGATTTCGGCCCATCATTCTGGCCGCCCGGAGCTACCAGCAGGCCTTGCGGAAAGCGGCCCGGCGGGATTCCCTGCTGATCGCCGTGGAGCGCAACGATGGACTGGTAACCCGCCACGACCTGGAATTGCTGCCGGATGCCCATGACACCCGGGAAGCCTCGTTCCAATATGTGGAACGGATCATCAAGTTCGCGCTTTGGGCTTATGGCGGGTGGAAAGTCCACCTGGCCGGCCCGGCCAATTTATGCAGCCGGCTGGCAGCCTGCTACCAGCCCCAGGGCGCCCGGGCCTTCGATGCCAACTTGATGCAACGGGTTTATGACCGGCCGTTCACGGTGGTGTGTGTGGCGCCCGGTGAAGTTCCTGCCGCCCGGGAATCCGCCTCCGCCCTCGGCGGGCACCTGGACGGGTGCCGGATCGGCTTCGACCTCGGCGCCAGCGATTACAAGCTGGCGGCGGTGCAGGACGGCGAGCCGGTGTTCAGCACGGAGATCCCGTGGAATCCCAAAGACCAGGCGGACTCGAATTACCATTATCAGCGCATCAATGAGGGTCTCAAGCTGGCCGCCTCCCACCTGCCCCGGGTGGATGCCATCGGCGGCAGCTCCGCCGGCGTGTATGTCGATAACCAAGTCATGGTGGCTTCGTTGTTCCGGGCCGTGCCGCTGCCCGAATTCGAAAGCCAGGTCAAACCGATGTTCCGCCGCCTGGAAAAGGAATGGGGGGTCCCCCTGGTGGTGATCAACGACGGGGATGTGACCGCCCTGGCGGGGGCCATGTCCCTGCAGCGCAACGCCATGCTGGGGGTTGCCATGGGCTCCAGCGAGGCGGCCGGGTTCCTGGACCGGAACGGCCGCATCCAAGGCTGGCTGACCGAGCTGGCTTTCGCCCCGGTGGACCTGAATCCCCAAGCCGCCAGCGATGAGTGGTCCGGCGACCGCGGTGTGGGGGCGCTTTATTTCTCCCAACAGGCGGTGAACAAGCTGGCGCCCGCGGCCGGCATCCAATTCCCGGCGGACATGGATGTGCCAACCCGTTTGAAAAATGTGCAGGAGCGCATGGCCCGCCAGGAAACGGCCGCCCGCGCGATCTTCGAAACCATCGGGGTTTACCTCGGCTACGCCATTCCGTGGTATCGGGAATTTTATGATTTTGACAACCTGCTGATCCTGGGGCGGGTCACTTCCGGCGAAGGTGGGGAAATCATTCTCACGAAAGCCAAAGCCATCCTGGCCAGCGAGTTTCCCGAACTGTCCGCCCGCATCGACATTGTGGTGCCGGATGAGAAAAGCCGCCGGGTGGGCCAGGCTGTGGCCGCCGCCAGCCTGCCGGCCCGCCGGCAAAAAAATGTTTAACCGTGATGCCCGGCCACCGCAACCTTTAGCCATGCGCATTTCCTATGCAATTACACAATAGTACCGCCGATGTTTTTGTGCCGGATGGGCAGCCCCTCGCCCAAGCCCTGGCGCGGACCACCCACCTGGGCATCGGCGCTCACCAGGACGACCTGGAATTCATGGCCTTCCACGGCATTGAAACCTGTTTCGGCCAGGCTGACAGCTGGTTCACCGGGGTTACCTGCACCAACGGGGCGGGCAGCTCCCGGACCGGCATCTACGCCCAATACACCGACCTGCAAATGCAGGAGGTGCGGCGTGCCGAGCAGCGCAAAGCCGCCGTCATCGGCCGCTATGGCGCCATGATCCAGCTGGATTACGGCAGCTCGGCCATCAAGGATCCCAACCGGCCCAGCCTGCGGGAGGATCTGCACCAGATCCTGGCCGCCTGCCAGCCGAAAATGGTCTATACCCACAACCTGGCGGACAAACATGACACCCATGTGGCCGTGGCGGTGGCCACCATCCAGGCTCTGCGCGCTTTACCCAAAGCCAGCCGCCCCGCCAAGGTGTACGGGTGCGAGATCTGGCGGGATTTGGATTGGATGCCGGACGCCCGGAAAGTCCTGCTGAATGTGAGCCGGCGGGAAAACCTGGCGGCCGCTCTGTCGGGTGTGTTTGATTCCCAGATCTCCGGCGGCAAGCGCTACGACCTGGCCGTGGCCGGACGCCGCCAGGCCAACGCCACCTTTTTGGAATCCCATGGCGTGGATCAGGCCACCCAGCTGACTTTCGCCATGGATCTCACGCCGTTGGCCGAGGATGATACCCGGGACATCCTGGATTACGCGCTGAGCTTGGTGGAAGAATTCAAGGCCGACGTCACCGCCCGGATCAAAAGCAAGCTGGCCGCTAAATAGAGAGATCTGTTAAAGAGACCTGTTTCCCAAACAAATCGGTCCGAAAATTATGCAAAATATCCTCGTAACCGGGGGCGCAGGGTTCATTGGTTCCAACCTGGCCTTGACGCTCCAGGAGCAGTTTCCCCATGCCTGGATGGTCGTCGTGGACGATTTTCGATCCGGCAGTTTCCTGAACCTGCGGGGATTCCGGGGCGATGTGGTGGCCGCCGACGTGTCACGACTGGATTGGCGGGAGCAGTTTAAAGGCCGGCAGTTTGACGCCATTTTCCACCTGGCATCCATCACGGATACCACCATCCACGATCAATGCCTGCAGGTGCACGATAACGTCGAGGGCTTCCGCCGGCTCCTGGAGTTCGCCGCGCCCACGAAGTGCCCCGTGGTTTACGCCTCCTCGGCGGCCACTTATGGCATGGCCGGCGGGCGCATGCAGGAGGACCAGCCCCCGGCGCCGGCCAATGTCTATGCCTTCAGCAAAGTCCAACTGGACAACCTCGCCCGCCGCCACAGTCAGGACGATCCCGCCTGGCGGATTGTGGGCCTGCGTTACTTCAACGTCTATGGCCCCCGGGAAACGCATAAAAAAGCCGCCGCCAGCATGATCTACCAGCTCTACCTGCAGATGCAAGCGGGGCGCCGGCCGCGGGTGTTTTTCCACGGCGAGCAGAAGCGGGATTTCGTTTACGTCAAAGACGTCGTGGCCATGACCATCCAGGCGCGGCTTTCCCCCCGCAGCCAGGTTTACAATTGCGGATCCGGCCAACCCGTGAGCTTCAACGAGGTGATCCAGGCACTGAATCATGGCCTCGGAACCCGGCTGGAGCCGGATTATTTTGAAAATCCCTACCAGAGTTTTTACCAAAACCACACCGAAGCCGATATGACCCGGGCGCATTCGGACCTCGGATTCCAGCCCCAATTCAGCCCCGCCAGCGGCATTGCCGATTACCTCAAAACCCTCACGAGCAACACTTAACCCCCAATTTTTTACATTGCTTATGAATACCGTGAAAAAATCCCTTTGGAAGCGCCTCTCCACCCCGCGCAACCTGTCCTTGATTGGCGGTGGGGTGGTTTTGGCCCTGGTGGCCGGCTATTTCATTATTGGCAGCTCAGCCTTTCTCAAAGGCTTCGTGTTGCCCAAGGTCAACCGGGCATTGGAAATGGAGGTCTCGGCGGATTCCATTTCCCTGAGCTTGTTTTCCCAATGTTCAATCCACGGCTTGAAGGTCCGGGTGCCCGGCGCCGAGCCTTTGGTGGAGGCCCAGGAGGCGGTGGTGCGCTACCAGCTTTTTTCGCTCCTCAAGGGCCATATCAATGCCCAGGAAGTGAAGCTGGTGTCCCCGGTATTCAAAATCATCCAGACCGCGGACGGCAAAAACAACCTGCCCCCCACCAAGCCGGCGGCCGCTCCAGGTGCCCAGGCAGCCACCAAGCCCGTGGTTTCCCTGAAAAACATCAATGTCAGCCAAGGGCGGTTGCTGCAGCAGATTGCCTCCCCGGATGGCTCCCAGCAAAAGGTGGAAATCAGCGGCTTGAATTTGACGATCGATCGGATCGAAAATGGCCAGCCTGGGAAAATCACCATCGACGCCCTGGCCAAAATCGATCAAACCCAGCCGCTGCCCGGCAAGCTGTCAACCAACCATACGGTGGAGGCCAAACTGTCGGGTTCCCTGGATCTCAAGCTGGCCAATGACCTGCTACCCTGGCAGCACAATCTTTCCGGCAGCCTGCGCCTGGCAATCGGCCAGGCCCAAGGCGCCTGGAGCCACCTCGCTTCGGCCGCGGTGCGCCTGGATTGCCAGGTCACCCCCACCCAGTTGAACCAACTCGCCTTGCGCTTTGAGCGGCAGAATGAAAACTGGGGCGGCCTGAGCTTAAGTGGCCCCCTGGATCTCGTGAAGCAGGAAGCCAGCCTGAAATTGGAAATCGGCGGCATCGACCGCCGGGTGCTCAATTTCATCGGTGGCCCTTATGGTTTGGATTTCGCCTCCACGTCCCTCAATTCCACGAATACCCTGGATATCCGCAAACAAGGGAAGTCTTTGTGGGTGCGCGGCCGGCTGGCGGCCGACCCGTTGAGCCTGCAACGCCAGGGCCTGTCCAGCCCCAAGCTTAACCTGGGGGTCGATTACAGCTTCAGCCTGGACTTGGCCAACCAAAGCCTGTTGGTGGAGCGCTTGAATGTCCAAGGCCGCCAGGAGGGCCGGGAGATGATCCGCGCCGCCTTGAACCGGCCGATGACTGTGGTCTGGAATACCCAGGGCCGCGGATTCAAGGAATCCGCGTTGGAATTGACCGTCACGAATCTGAACCTCCAGGAGTGGCAGGCCTTTTTGCCGGTCCCGGATCCCCAAGGCTCACTGAATGCCAGCGGCCAGATCCTCTGCCAAAAGGATGGGCAGGATATCGGTGCGCAGTTCCAGGTGAACATCGCCAATTTCCAGGCGAAATCGGCCACCAATCTCATGCAACTTTCCCGGATTGATTTGAATCTCACCGGCGGCCTCCACGAGTTGCGCATGCTGGAGGTCAAAGAATTCCGCGTGGAAGCCGCCGCCGGAGATCAGCTGATGTTCCAATGCAAAGGCTCGGGCACTTACGACAAGGACGACCGGGCCATGAATTGGCCGATGAGCTTCGAACTGAACCTGCCCTGGGCGGTCAACCACCTGCAAATCACCAATTTCACCGCCCAAAGCGGCGGCCTGCGTTTCCTGGGCCTCCTCACCTCGGAAAACCAGGTGCCCATTGTCAAAGGATCCTTCACCCTGGATAAGTTCACCGGGAAATACAGCATTTATGAATTCGCCAATTACGAGGCCACCCTGGAGGCCACCGCGGAAATCAAGGATCGCCAATTGGTGCTCCGGCTGGGCCGGGTGACCGAACGCCAGCAGTTTGAGACGGGCGGCCGGGGAGATTTTACCGCCCGTTTCGATGCTACCAACGCGACCGCTTATTTGTCGGTGCAGCGGCTGGATGTCAACCGCTACAGCCTCCTGCCCTATTTAAAGCCGTGGATCGCCCCGCTGAGCTTCGCCTCGGGAAACCTGAGCGGCGACGTCAAGGTGGGCTACCCGCAAGGAGTGATTGTTTTCGGGTTGACCAATGTGACGGCCACCAACCTGGTGGTGCTCGATCCCAGCCAGTTGATTCCGCCCATACCCCTGAGCTTCAAGGTGGACCAGATGGATCTGTCGCTGGACCAAAAGGGCTTGTTCAAACTGAACTCCGCGGAGGTGGAACTGCTGGACGGTCCCAATCCATGCGGCCACTGCAGCGTGAAAGGGGCCATGGATATGAACACCAAGGTGAGCAAATTCGACATCCAGCTGGCTAATGTGAATCAAAACGCCCTCCAGCCCTGGCTGGCGGAACGGCTGGCCCCCAGGACGCTGACCTCCGCCCTGGTCAACGGCCAGGTCGGCCTGGAAATCGCCGCCGCCAAGGAGGTGCGGCTGGATTTGAACTTGAGCGTTTCCAACCTGGTGGCCACCGAGACCGGCGCGGCCCCGGCGGCCCCCATGAACCTCCTCCTGCAGGTCAATTACGTCTCCAAAACCAACCTGGCGGAAATCAAGAAATTCTACGTGGGGCTCCCCGCCACCGCGCGGGCACGCAACCAGCTGCAGGTGTCCGGCCAGGTGGATACCAGCCAAACCAACGCTTATGTCGGCGAGGTAAACGTGCAATCCGACGGCCTGGATCTGACCCCCCTCTATACCATTTTTGCGGGTGGGGCCAAGAGCACCAACGCCCCCGCTCCCAAGGCCCCGGCGGCAGTGGCAGCGAAGCCCGCGGGACCTGAACAACCGCTCACCCTGCCGTTCAAGAATTTCAACTTGAATGTCAAAATCGACCAGTTCCACCTGGGGGAAATCACTGCCAGCAACCTGGTCACCACCCTCAACCTGGCCGGCAACAAAGCCACCTTGCAGCCCACCGCCATCACGTTGAATGGCGCTCCGGTGAAGGCCCGCGGTACCATCGACCTGGGCGTTCCCGGTTATGGCTATGATTTGGATCTCCAAGCCGGGGCGATCCCGATGGCGCCCTTCGCCAACACCTTCTCCCCCGCCACCAAGGGCCAGATCCATGGCGAAATCCTGGCGGCGGCCCAGATCAAGGGCGCCGGCACTTCCGGGCTCGATTTGCAGAAAAACCTGGTCGGCCAGATGTCGATGGTCGTCACCAACGCCAACATCACCCAGCTGAAGCAGATCCAGAAATTCGTGCTGCCGGCGGTAAAAATCGTTTTCCTGTTCAAGCAGCTTTCCAGCATGGAAAAGGCCACCGCCGCCACCAGCCTGGTCGGTGCGCTCACCCAAAAATTCGCCCCGAACAGCGCGGCGGGGCAATATATCACGATGATGGCCGATAAGCTCGATGGCGGCAAATCCGACGAATCGCTCGGCACGATCATCCTCAAGCTGCAGGCGGCCGGCGGAAGCATCGACTTCAAGCAGTTCTCGGCTTCCAACTCGACCTTCATGGTTTACGGCGCCGGGAATATCGCGTTGAACCCGGTGCTGACCAATTCCGTGCTCAACCTGCCCATCAATGTGATCATTGCCACCCAGGGCACCAATATGGCCGCCTCCGCCTCCGCCCCGGCCCAGGAAGACAAATATCTGACCATTTCGGACACCATTGGCTCGCCCGGATACACCATCAATACGGAGAAGCTTCCGGAATCGATCAAAAGCCTCGGCCCGGCGGCCAACCTGATCCTCAAGCAGGCCAGCGCCCTGACCAAAGTCCCCAACATCAAGTTCAGCCAGTCGGGTGGCGGGGTTGGAGCCATCGGCGGCGGATCCACCGCGGAACTGCTGCAAGGCGTGGCGGGCCTGCTGCAGAAGCCGAAGGCGGGCGCCACCAATGCCGCCCCTGGCTCGGTATCCACCAACCAGGCGCCTGGCAACCAGACCATGGAACTGATCCAAGGGGTGGCAGGCCTGCTGCAGCGGCCCAAGCCCGGTGCCACCAATGCGCCCGCGGCGGCCAAAACCAACTCGCCGGCTGCGAATCCCGCCCCGGCCACCAATGCCGTGCAAAAGCCCAAATAACGGCCCCGGCCAAACCCTGATCCTTAGCTTATGCCAAACACCCAAATCGAATCCTACCTGCGCGACAACCAACAGCGGTTCATCGACCTCCTGTGCGAACATGTCCGGTTCCCCAGCATTTCCGCCCAGGCGGAGCACCGGAAAGACGTGGAAGCCTGCGCGGGCTGGCTGGTGACCCATTGTAAAAAAATCGGTTTGCAGGCCAGGCTCTGCCCCACTCCGGGCCATCCGGTGGTGCTGGCCAGGACGTTTACCACCCCCGCCCCCCGCAAGCCGCACTACATCGTTTATGGGCATTACGACGTGCAGCCGGTCGATCCCCTGGACCTTTGGTCCTCGCCGCCGTTTGAGCCGGTCGTCCAGAAAGGCCGGCTCTTTGGCCGGGGCACGAGCGATAATAAAGGCCAGCACCTGGCCCACCTCAACGCGGTGGAAGCCTATTTGAAAACCGGCACGGAATTGCCCTGCGACCTCACGTTTGTGATCGAAGGCGAGGAGGAGATCGGCAGCAATCACCTCGCCGATTTCCTGCAGAAAAACCGGCAGTCCCTGAAATGCCAGGGGGTCGTCATTTCGGATACCGGCATGCCCTCACTCAAGCATCCCGCGCTCACCTACGCGCTCCGGGGCATCGCCGCCCTGGGCATCCAGGTGACCGGGCCGGATCGGGACCTGCATTCAGGAATTTACGGCGGGTCCGTCGAAAATCCGGCCATGGCCTTGTGCCAGCTCCTGGCCCAGCTGCGCGACGCCGACGGGCGCATCGCCATCCCCGGCTTTTACGATGATGTGGTGCCGCTTTCGGATTACGAACGGGAGCAGCTGGCCCGCCTGCCCTACAGCGAAGCCGGCTACAAGAAGCACCTGGGGGTCAA
Organism: uncultured Verrucomicrobiota bacterium; assembly: GCA_903845125.1. Classification (GTDB taxonomy): domain Bacteria; phylum Verrucomicrobiota; class Verrucomicrobiia; order Limisphaerales; family UBA1319; genus CAIMWS01. Next base: position 37,733 of record CAIMWS010000553.1, read on the forward strand.
AGCGCTGTTTGGCGAGGCGGGCTTCACCGCCGGGGAGCAGCGCAGCGCCCGCCCCACCCTGGAAATCAACGGCCTCACCAGCGGCTACCAGGGTGAAGGCAGCAAAACCATCATCCCCTCCTGGGCCAAAGCCAAGCTGACCTGCCGACTGGTGCCCAACCAAAAGCCGGAAAAAGTGCTCCAGGCGGTGGCCGCACACCTGAAAAAGATCTGCCCGCCCACGGTGCGCCTGGAGATCAAGGCCGGCCATGGCGGCGCCCCGTTCCTGTTCTCGCCGGACGGCCCCAAAGCCAAAGCCGCCCTCCGGGCCCTGGAATCCGCCTTCAAGCATCCCGCCGTCCTGCTGCGCGAAGGGGGCTCCATCCCCATCGTCAACGAGTTCCAGCGCATCCTCAAAACCGATGTCCTGCTCCTGGGCCTGGCCTTGCCGGACGACAACGCCCATTCGCCCAACGAGAAATTCGACCTGGCCTGCTACACCCAGGGCATGCGGCTCAGCACCCAGCTCTGGCCCGAGCTCGCCGCCGTGTCTTGAGTTGCCACCGGGGGGATTTCAGGAGAGGAAGTCGCGCTCCAGGCAGCGCGCCAGGCGGAAAATTGCCTTCAGGATTTTGCCGCGGACCTGGATCAATTGGCGGTCCGCGCCGAAATCCCACGGCTCGGACATCAGA
>CAIMWS010000554.1 GCA_903845125.1 uncultured Verrucomicrobiota bacterium
CCAAGGCCATTGGCAAAGGCGCCCGGCTGCTGCCCCGGCCGGTGGCCCTGCCCCGGCTGGCGGCCCCGGCCCCGGCGGACAACGGGGAGGCGGTGCGCGGAGCGGTCGCCTTGGGCTCAAAATACTACATCAACCGGCCGGTGGATGAGGAGCTGCAGCATGCCGTGGCCCGGCAGGACAGCACCATCCTGATCAAGGGCGCCCGCCAGATGGGCAAAACCTCCCTGCTCGCCCGGGGGCTGCAAGTGGCCCGGGATCATCATTTCAAGGTGGCGCTGACTGATTTCCAAAAATTCGACGCCTCCAACCTGGAATCCCCCAAGGCGCTTTACCTGAGCCTGGCGGAGTCCATTGTGGAGCAATTGGACCTGCCCGTGCTGCCCTCGGACGCCTGGGACGACCGCCGCGGCCCCAATTTGAACTTCGAGCGCTTCATACGCCGGGAAATCCTGGCCAAGCTGGAGGGCCCGCTGGCCTGGGGCCTGGACGAGGTCGATCGCCTGTTCGCCTATCCCTACGGCAGCGAAGTATTTGGCTTGTTCCGCGCCTGGCACAATGAACGGGCTTTGGATCCGGCCGGGCCCTGGGGCCGCCTGACCTTACTCATCGCCTACGCCACCGAGGCGCACCTGTTCATCAGCGACATCAACCAATCCCCTTTCAACGTCGGCACCCGCCTGACCCTCGATGATTTCACCGCCCAGCAGGTGGGCGAGCTCAACGAGCGCTACGGCAGCCCGTTGCAGGACCGGGCGGAGCTGACCCGGTTCATCCGGCTGGCGGGGGGCCAGCCTTACCTGGTGCGCCGCGGCCTGCGGGAGCTGGCCCGGCAGTCCGTCACGCTGGACACCCTGGCGCAAACCGCCGCCCAGGACGATGGCATCTACGGCGACCACCTGCGCCGGCTGCTGGTCCTGCTGGTCAAGGATCCCCAGCTCACCGAGGTGATGTGCGACCTGCTGAAAGGCGCGCCCTGCCCCAACGCCGACAGCTTCTACCGCCTGCGCAGCGCGGGCATTGTGTCCGGCGGCTCCCACCACGACGCCGCCCCCCGCTGCCAGCTCTACGCCCAGTATCTGGGCCGCCACCTGCTGGGATGAGCAATTTTTTCGTCACTGGTGGCACGCTGCGCCCGGACGCTCCCAGCTACGTCGAGCGGCGGGCGGACAAGGACCTTCACGAGGGACTGCTGCACGGCGAGTTCTGCTATGTGCTCACCTCCCGCCAGATGGGTAAATCCTCCCTCATGGTGCGGACGGTGCGCAAATTGCGGGCCGCCGGCGTCCGCGTGGTGGTGCTCGATCTCACCGCCATCGGCCAGAACCTCTCGGTGGAGCAATGGTATGACGGCATGCTGGCCCGCATTGGCCAGCAACTAGACCTGGAGGATGACCTGGAGGCATTCTGGACCTCCCAGCCATCCCAAAGCCCGCTGCAACGCTGGACGCTGGCCCTGGAAAAGGTGGTGCTGCCCCATTGCCCCCATAACCTGGTGATTTTCATCGATGAGATCGACATCGTCCGCAGCCTCCCCTTTTCCACCGACGAATTCTTCGCGGCCATCCGGGAGCTATACAATCGCCGCTCGCAGGATCCGGCCTTCAGCCGGCTGTCGTTTGGCCTGCTGGGCGTGGCCACGCCCAACGACCTGATCCGGGACACCCGGATGACCCCCTTCAACATCGGCCGCCGCATTGAACTGAACGATTTCACCGAGGCGGAAGCCATGGTGCTCGCCCCGGGCCTCAACCCCGAGGAAAAAGTGGCCCGCTGCCTCCTCCAGCGCATCCTATACTGGACGGGCGGCCATCCGTACCTGACCCAGCGGCTGTGCCAATCGCTGGTGGATCACGCCCGGGAAAGCCAGTCCCCCGCCGGCGCCCCTCTGCCACCGGTCATCCCCACCACCGCCACGGTGGATGAATTGGCCGACCGGCTGTTCCTTTCCCGCCAGGCGCGCGACCGCGATGACAACCTGGTATTTGTCCGCGAACGCCTGCTCCGCAGCGAGGCGGATGTGGCCGGGCTCCTCTATCTATACCGCCGCGTGCGGCTGGGCGAAAAAGTCCCGGACGACGAAACCAATCCGCTGGGCAGCATTTTGCACCTGTCCGGCATCACCCTGGGGACCAACGGTTTCTTGCGCGTCCGAAACCGAATATATTTCCATGTGTTTGACCTGGGCTGGATCAAAACCAACATGCCCGGGGCGGAGGTGCGCCGGCAACGGGTCGCCTCGCGCAAAGGCACCATCCGCGGGGTGGCGCTGGCGGTGGCGCTATTCATGGCCTACCTCATCGTCAGCCCCTGGGTGATCCAATACCGCGAAACCCAGCTCATCCACCGCATCCTGGACCGCCTCTTCAGCAATTACCGCAACCTGGCCGGTTACCAGGCCGCTTTCGATGTCAAAATTGAACTGGAGTCCAAGGGCATGGTCATCCCCCTCAGCGGCGCAGGCACTTTTGAATACCGGCGGCCCAACCAGCTCCACTTCGCCCTCACCAGTTCCTTCGCCACGCCCAACTTTGAGGTCGACGGCGGCCACGACGGCCGGCGCTCCTGGCTTTACCTTCCCTCCACCAAGGAATCCCGCGAAGAATCCGGCCGGGGTCCGCCGCGTTTCCTGATGGACACCAACCTGGTTCAGCAGGTGGGCCCGGTAATGTTATTCCCCATTTACCGGCTGTGGCTCCGCAACAATGCCGCCGAGCGGTTCCACGACGAAACCACCAACCTGATCTTTTCCGGCCAGGGAAAAATCGATGATGAACCCGTTTACATCCTGAGCTGGGAACATGACGCCTTCCCCTTGCTGGCACCGCTGGGTTTTTTTGGCCGCCCAGACTTTGGCGGCCCCGGCGACCGCGGTCTGGGCGGTCCCGGACGTGATGGCCCCGGGCCGGGTGGGCCCGGGCCAGGGGGGCCCGGGCCAGGGGGGCCCGG
>CAIMWS010000555.1 GCA_903845125.1 uncultured Verrucomicrobiota bacterium
CGCGAGCCGCGAGCTGTCAAACGACGCCCTAAACCCTATCCCAGACTTAACCAGCCCCGGCATCTATTCCGGGAAGATGGCGACCTCAGCCAATGTAAATAGCGGCTATGAATTTAAGCGCCATTCCACACTGATTGTTGAATTCAAGGCTGCCCGCACCTTGGCGGATGAACACGTTGCCCAAGTGCTCGGGCACCTGAAGTCCGCCCGCATCGAGCATGGCTTGCTCATCAACTTCGGCTCCCACAAGGTCGAGACCAGGAAATACGCCCTGAGCGCGGCCAGAACTCAGGGCCATCCGGGCGGCATTTTGGCTTTGTTTGGGTTTAGCCGCAAGAGATCGCCAAACACAAAGATGAAAACCGAGATTATAGGTCCCCGCGTTTAAGCGCGGGATCAAAGAGACGCGCCACCCAGGAACAAAGCCCCGATCTTGGTTGGTCCGATTTAGAGCGCCCCGAGGAACGCTCTGCCCGGTTCGGGCTTCAGTCGCGCACGCCCTTTTCCCACCGGCCCTGCAAGGTGGCTCGGTCCAGCGTGGTCCGCTCGGCGGCGGGGATGGGCTTGAGCTCGATCGTCAACTCGCTGATCTGGTCCGTAAAGCGGAACGGCACTTGGTATTCGTCGTTCACGGGCATGCCAGTGTCTTCGCCGATATCGAAGGTCTCGTCCAGGGAGATCCGGTAGCCGGCCGTCGCGGGCACCTGCACTGGACCCGCGGGCTGGTCATCCACCGTGAGCGTCGCCGTGGCGCCCCGGCCAATGCCGCCGCCGGCATAGGCGAAGTCCAGCACGATACGGTGTGACCCCGGGGCCAACGGGGTGGGAGCCGTGACGATGGTATTGGTCAATCCGACGTAGTTATAGCAATAAGCAACCCTCCCGTCCTTCACGTATAAGGCCCACCCGCCGAAATAGCCGCCCTGGGTGGCCAGCACGCCGTTTACCGTGGCATTGGTCACGTTGAGACTGGCCGTGATGGTGAAAGAACGGTTTTTCAAATCAGGCGCCGCCCCCTCGGTGATCCGCTTGACCGGCCCGAGGTAGGTGTAGTTCGTGCGGCCGTACGTCAGGCTGGGGCGGGCGGACACATCGAGCCGCTCGGATTTGCGGTTGTCCAGCGGCAACACGTTGTACCGGGCGGCCTCAGAGTAAAATAGGGCCTGAAGTTCCTTGAGCTTGTCGGTGTGAGTGCCGGCCAGGTTGTTGGCCTGCGAGAAATCTTCGGCCACATGATAGAGCTCCCAGGCATACCCATCGATGACGTCCACCGGGGAGGTGACCATATCATACGGCAGCGTGGCGGGGGTCGTGCAGGCCACCCAGCCCTCATGGTAGAGGGCCCGGTTGGCGAACATTTCAAAATACTGGGTTTGCCGGCGGCTCGGCGCTTCGGGTTGATCGAAGGAATAGACCATGCTGGTGCCTTCCATCGGTTTTTGCGCCACCCCATTCACCACGTCGGGCGGCGGCACGCCGAGGCACTCCAGAATGGTTGGGGTGACATCGATGGTATGATGCCACTGCGTGCGAATGCCGCCAAAATCCTTGATGCGCTTCGGCCAGGAGATGATCAGGGGGTTGCGCGTGCCGCCATAATGCGACGCAACCTGTTTGGTCCATTGGAACGGGGTGTCCATGGCCCAAGCCCACCCAATCGGATAATGGTTGTAACTGCGGGGGCCGCCCAGGACGGAGCGGTGTTGGTTTTGGATCTCCTGCGGGTTGCTGAGCTTGACGTAGTTCAGCGACAGGATTTCATTATAGGTGCCGTAATGGGTGCCTTCGGCGCTGGCGCCATTGTCCCCGATGCTCACCATGACCAGCGTGTTCTCTTCGAGTCCCAGGACTTTCACGGCGTCGAGCACCCGGCCGATCTCGTAATCGGTATGGGCCATGTAAGCGGCATACACCTGCATCATGTAGGCCATCAGGCTGCGGTCGGCATCGGTATACGTGGCGGAATCCCACGCCGGAATGCTCCCCGGCCGAGGGGTGAGCTGCGTGTTGGCAGGCACAATGCCCAGGCTCTTCTGCCTGGCCAAGGTGAGCTTGCGCTGCTCATCCCAACCGAGCGTGAACTGGTTGGTGAATTGCTGGATCCAGCTGGCCGGGGCGTGGTGGGGCGCGTGGGTGGCGCCGGGCGCGTAATAGACGAAAAAGGGCTTGTTGGGGGCCAAGGCCTTTTGCTGCCGGATCCAGGAGATGGCCTTGTCCGCCAGGTCGGTATTGAAGATATAGTTCGTATTCCCCACATAAGGCTCCACCGGGGTAATGCCTTCATACAGCGCCGGGGTCCATTGGCTGGTGTCGCCGCCGATGAAGCCGTAAAAATACTCGAACCCCAAAGCCGTAGGCCAGAGGTCGAACGGACCCGCCTGGCTGGTCTGCCAATCGGGCACGTTATGGTTCTTGCCGAACCAGGCGGTGTTAAAGCCGCTCAGGCGCGCCAGTTCGCCGATGGTGGCCGTATCCTTGCCCATCAAGGTATCGTAGCCCGGATACCCCGTTGCCATCTCGGTGATGCACCCGGTATGGACCGAGTGGTGGTTGCGCCCGGTAATCAGCGCCGCCCGGGTCGGCGAACACAATGCCGTGGTGTGAAACTGGGTATACCGCAAGCCCCGGCTGGCCAGGCGGTCGAAGGTCGGGGTCGGAATCGGGCCCCCAAAGGGGCTGGTCGCCCCAAACCCGGCGTCATCGAGCAGGATGAGCAAGACGTTGGGCGCAGCGTTGGGCGCAGCGGCCTGCCGCGGCCAGGACGGGAGGGAATCGGTGCCGCGCATTTCGATCTTGCCGCCAAAGGCGGACGACGGAGCCGGCAGGACTTGCTGGCCAGCCCAGGCCAAAGGAGCCAGCCCGGCAGCGGCCAGGCCGAGAGCGATCAAGGAGAAAAGTGGTTTCATAAAATGGAGCTTCAGGGTTGGGATCGAGGAGCCAGCACGGGGCGAAAACCGACGCCGCTGCTGCGCGCCGCCGGAAACGCCGCGCTACGGTTGGCGGGGCGGCACGAGACAGACCCGGCATTCCAGCTGCCGCCGCGGATCACCCGGGTGGTGCCGGAGGCAGGACCGGCATAATTCGTCACCGAGCCGTTTGGGTAACTGGACTGGTACCAATCCTGGCACCACTCCCACACGTTGCCTTGCAGATCGTAAAGCCCCCAGCGATTCGGTTGAAGCTGGCCCACCGGGTGCGTCGTATAATACTGGCCGTTGAGTTCAAACGTGAAACTCTCCAGCGCGTTGGTGGTGCCGCTGTTGTCCAAGTTCCACGCGAACCACCCCAACTGCGAGCCGGTGGGATCCTCGCCATAAGGTTGAGTGGTGACGGTGCCGGCCCGGCAGGCGTATTCCCATTCCGTTTCGGTCGGGAGGCGGAAGAAATAGCCGGCGGGCAGCCGGCCAGCGCTGGTTTCCCGGGCAGTAAGGAGGGCGCAGTAGTTTGTAGCCTCCTCCCAGGTGACATTTTCCACGGGCTGCTCAACCGCATTGGTGAACCAGGAGGGATTGCGGCCGGTTAACGCAAAGTAATCCCGCTGCGTGACCTCACACCGGCTTATCCAAAAACCTTGGGAGAGGACCATGAGCGTGGGCGGACCTTCGTCCGGATCTGCCCCCACGGCGCCGTTGGCGGAACCGATCATGAAACTGCCCGGCGAGATCCAGCCCCATTGCCGCGGATTGGGGTTGCCGGCCGGTTCGGTCGGGCCAGGGCCCGCCGATAGCTTGACCCGGTAAAAGTGCGCCGCGTGCCCGGCCACCGGTTCGGGATCGACGAGGCGGCATAGGCCGCCGTCGCCCGGAAGGTTGGCCACCAGGGGCTCCCACGCCACCAAATCGGTCGAGCGCTCCACAGTGTAGGTCCCAGCAGTTTCGGTCGCGAAGGTCATCCAGAAGCAGCCCTCGCCGGCAACGCCCTGAAGGGTGGGCGGGGACTGAGCCCAGGCAGCCATCCAGTGGGTGGGGATCGAGGTCATCCAACCGATTGCCATCAGGGCTCCCAACGCCCGGCGCGACCGGGGGAAAAAGCCAAATAACACATGCATAGAGGGGATCATGATTTAGGTTTTCGCCGTAGGGCAATGTCTTGTGTAGCGGTGTGAAACCGTACGGGTTGTTTCAGGTGATTCACGTCTCAGTCGGGGATTCGGGTGGCGGTGTGCGCGGTGGGCAGGCTGCCCGTGGCGAGCATGCCCCGCGGCGGTACTTGGCTGGCACCCGGCCGGAAGCCCGCCACCGGCCCGGCAATGGGGATCCGCAGGCAACTGCCCCGCAAACCCAGGGCATAGTAGGTGGGTTCGGGATCGACGGTCACCACCCATTCGGGAGAAGCGGACACGAGCACCAGGCCGAGCTGGTGCCCAGCGGGCACGATGACGTCGTTGGGGGTCATCTCCACCACCAGCCGGTGCGTGCTCGATCGATCCAGTCTCGCCCACCCCCGGGAAATCACTTGGAGCGGGGTATGCCCCACGAGCCGCACCACGTCGAAATACCACGCGTCGTCGGTCCCAGTCGAGTCGCCCCAGCAAGATTGGGTATCACCCTTCATCACGCCCTCCCCTTCACTGAGCACCCGTTCGGCATCCCCGTAATCCACCAGCGCCACGCCGATCTGGCCGACGCCCTTCCGGGCCAGGCGGGTAATCTCCAGCTCCACTTGGGGCGTCCCAGAAACGCGGAGATCGCGCGTGAGCAGGCCGGTGGTGAACAGCAGCCGGTTCAGATTCTGCCCTGCGGTCAGCGCGGTCGCGTCGGTCTGTTCGGGATCATTCACCCAGTTGAGGCTGGTCCGGCTGCCCTGGCCAACCACCAGGCGGCCGTCTACTTGCGGGGCTAGAACCAGGTCCCGCTCGCGCTGCGGCCAGTCATTGGCTTCCACCCATTGACCCGGGGCGTTCTCGATGCGCACGGCGGGTTCCCGGTCAATCCCGTTCTCGATGCCAAAGAGCTGGTGATCAAACCAGCGATGAATGGTGTGAACCCAGAGCTCGCGGTCGGAGTCAAAGGGATCGACATGGCCCACCCGGGTCAGCCACAGCTTCCGTTCGACGCGATGATCGCCGAGCACTTGCCACCAGCGGGCGAAGTTGGGAGTTTTGACGTTTTCATCCTGGAGGCCGTGAATGATAAAAACACTGGCCTTTACCTGCGAGGCGCGCGTGGCCAGGCCGGCGCGGTAATCGCGGGCCGCCCAGAAGGGCGTGTAGGCACCGGTCTCGTCACCATCCTCCGCACTCAGGTCGGCAAAGCAGGCGGTGCAATCCACCGGCACCGGCGGCATCCGCTGGCCCGCCACAAAATCCGACAGGTAGGCCGGGTAATCATAGGAGAACGGCAAATTCTGGTAACGATCATAGTCGTACCACGAGCTGATCGCTCCGATCGGGACAATCGTCTTCAACCCTGGCACCCCCATCGCCGCCACGCCGTTCGCCAGAGTGCCATCATAAGACTTGCCGATCATGCCCACCGTCCCGTTAGACCACTGCGCGCGAACGGGATTCCCGCGGCGATCCAAGGCGGTCGCCCGGCCATTGAGCCAATCCACGACCGCTTTAACCGACAGGAGGTCGGAGGCAGCTCCCTCGTCGCTGCAACCCGTCGAACGCGCGGTGCCAGCCATATCCACGGCCACAAAGGCGTAGCCGCGCGGTACAAAGTAATTGTCGTAAAAGAGCGGGAACTTGGTGGGATTGCCCTCGGCGTCGTACTGCTTGCGCTCCAGTTCGTTGCCGCGGCCGAGACAGAGGTAATAGGGGCTGGCGACCATGATCACCGGCACGGGGGTCTTGCCGGCCAGTTCCCGAGGCCGGATGATATCCACGGCCACCCGCAGCGGTTCGCCGCAAACGGCGCCCGCCTCCACTTGCACCCAGACTGATTCACGGATCGCCACCGCGTAGTCGTACACGGGCGTGGTGACGCCGCCGGACAAGACGTAGGCCGGCTTCTCCGACTGAGGTGGCCCCGCTTTGGCGATCAGGACCTCCAGCGCCTCCTGCGCGCGGAGGAGGAGCGGATAGACCATGGCCTGGTAAGCGCAGCCGACAATCCAATCGTCCTGATCGGGCGCTCCTGACCGGGCGCAGCCGTCCATCTTCTCGAGCACGTTCTCTTGAAGCGCGTTCAAAGCGTTCTGGTATTCCCCGCGACGAACCCACTGCAGCACCACCTCGATCCGGTCGCGGAGCAGGGCGCGGTGGTTCGGATTTCGGAACGCCGCATCGGGAAGGTACCGCGGGTTAACGAGAACCAGCAGCGAGCCGCGCAAGAGCACGGGCAAGGCAACCTCCTGGAACGTGACGCTGCCGCAGCTGGGCACGGTGCTCATCGCCGCCACCGCAGTGGGGGGCAAAGCGATCCGACACCCCAGCAGGGATGCCGCCAACAACAGACCCATTCGATACATTGTCCTCATGCGCTCTTCGTAGAATTGACTGGCCTGGTAAGGGTGGACGCGGCCGTGGGCCGTGCCGCCCCACTTACCCGAATTTTTTACCTTGCGGATCAGGATTATCGCAGCCTCGGGACGTTCTGGGTATCGGTGTGAATACGCAAAAGCGCGTACGTATGAACACGTACACGGAACCGCTCAGCAGCCCACCGGGGGAACTTCCTGGCACCGGCTGGCCGGCCGTTACAAATCCGCTTTGTGATCGAAGGCGAAGCGGAGCAGGCTGTGGCTGCCGCTGAGCTCCAGCTTTTGGGAAATGCGCTGGCGATGCGATTCCACAGTGCGGTGGCTGCAGTCCATCAGGTGCGCGATTTCCTTGCTGGTGCGGTCTTCGGCGATGAGTTTCAAGATCTGGCGTTCGGTGGGGCTGAGCTTGTCCAAGCCGGGTTTCTTTTCCCGCAATTGCTCCCGGGTGCGCTGGCGCTGGAGCAGGGCCCCGGAGAGGACCGGGGTGACGTAACAGTGACCACCCGCCACCTGATGGACGGCATGGAGCAGATCCGTGGCGGCACTTTCCTTGAGCAAGTACCCTAAAAAGCCCAGGTTCAACGCCTTGTCCAAAAGCGCCTCCTCCGGATCCATCGTAAGCATCATCAAGGCTACCGGCAGGCGTTGCTGCAGGACCAGGCGGCCGATCTGGAGCCCGCTTTGCTTGGGCATGTGGTTGTCCAGCACGGCCACAGCGGGCCGCAATTCCTGGATGAGCCGCCAGGCCTGCTCGCCATCCACCGCCTCCCCGGCCAGGCGCAGGGAGGCATCGCCGGCAATGATCTCGCATAAGCCGCGCCGGAAAATCGGGTGGTCGTCAGCAATGAGAACGGAGATGGGAGCGGTGGAGTTCATGCGGGTTCCTGCGGATTAAGGGGTACGGTGACAACCAAACAAGTGCCCTGACCGGGCCGGGATTGCAGGTCAGCCCGGCCGTGCATCATCCGGGCGCGCTCGGCAATTTGACGGAGGCCGAGCCCCGATTGGCTCAGCGGCGATTTGGCGCGCGCGTCCGAGTCAAAGCCTTGCCCATTATCCGCTACGACCAGCCGCAGCGTGTTGGGGGCATGGGCCATAGTTACTTTGACCTCGGAGGCACGGGCATGTTTCAAGGTATTATTCAGCGCTTCCTGAACAATCCGAAACAGGCTGACTTCGAATTCGGGCGGCAGCAAGCCGTCCACGTTGGCGAGGTCCAGCTGCACGGACAAGCCGGCGGCCTGGGCGGCTTTTTCGACACTGGCCTGAACCGCCTCAGTCAGCCCCAATTCTTCGAGCAACCCCGGGCGCAGGTTGTGCGCCATGCGCCGGGCCTGCTGCAGGACCTGCCTGGCCGTGGCGGCGATTTCGGTCAGCCGCGTGTGGGTGTCCGGCCCATCCGCCAGATGCGCCAGGCCCAATTGGGCCTGGTTGGCGATGACCAGCAGGTCCTGCCCCAGGCCGTCATGCAGCTCCCCGGCGATGCGCCGGCGCTCGCTTTCCTGCGTGGCGATGAGCCGGCGCGAGAAATGCTCCTGGGCCTGCCGCTCGCGGCGGAGGCGTTGCAGGCGGCTTTCGTTCCACCCGAACACCAGTCCCACGACGCCGGTCACAGCCAGGACCTGGAACCACCGGGTCTGCCACCACGGCGGCACGACCACCAGCCCCAACTCCACGCCCGACTCGTTCCACACCCCGTCGTTGTTGCAGGCGGTGACCTGAAACCGATAGCGCCCGGAGGAAATCCCGGTGTAGTAGGCCGCGCGCCGCGTTCCGGCCTGGACCCAGTCCTGGTCGAAGGGCGCCAGGCGATACCGAAACCGGACCCGCTCGGGCGCCGCCAGGCTCAAGCCGGTGAATCGGAATTCCAGCCGGTGGGTTTGGGGGGGAACCCGGAGCTCTGCCCTGGTCCCGTGGAGTTCATGCACTTGCTCGTCCATCACCACGGCTTCGATGACGACCGGCGGCGGCAGCGGATTCAAGGGGAGCTGGCGGGGGTCCACCACCGCCACGCCCTTGACGGTGGCAAACCAGAGCTTGCCGTCACGGGCCTTCCAGGACCTGGGCTGGCCGCCGCCGGTGCAGCCGGCGGTATTGAGCCCGTCCGAAGTGCCAAACCGCTGGCAGTCCAGCGGCTGCCGGCGGTCCCCGTCGAGATAGGCATTGAGCGCTGGCCGGCGGACGCGGATGAGGCCGCGGTTGGAGCCCAGCCACAGGTTGCTCTCATCGTCTTCCAGGATGCTGCCAATGGTGTTGGACGGCAAGCCGTCGCGGGAGTTAATGGTGGCCCACCGGCCGTTCCGCCACCGGCTCACGCCGCCGTTGAGCGTGCCCACCCAGAGCGTGTTTTCCCGATCCACCAGCAGCCCGCCCACGTGGTTATCGGCCAGGCCATGGCGGTCCTGGTACGCCGTGAATCGGCCCTGCCGCAGGCAGTTCACCCCCCCACCCTCCGTCCCGAGGTAGAGCGTGCCGTCCCGGTCTTCGGCCAGGGCGACGACGGTTTCGCAGGAGAGGCCATCGCGGACCGTGTAGGTGGTGAACTGGCCGCGTTCATACCGGACCAGGCCGTGGCTGCACCCCAGCCAGACCACGCCGGCATGGTCTTCGAACAAGGCATTGGGAGTCATATTTTCCGAGGTGTTCTCGTTCAGCAGAAACGGGGTCAGGGCACCGTCGGCCAAGCGCAGGGCGGTGCGCCCGTAAAGCCCGGCCCAGATCGCCCCCTGGCGATCCGCCAGCACGGAGTACACGAACGGATAGGAACGCGCGGCAGCCGGCTCCGCCACCGGTTTCAGGCTGCCCCCCTCCCACTGGTGAAGCCCCCCGCCGTTCACCCCGAGCCACATCCGGCCCTGGCGATCCTCCGTGACCGAGGTCACCACACCGCTGGCCGATCCGGGCGGCGTGTCGTACATCTGGACCAGGCGCGGCCGGAACCGGTGCAACCCGCCCTGGCCGGTGCCGACCCAGAGGCTTCCTTCACGATCCCGGAACAGGCAGTTCACGTAATGATCCGCCAGCCCGGTGCCGGCGCCGAAGTGCTGCCAGGAACCATCCTCATTCAAGCGGAACAATCCCTGGGCCCATTGGGCAGCCCAAAGGATGCCTTGGCCGTCCTCCAGCAGGGACCAAGGCAGGTTATCCTTTCCCGGCAGGGACGCCACGCGCGCCGGCATCTCCCCCGGGCGCACCCGGTACAGGCCGTTAGTTCCGCCCAGCCACCAGCGGCCGGCCAAGCCGGTTCCCGCGGAGTGGCCCATCAAGGTGAAAGGACGGTTCCCGTCCGTTCCCTCCACCCGGATCGTGGTGGAGGCCGAATCCATCGCACGGATCGTGCCGTTCTGCGCGATCCAGGCGCCCCCGCTGCTATCCACGAGAATGCGCGGGGTCGGTTGGGCAGCGAATTGGGGATCGAGCGGGAGCAATTGGCCCTTCAGGATCTGGCGCCAGGTCCCGCTGCGGTCCTGCACCAGCAGGTACTGGCTTGAACCATGAGCCAGGTCGTTTACGCTCAGGAGCAGCTGAACCGCCTCGCTCGCGACTGGGATGAAGCTGCCGCCAGTCATGCGCAGGAGCCCTCCGGTTTGGATCAATATCCACAGCGCGCCCTGGTCGTCCACGGCCAGCTTGGAAATCACGCTGCTGCCGAAGGCGGGGGTGTTGCCTTCATCAAAGACCTCAAACCGCACGCCGTCGAAGCGGGCCAGGCCATTAAAGGTGCTCAGCCACAGGTACCCATCGGGCGTCTGGGCGATGCACCGGACCGAGATTTGCGGCAGGCCCTGCTCCAGTTGCCAGTTTTCGATGCGGTAAGAACCTTGGACGGGGGAACCCTCGCTGCCCGGGTTCGCGGCCGCCGCCCAGGCCAAGCCCAGCCCGAAGCCGATCCCGATGCCGCTTAGCCACAGCCTGGCAGCACCTCGACCGATCGCCTTGATTGTCGCTTCCAACACAAATTCCGGAAACGGTCTGAGAATAGGAGCGCAACTTCCGGGCGCAAGAGAAATTGTCCTCCACCCCGCGACCAGCGAAGTTGATAGTGGGGCTGAAGCATTTTGCACATTACCTCACTCCATCACCTTTTGATACCCCAGTAGATCCACCACGATCCCGCAAATATCGGTCAAGAACCAGGGACCAACGGCCTTTGAACTACAGCCCCTCAAGCGCCAAATATTTGCCAGATATTTTGAGGTCGTCCAGAGTGTTTCACCGTATTTCAGAGATTTCAAACAACTGCATATAAGACATTTAGGTCGTTCGAAATCCGAAATTCCAGTGACTGGTGATATAACGGATTCCTGGGGAACGCGAGGAGATGGATCGTTCCCGGGCGCGTTTGTATTCTTCCCCTTTATAATAAGGGAGGGACTTGTATAGCTATATCGTTATAGTGTTTATCGGTTTTTTTAAACACCCTCTAAGAAACCTTGCGTTACCGTGTCATAGCCTTAAGAAATGACTTTGCCGCCGATGACCGGCATGGGGAAGATCGTGCGGCAGCACCGCCCATACTTATGAAAATAACAAGCAAACTGCTTTGGCTGGCCTGTTCCATTGCCCTGCTCGCGGGCAACCTCTCCGCCCAGGAGATCGGTTACATCGAAACGTTCAGTCTGGCGGGAGACCGCAACGCCGCACTTAAGGAGTTGGTACCGGGGACCGACGACTATTATTACTTCCACGCGTTGCAGGCCCAGAACACCGGCCAGCGGGAGCGGGTCCGGGAGGTGATTGACCGCTGGGTGCGGGAACGGAACGGCCAGGTGGTGGAGGGCGCACGCGAGTTGCTCAACCGTCAGACCCTGCTCGATTACGACCAGGAGCCGCAGAAAACCCTCCAGTACCTGCGCGAACAATTGGACCTGCACTTTGATCAGGCGCGCAAGACCGGGGAGCACCGCAGCAGTGCGCCCACGAAGCTCGACGGCGCCATCCTCAGCCCCCAGACGCTCCTCCAGCGCGCCTTGGCGGCTCAGCCGAGCAACCTGGAGCAGATCGAAGAGGCCGGGCTGGAGCTGGTAGCCGGCCAACCGATAACCGGCGACCAGCGCCGCCACCTGCTGGCCCGGCTCCAACGGCCCGACTACCCCGGCCTGGTGGACCTGATCCGCGACGATCTGAAGTTCCGCGACAGCCGCGGTTTCGGCAGCCTCGAAATCCACAAGCGGCTGACGCTGGCGCAGTTGAACGAACTGTTGCGCCAGGACGACGGCCTGCGAAACCAGGTCTCCTTCCGCGATACCTACCTGGCCCGGCTGGCACCGGAAAACGAGGTGGACCTGGAGACCGACACGGCGGCGCGCGGGGCCTATCTCGACCGGCTTTGGGCCTTCGTCGGCACCTTGAATCCGGCCCACAACTCCCTCAAGGCCCACGTGCTTTACCACCGGTTGCGCCTTGACCTGAAGCAGGGCGTGTATAACCACGATCGTTTTCTCGATTACTTAAAGCTGCCACGCAACGTGCCCTACTTGCCGCAGGCCATGCACGACCAGCTTCCGCGCCAGGACCACCTGGCCCAGCTCGATCAGCAATATGGCCTGGGGGCGTTCCCGCCGATTGGCAACGAAGAACCCCTGGTGCGTGAATTCCTCCTGCACTTTTTTCAGGCAGCGCCCAATTACAGCGAGTTCACGCCGTGGGTGCGGGACGATTTCCTCAAGCCCGTTTTTGCCGAGGCCAAGATCGTCAACGGCATTGGCGACCCGCAGCAATGGGCGCCGCTGCTGTCCCCCGAAGAGTACCGCCGGCTCAAGGAGCGGGTGGACATCGAGTTCGCTCCAGGCAACCCGGAAGTCATCGGCCCGGATGCGGCGGTTCAGTTGACCGCCTTCGTCAAGAACATGCCGGTACTGCTGGTGAAGGTTTATGAGATCAACACCTTCAATTATTACCGGGAGACGGGACGGCCGTTGAACCTGGCGCTCAATCTGGACGGGCTGGTGGCTTCGTCCGAGCGTCGGCTCGAGTACCGGGAAGCGCCCGAACGGCGGGTGGCGCGGGTTTTTGAGTTTCCGGAACTCAAGGGCCGCGGTGCTTACGTGGTGGAGCTCATCGGCAACGGCAAGAGCAGCCGCGCGCTTGTGCAAAAGGGCCGGCTGGGTGTCTTGCAGCAAGTCACGGCCGCCGGCCACGAGTTCATCGTCCTGGATGAGGCGGGCCGGCGGTTGCGCGACGCCCACGCCTGGCTGGGCGGACGCGAGTTCAGCCCGGACCCTGAGGGGCGGATTCCGGTGCCCTTCAGCACCCAGCCGCAAGCCGAGCGCCTGGTGGTGGTGCAGGGCGGATTCGCCACGCTCGTGCCGTTCAGCCACTTGGCCGAGAATTACGAGCTGCACGCCGGGATTTATGTGGACCGCGAGTCGCTGCTGCGACGCGAAAAGGCGCCGATCGCGGTGCGTCCTGTCCTGCTCGTGAATGGCCGGCCGGCCAGCCTCAAGCTGCTGGAGGAACCGCGCCTGGTGCTGCAGACGGTGGACCTTCAAGGCACACCGGCCGAGAAAACCTTTCCCGGTCTCGCCCTGCGCGAGGACGCGGAGAGTGTGACCGAGTTCCAGGTGCCGGAAAACACGGTCAGCGTCACGGTGACGCTCAAGGCGCGCGTCCAGAACCTCAGCCGGAACCAGAAACAGGACCTGGCGGCCAGTGCGACTTTCACGCTGAACGGGATGGATCGCACACAGGCCATTCAAGACCTGCACGTGAGCCGGACCACGGCAGGGTACCTCCTGGAGCTGCGCGGCAAGAACGGCGAGCCGCTGGCAGGCGAGCCGCTGGCCTGCGTCTTCAAGCACCGACAATTCCGCGAAGAGGTCCAAGTGGAGTTGCAGACTGACGCCCAGGGCCGCGCCTGGCTGGGCGAGCTGCCGGGCATCGAATCGTTCCGCGTCAAGGAGCCCGCAGGCCGCGAACAACACTGGTCCACGGCCCGCGGCGCCTGCCTCTGGCCGGTGGACCTCCACGCGCGCGCCGGCGATACGTTGCGCGTGCCGCTTACCTTCGACGGTGCGGATCCGCTGAGGCAGGTCTCGCTGCTGGAGGTACGGCGCGGGCAGTTTGTCCGGGACTGGCACGAGGCGCTGGGCCTCGCCGGCGGGTTTCTCGAAATCCGCAACCTGCCCGCCGGCGATTACTCCCTGTTCCTCAAGCCCGCCCGCCAGGCCATTCCCATCGTGATCACGCAAGGCGAGGAGCGGGACGGATTCATCCTGTCTGCACGGCGGGCGCTGGAGCGTCCGCGCCTGGCGCCGCTGCAAATCACCGCCGTCGAAGCCGCCGCGGAAGCGGTGGACATCCACGTCGCCAACGTCACGCCCCTGACGCGCGTGCACGTGTTCGCCACGCGTTATCTGCCGGCCTACGATGTGTTCGCGAAGCTGGGATTTTCGGGCGCGCCCGGCCTCCAGGCCCAAACCTGGCGTCCCACGCGGACGTTTTACGAATCCGGCCGCGACCTTGGCGACGAGTACCGATATGTCATGGACCGCCAGTTCGCGAAGAAGTTCCCCGGCAACCTGCTGGAGCGGCCGGGCCTGCTGCTCAATCCATGGGCGCTGCGCACCACGGAAGCGCAAACGGAATCGCTCGTCGCCGGCGCGGAATATATCGGTGCGCCCGCGGCGAGCGCCGCCTCGGCGGTGCCCGCCAGCGCCAAGGCCCCGGCCAAGGCCGAACCGCCCGAAGGCTATGCCTCGCTCGATTTCCTCAAAGAGCCAGCCGTGGTCCTCCTGAACCTGGTGCCCGACAAGGACGGGCACATCCGCATTCCCCGCGCCGAGCTGAAAGGCAAACCGGAGTTGCGCATTCTTGCGGTGGACCCGCTGACCACCGTCCTCAAGGACGTGGCCCTGGAAGACACACCGGTCCAAACCCGCGAGCTGCGGCTGGCTGCCGGGCTCGACCCTGCCCGGACCTATTCGGAGCAGAAACGCGTCACGTCGCTGGCCGCCAAAGGCACGCTGGCCATCGCCGACGCAGCCACGGCCCGCTTCGAAATCTGCGACACGGTGGCCAAGGCCTACCGCCTGCTGGCCACGCTCGGCGGGAATCCCACGCTCGAGGAATTCTCATTCATCACGACCTGGCCGGACCTGGACGCAGCCCACCAACGGGAGCAATACTCGAAATACGCCTGCCACGAACTGAACTTCTTCCTGTACCACAAAGACCCGGAGTTCTTCCGCGGCGTCATTGCCCCCTACCTCAAGAACAAGAAAGACAAAACCTTTATGGACCACTGGCTCCTGGAGGACGACCTCAAGCCCTACCTTGAGCCGTGGCGTTTCCAGCGGCTCAATTGCGTGGAGCAAATCCTCCTGGGCCGGCGCCTGCCCGACCAACGGGTGTCCCTCAGCCGTGACGCGTCCGACCGCGCTGGCCTCATCCCCCCGAATCCGGAAGACCTTAACCACCGGTTCGACACGGCCATCCAAACCGGAGCGGTGGAAACCGCGGGCGATTTCCACTTCGGTCTGAACCTCCTGCGCAAAAAGGTGGAGGAGCAGGCAGTCGAGAGGCTGGGACTCGGTACCTTCAAAGCGACGGCGGAGGAGGTAGCGGCGCCCACCGCCGCTCCCGTTGCGGCCTTCGCAGGCGATGCATCGGTGTTGGGCGCCCGCTTGCAGGATAAGGGCGGTCTTGGCGGAGGCATGGGCGGCGCGGGCCTGGCTCAGCGAGGCGTGCGCGCCCTGGCCACGAAGGAGGCGCGGTCCCAGAAAAAGCAAGCCAATGAGGCCGATTTTTTTGCCGCCACTCGCGACAACCGGGAGACCACCCGCCGTTTCTTCCAGAAGCTCGACCAGACCAAAGAATGGGCCGAGAACAACTACTACCATCTACCCATTGAGCAACAGCTCGCGGAGCTCGTCACCATCAACGCCTTCTGGGCTGACTACGCCGCCCACGACGGGAAGAGCCCGTTTCTCTCGAAGTCCTTCACGCAAGCTACGCGCAACTTCACGGAGATCATGCTCGCCCTGTCGGTGCTCGACCTGCCCTTCAAAGCGGGCCAGCACGAGGAGAAGCTCGATGGCCTGCGGTACACGCTCGCCGCGGCCTCGCCGTTGATCCTCTTCCATCGCGAAATCCGCGAATCCCGGAGGGCCGAAGAGGCGGGCGGCGTGCTCGTGGCCCAGCATTTCTTCCGCGCGGACGACCGCTACCGCCACGAAAACAACGAGCAATTCGACAAATACGTCACGGAGGAGTTTCTGCCGCGCGTGGTCTATGGGGCGGAAGTCGTGCTGACGAACCCCAGCGGCAACCGGCAGCGGCTGCAACTGCTCCTGCAGCTCCCCCTCGGGGCAGTGCCCGTGGGCGGCGGCGTTTATACGCGCGGGGTGTCGGTGACCCTCGAGCCTTACAACACCAAAAAGCTGGAGTATTACTTCTATTTTCCCGCCACGGGCCAGTTTACGCATTATCCCGTGACGATGGCCCGCAACGACCAGGTGGTCGCGGGTGTCTTCCCGTTCACGTTTAATGTGGTCGCGCGCCTGACCAAGATTGACCGGACCTCCTGGGCCTGGATTTCGCAGAACGGTGAGCCAGCCGAGGTGCTCGCGTTCCTTGAGCAGGCCAACCTGCACCGCCTGGACCTCAACGAGATCGCCTGGCGGATGAAAGACCGCCCTTGGTTCAAGCAGGCCGTGGCCCTGCTCACCCGCCGCCAATTCTGGCAGGACACCCTCTGGTCTTACGGTATTTTGCACAACGATCCCGAAACCATCCGCGCTTACCTGCGCCACTCCCCGTTCGCCGGCCGTTGCGGACTCTACCTGGTCTCGCCACTGTTGACCCTCGACCCCGTGGAGCGGCTCGCGTACCAGCACCTGGAATACGCTCCGCTGGTCAATCCGCGGGCCCACCAGGTCGGCGCGCATCGCACCATCCTCAACCTCCGGTTCCGCGAGCACTACCAGCTCCTGATGAAGTTCCTGAGCTACAAACCCGCGCTCAACGACACCGACAAACTGGCGGTGGCCTATTACCTCGCGCTCCAGGACCGCATCGAGGAGGCCCTCGACTGGTTCGGCCGCGTGAATCGGAAGGCCGTGTCGGAGCAACTCCAGGGTGATTACCTGGAGGCCTACCTCGCTCTCTGTCGCAGCGACGTTGAAGGCGCCCGGAGGATCGCCAGGGCCCACGCCGACGAGCCGGTGGTCCGCTGGCGCAACCGCTTCACCCAACTGCTGACCCAGCTCGACGAATTGTCCGGCAGGGCCGCCTCCGCGGCGGACCAGGAAAGCCGCGACCAAACGCAGGGGGTACTGGCCGCCACCGAGCCGGCGCTGGAAATGCAGGTCGAAGCTGGCCACATCCGGCTGGACTATCGCAATCTCCAAGGCTGCACGCTCAACTTCTATCCCATGGACCTCGAACTGCTGTTCTCCCGCAGCCCGTTCCTGCAAGAAGGAGCCGCTCAGTTTTCGTTCATCCGGCCCGTGCTCAGCCAGACCGTAAAGCTGCCGGCGGGCAAGGAAATGCTCACCGTGGAAATCCCGCCGGAGTTCCGCGCCCGGAACGTCATGGTCGAAGCTCTGGCCACTGGCCTCCGCAAGACCCAGGCCTATTATGCGAACACAATTAAGGTCCAAATGATTGAGGCCTATGGCCAGCTCGCCGTAACTCATGCCGACACCCGCCAACCCGTCCCCACCGCGTACGTCAAAGTCTATATGAAGACCAAGGCCGGCGAAGTGAAGTTCTTCAAGGACGGCTACACCGACCTGCGCGGGCGTTTCGACTACGCCTCCCTTAACACGAACGAGTTGGAAAACGCCGACCGCCTGGCCGTGCTGATTCTCAGCCCCGAACTGGGCGCGGTTGTCCGGGAAGCCGTCCCGCCCAAGCGGTAAAGCGTTTTGCAATGGCGTCGGCCTGGATAGATATATCATGAGTTGAGGTTGCGTGGCCCGTGGTGCCGGCTCACATCCCGGCGAAGCCAACGAAACCTTCACTTGGTCAGCCACCTTGGAAGTTGTGTTCGGCTATTATTATAATTCACTTTCAAGATGAGACTAACAGTGGAAGATTATCGACATGGCAAGACCCCGTCGAATTGATGAACTTGTAGCAAAACAGGCACAAATGAATGCCGCCACCGCAACTTCTGTTGAATCCCTGCGCCAGTGCCAGGCAGTCCTTCTGCCGGCCTTGTTGGGGGCGACTCTCGAACAAACCGCGACTGCCCTTGGTGTGGGGCGTGCGACCGTAGCACGGCTTCAAGCGGCCTTTCGCACGAATAATACAGCGGGGGCAAAACCGCCGGTAAAATGGGGCGGACGCCGACAAGCCCTGCTCACCCAGGAGGAGGAAGTGGCGTTCTTAAAACCTTGGCTGGAAAAGGCCGCAAGTGGTAATCTCGTCGTCGTTTCTCCAATACGAGCCGCTTTGGCGCAACAACTCGGCAAGCCGGTTAAACCGTCGGTAGTCTACCGACTATTGGCCCGACATGGATGGCGAAAAATAGCGCCCGATACCCGCCATCCCAGGAGCAAGCCAGAGGTGCAAGAGGAATGGAAAAGAAACTCCCAGAAGTTCTGGCAACCCTGTTGCCCCGCAAAGTGGTCAAAGGACGACACCTGCGCTTGATGTTTCAAGATGAGGCGCGCTTTGGATGAATGGTGCGGATTCGGCGCTGCTGGGCGCCTGCTCCGCACCGCCCTGTGTTTGACAATGGTTATGAGCGAGAATTCCAGTATGTATATGGAGCGGTCAGTCCGATTGAAGGCGATTTGGACTGGATGATTTCTCCTGCCATGAATACTGAGCACATGGGTAAATTTCTTGAGCAAGTGAGCCTGGCTCACAAGCGCGACTTCATCATTATGGTGGTCGATGAGGCCAGTTCGCATGTCGCCAAAGATCTGGTGATTCCAGAGAACATCCGTTTGAGTCGTCTGCCGTGCTACTCCCCTGAACTCAATCCGCAGGAGCATTTGCGGGACGAAATTCGCGAGATAGAATTTCCCAATCGCGTGTTTTCAGACATGGAAGGTGTCGTGGGCACCCTGCAAACGGGTCTGCCGAGGTTAGCCTTCGATAGAGAACGCTTACGCAGCATTTGTGCTTGGCCTTGGATTGTTAGTCTCAACTTGAATGCGTAACAGAATTAATCCTGATCCAACTCAACTTTGAAAATGGAAGATGCGCTGGCACGAGCACACAGCGAAGCCAGCGGGCAAAAGTGCCAGCCAGACCGTGATTATGAATAGCCTCCTATTAACCATCAATCCCGGCACAGGCCAGACCGTACAGGTCGAATTGCCCCCCGGCACCTACACCATCGGCCGGGAAGCCACCAATTCCATCGTGATCGATCATCCCTCAGTGGTCGGCTTTCACGCTGAGTTGGAGGTGGAGGGCTCGGCCGCCAGAATCCGCTGCCTGGATTCCGCAGCCGGCCTTTTTCTGGATGGCCAACGGGTCCAGGAAACTGAAGTTCCATCAGGCAAAGCAGTGGCCATCGGCTCCGCCACCTTGACGCTGTTCTCCCTGCCGCCACGCATGCCGATGCAGGCCTTCCCCAAACCGGCCCCGGCCCCGGCGGTAGTTCCCGCCACACCACAAACCTTTTTCGGGCAGGTTCCCGGCGCTTTTGGCTATCCACTGCACAGTGAGTTGTGGTTCCTGATCCTGGTGGTGACAGGCTTGGAATTCCTGGCTGCCTTGTTCCCAGCCGGGCCCATGCAATTCCTGAGCTTCCCGCTCGGGCTCATTATTGGCTTTGGCCTGTTTACCTTGTGCCAGGCCATCATCCACTCGACCGCCCGCGGTGAGGCCCAGCTGCCCACGCTGCCGTTTTACGATTTTGACTGGGAATCTGCCAAGGAAACCTTCGGGCGGTATTTTATTCTGGGCTTCCTCTGTTTCGCGCCAGCCACGGTCAGCCGCCTGTTTCCCGGCCTGCCGGGCTGGTATCATCCGCTGGCCATCGCGCTGGGGGCAGGTTATTTCCCCATGGCGTTCCTGGGCCTGGTCATCACCGAAAGCCTTTCCGCCGCCAACCCGGTTACCGTGATCCGCTCGATAGCCGCAGCGCCGGCAGCCTACACCGTACTGGTGCTGTTTCTGGGGGTTTTTCTGACCGTTACTTTTGCCTGGGAGCCGGCAATTACGGTTACCAAGGTTTCCTGGTTCGTTTCTTTTGGGCAGGTGTTGTTGGGCGCCGCTTCAATGTATATCACCTTTGTTTGGATGCGCCTCCTGGGGCTATTTTACCGATTTTACCAGGCGCAGCTGAAATTTTAAATGCCATTTGCCGATCCCCTAGTGGTTTTAACCCCATTTTTTTATGAAAACAACCTGGGGGACCCGTTTCACAGACGGCGATAAGCTTGAAGCGCCGGGGTGGTTTATTAGCGCAGCAGGATGCCTTAGGGTGAAAGATGCGGGCCGGCAATGGTCTGCGCTCAGTGGTGGGTTGTCTGCAATCCGCCGGGCATCCTTCTGGCCTCATCGGCGGTCTGGCCCCAACCCACTACGAGGGACATTTGGTAACTTTGGATGCGGATTTTGCAGAGGTGCAAGCTTTGCGCATGGCAGATTTTGCGTGGAGAAATTTCCTTGCCCCATCAAAACCATCCTTTCCGGCAGCGAGTTGCGGAAGGCGTTGACCATCGATTCCTCAATGGCGCTTTCCACGACCGAATCCAGTCAACGGTTTTATTGGGCGTAGAGGTTCCGGTGGCGGCGCGGTAAGACCTGGCAAGGGACACTGTGGACCTTGCATGATGGCTCCCGCCGGCCATCGTTGCGGCTGAATGACCGGGCTGATCTCATGCGGATCGGCGAATCCCATCGCCGCACCAGCCCTTTGATTCCGACAGAATTGATGACGGAAGTGGACCCATGGCGACCAACAGCCTGCACCAATCAGTCAACCTTTCCGCCCCGCGCACGTGGTTCAATGCCCACCTGCCACGGTATATCCTGCTCGGCGCAGGTCCTCCGCCAAGTCCTGTTCCATCCGGGTAGCGGCTTCAAAGGGCATGGGATTGAGGTGCGTGAACAATTCCGGCAGCAGGCGGATGCCGTAACGTGTTACAATGGAGGAGGCTTTGATCCCATTTTTATGATTCTGGAACCGCTCCCCGGGCGGTAAACCACTCATTCCCACGTAAACACATGGTTTGGTGGGATCACGATGCGGATTGGCGGCACGAAGTTTGGCCAGCCTGCCCGCCGCCGGATCCAGGAGCACCACGTAAACGTGGTGGTGAAGTTGTCCAGCCTGGACAGTTCGCAAGGTTTTGAATCGCCGGCGTTTCATCAGCCTCCACAAAATAAATTCTCCCGGGCACGCTGCGCAAGCGGTTTCAAGCCTGACGCAAGACACACAAGCAGCCAGTAAAAGCGGATGGCCTCCCAGTTGCTTGGCGTTGGGGATCGTCCTGGCATAAATAATGCTTATAATTCCATAACGGATTTCGGATCGGCATTTGTCATTTCGCCCAACCTATGAACGATGCGATTGTAGAAAACGGGGGCGGTGTTTTGAACCACACGGTTGAAAACGCCATCAAGACAGAACCCCGTTGCGCCGCTTGCTTTTATTATCTGGAGGCGCTGGGCTGCGCCTGCTCGCTATCCCCACGCTTTAAACTGAAATATCCCGATTCGCATTGCCATTTATGGAAGGCATTGACCCAACGGATTTCCGCTTATCATCCACTGCAGACCGTGCCAAGCGCTGACCAACAATTATTCGCCTGAATCGCGACGGAAGCGGATGGGACTGAATCGGTCATCGGACCTAATTTTGCACACCCAGGGTTGCCGGAATTCTGGCTGGTCTGCAAAATTTGCGCAGTCAATGGGTCATGGCATAAACAATGATATTGATTCCCAGGGGGAAATTTTTATTTTCCGAAAACGTGCTGAAGAACCACGGATCGCTGCCTTCCTCCTCCCAGCCATCTCCGTTGTCGGTGTTGTGGCACATGAAGACCATCATCCGGTCGTGGTCATCAAAAACAGCCCGGAAGTGGATTTCCCGGGTATTGCCGCCGGCATGGTTATCCTCCCAAGTGATGCCGGTTTCGCGGCTGGCAATGGCCGCATTAATATTGGGTGTCTGCAAGGAGCGGTCGTTGGGGATGTCCATCAGGCAGTGGAAAATGGCGTGGGTGCGGGGCACGTCCACCGGTTCGCGATTCGGGAACACTTTTTTGATGGCCCGGTAAAAGCCATCCCACTCGGCCTGGCC
>CAIMWS010000556.1 GCA_903845125.1 uncultured Verrucomicrobiota bacterium
GAGCAGACCCGGGTCAATTCTCGTGAGCGGTATAGGGCCCACTGACCTGTTGCAGGACGAAACCTGTGAACTGCGAAAAGGGCTGAATCCCATCTCTACCGGCAAGGAATAATGGGGTGGGACGGAGGCCGACCGGTCCTCAGTAAGGATCGTATTGGTGGCGTTTTATTTCTTCACCTCTTCCAGGAAAACCGTCTTGCGGTCCCCGCTGGAGAAGGAAACCAGCGTCCGCAGTGTCTCCGTGCCCGTGTTGGCCAGGTTATGTTTGACCTTGGCGGGGATGCGGATGGTCATGCCGGCCTTCAGCAGGATGGCGCCGCCATCGTAGCTGTGCAAACCCTGGCCGGAAATCACGTAGAGCACCTCCTCGCAGTTGGGGTGGTAATGCACCGGATTCTGTTTGCCGGGCAGGATCGTGGCCAGGCCCACCGTCTGTTCGGAACCGGGCATCAACTGGTTATTGCACAGCCACTGGAGTGTGCCCCAAGAACTGCGGTCCATGGGCAACTGCGCGGCATCCGTGACCTTGCCGATCCAGGCTGGTGGAATCGTCGTTGATGGCCCTTGCAGCAGGCCATCGCCCCCCAGGCAAACCAGCAAAAAACCAAGGGATAATGCGGTAAAGGTGAGTTTTTTCATAATGGAGGCCAGCGTAACAACCGTCCCCTGAATGGCAATGCCGATTCCTCGCCGATTCCTTTCGGCACCGGATTCCCTGCTTAACCAAGGTCTCGTTTCCGCCATAAATCCTCCCAGCCAGTGCCTTGGGCCGGACGCGGTTGGGGTTCGATCTCGGCCACCAGGATTTCCTCGGCATCCACACCATAACGGCCTTGCAGCACCGCTTTGCCATCCGGACCAACCACCAGGGAACAACCGATGCACCGCCGCCCTTGCCAGGGGCCGCCAGTGATCCAACCCACGTTGCTCACACCGATGATCCAAAGGGCAAAATCCCGAGCCACCGGGCAGTAGTTATCGAGCCAAAGCTGGCCATACGGCTCCCGATCGTGGTCATGATCCGCGGGCACCGCCCAGCTGGAAGGCGACAAAATCACCTGCGCGCCCATGAATCCCAGCGTGCGGCTGATCGCCTGGCCGCGCACAAAGGCGTCCGCGCAAATCATCAGCCCCAAACGGCCCAGGGGTGTTTCCACGGTCTGGACTTGATCCCCCAGCGCATACAGATCGTGGCCGATATCCAGTTCGTTAATCTTGCGGTGGCGGAGCAAAAGTTCGCCGTCGGGATTCAACAGAATGGCTGAGTTGTAGAGGCGCTCACCGGATCGCTCCACCAGGCCGGAGCAAACATAGAGCCGCTGCTTCAGGGCGGCTTGGCGGAGCCGTTCAAAGACCAGCCCGCCGGGAACCGGCTCAGCAGCCTGGCGGGCGGAAGGATGGGTCCACCCCAGCGGCATGCATTCCGGCAAAACCACCAGCTGGCATCCGCGCCGCGCGGCCTGATCAATCAGTGCCAAGGCACGGTCAAGGTTGGCCGCCGGCTGGCCACCTTCAACCCGCATTTGGATGAGCGCCGCGCGAAACATGGGGAGATCAGGAAGTGATGCTGGTGGTGCACAACTCACGCCAGACGGGGATCCGGTCTTTAAATCCGAGGCCCGCCAAGTATTGCATGTCCAGCCCGGCACCCGGCTGGCCCGGCTGGATGTTTTGCATGAGGTTTTCCATCGAATCCGCTACGTGAACCGCCGTGAGGCCGCAAAATCCTGCCGAGTCGCTGGCACCCGGGGAATGGTGCCAGGCCACGGCTTCCAGGATCGATACTGGAAGGCCCCACATCCCCAGCAGGCAGGCCCCGATCTCGCCGTGCGTGATCCCAAAAACCTGCGTTTCGGCGGCGGCCAGGTCGTGTTTTCCCTGCAGGACCAGGTTGAGCGCAAAGTCGTATAAATCCGGCAGGTTGGCGGCGAGCAGGAGCCGGCCGACATCATGGAGCAGGCCGGCGGTAAAGGCTTCATCAGCCAGCGGCATTTCGCAGCCTTCCTCCTGGGTGATCCACCGGGCAAACGCGGCGGAGCGGAGCGAATGGTGCCACAAAGCGTCGATCGAGAACCGCCGGCAGCGGAAGGTATTGACCTGCGAAATCAACTGGGAAAAGAGCACCAGACTCTTGGTGCGTTCAACTCCCAGATACATGATGGCCTCGTAGGCATTGGCCACGGGATTGGAAAGGCCGAACAGAGCGGAATTCACGGTCTTCAGCAGCTTGGCACACAAAGCCGGATCCTGCGTGAGCGGTACGGCGATGTCCTCCATCTCCACGGCGGGATTCTGCAGCACTCGCATGATCTGGGTGTAAAGCTGCGGCAGACTGGGCACCTCCTTCATTTTGGCGATCAGGCTGCGGGTATTGTAGCTCGACAGCCAGTTCCGCAAATGCATGGCCCGTTTGAGTGAATCACGGATCACAGTGATGCCCGCATCCCAGGAAAGGGTCTGCAGGCTGGTCCCCAGGCAGCCCTCCAAGGCGCGGACAGACTCCACCTCAAACCAGACAAAAACGGAAACATCCGGATGTCGCATTTTGACCCGGTTAATGAATTCAGCCAGAGCCAGGGTGTTCAAAGTAGGGTCGACCACCAGCACATGGAATGGGTTGCTGGCCATCAGTTCCAGTGCCTGGGCGATACCCCGGGAAAAAACCATATCCCAATCGCCGCTCAAAGGGGAGAGGAATTGGGCAAGATTCTCTTTTCCCTCCCAATCCGCCAGCAGCAAAAGGATTCGCTTGGCCTCCATAAAAGCCCACCGCCGGCTTACACAAAATGAAGCGATTTGACGGCCTGATCCGCCCAGCCCAGGAACCAATCAGGCATCAATCCCAGGATCAGATTTCCGGCCAGGCAGAAATAGACAAAACATTTCTGGCGGAAATCCAGACGCACAGTCTCTCCCGGCTCTGCCTCTGCTGACCAGAAAACCGCGCGGACCATGCCGAAGTAGTAATAGACGGAGATCACCACCCCCACCAAAGCCAGTCCCAGCAGCCAAGGATACCCCGGGTGGGTACCGGAAACCTCCACCAGGGATTTTAACAGCAGGAATTTGCCGAAGAAGCCAGCCAGGGGTGGGATTCCAGCCAGGGAAGCCAGGGCCGCCAGCAACACAGCGGCCAGAAGCGGGGAACGGCGGTGCAAACCAGCCAAAGACCGGAAATCGAATTGTCCATCCGGCGTGGGCAGGCAGGCCAAAACCAGGAAGATGCCCATCACCGCGAACAAATAAGCAAGCAGGTAGAACAACAGGGCGTTCAGTCCGCCAGTGGTCCAGGAAGCGATGCCGAGCAGCAGATATCCCGCATTGGCCACGCTCGAATAACCCATCAACCGTTTGAGGTTTCGCTGCGGTATGGCGCACAAGTTGGCATAAAGGATGGTGGCCGCAGTGACGACAATCAGCAGCGGCTTCCAATGTGCCACCAGGCCGGGTGCCACCTGGTAAAGAACGCGGATGACCAGCACAAATCCGGCCGCCTTGGAGCCCATGGCCAGGAAGGCCACCGTGGGCACTGGGGCGCCCTGGTAAACATCCGGCGCCCATACCTGGAACGGAAAAGCGGCGATCTTGAAACCGAGCCCGATCAGCACCAGCACCACTCCCAACTGCAGCAGTGAGGATCCCCC
>CAIMWS010000557.1 GCA_903845125.1 uncultured Verrucomicrobiota bacterium
CTCCGATCAATGGGAAATCGGAAAAATTTACCTCAATATGCAACCCAATCCCCAGCCCTCGGTTTAACCCTCGTGAAAAAAGATTTTACAGAAAAAAGTTTGCGCGGCCGAAAAGCATATGGAATGCTCATAATGATAGCCTTTCACATCAAAATCAGTGCAATATTCAAATCATCTATCTGAAAATAATAAAAAAGACAATACCATTAGTAAGTTATATCAATCATGCTCGCCGTTGTGGTTTGGGCGTTCATCATAGGAGTGGATGTCGTTTGTGCCATTTATGGCCGGTGGCCGGGCGGTGGGAACCTGCTTTTCGCGTACCACCCGGAGCTACCACCCGGCGCTTCTCATTATGTGGATCGTGCTCAATGCGCCCGGTTTCTTATGGGCGTTTGCCTTTGGGGGCGTATTACCAACAAATATTAAGATTTTAGGGCTATGCACTTGACGCTTGTTGGTTGCCTGCGAGGCTGTGCCTGCGGAACCGTATCCGCAGACGATCATCGAATTTCGCGAGTGGTTTGCGTCCGAACCAACCTGCCGAGACTACATCGCGAAGTTGCGATGGCCGGATGGATTTGTTTGCCCACGATGCCAGACCAACGAGGCTTGGACTATGAACCGAGGGAAGTTCTGGTGCGTGCAATGCGATTACCAGGTTTCGGCGACTGCAGGCACCCTCTTTCACGACACACACAAGCCGTTGCGACTTTGGTTTGAAGCCCTGTGATATGTCACCAGTCAGAAGTGCGGTGTGAGTGCCTTGGGCCTGCAACTGGTTCTGGGGTTGGGTAGGTATCACACCGCTTGGAATTGGCTGCACAAACTTCGGCGGGCTATGGTCCGGCCAGGATGTGATCGGCTTTCCGGCGTGGTTGAGGTGGATGTAATTTTCATTGGCGGAGAGCGGTCGGGAAAACGAGGCCGCAGAGCAGCGGGCAAGACCTTGGTGGTCATTGCGGCGCAAGAGGCGGAAAAAGGCATCGGTTGAATTCGCTTGAGTCGAGTAGCAAACGCTGCTGGCGAGAGTCTCGAACCGGCGGTGCAGCAGATGGTCGAACCTGGATCGGAAGTCCATACGGATGGCTGGCGATGATACAATGGATTGCCGGGATTTGGCTTTCAGCACCAGGTCATTCGAGAAACCCCTGGCTTGGGTGATAACCTCCTGCCATTGGCGAACCGAGTCGCGTCGCTCTTGATGCGATGGCTGTTGTGGACTCATCAAGGAGTCGTGCAAAGCTCGCACCTGGATTACTATTTGGATGAATACACTTTTCGATTTAAACGGCGGACATCCAAATCTCGTGGGTTGCTCTTTTATCGGTTGATCACGCAGGCGGTACAGTTGGGACCCGTTTTGGGTAGCGCACTGAGTAAAAAATAACAAGCGTCAAGTGCATAGCCCTATTTCCTTATAATCGAAAAAGCGGTCGCCTCGCAATCCCCGGCCGGCCACGCAATCCGCTTGCGCAACCTCCAGCATGGGATGTTGTCCTGCCGGTTGGCCTTGATGACCGAAAAATTGTGGCCGGCCGAGATGTAAATATGGCGAACGAGCAACATGGATGATCGATCAACTCGTGACTTCTGCGGTTCCCGGCAAATGTTCTTCATCGAACCGGGTTTTCAAATCAGGCGTGGCCTGACGCAAAAGGCGCATCACCACGAGGTGCAACCACAAATAGCTGATGCCTGTGATCAGGAACAATACAAAAAAAGTGGTCTGGGGAAAACCGGTGATTTTGGCGCCGTAGGCGAATAACAGCGGCAACAAGAAGCCACCCAACGCTCCCAGCAAACCCACCAAGCCCCCCACCGCTCCCACGTCATGGGGAAAATATTCGGGGATGTATTTATAAACCGCCGCCTTCCCAATGCCCATGCCCACCCCGACGATGAAAACCAGCACTGTGAATAGCGCCGGGGACATGACAAAGCGAAAGGCCTCGTGCGCGGCGTTCGGATCGCTGACGTTTGCCCTAAATAGCAGGATCTGACCGTTGGGAAGCGATAAAAACAACAAAGCCGTCATCATGGTGCCGAACACCCAATACATGACACGGCGCGCCCCTATCCGATCCGCCAGCCATCCCCCCAAAGGACGTAGCAGACTGGCCGGGAAAATAAACAAAGCGGTGAGCAGGGCGGCTTTCTGCAGCGGCATTTGAAATACGTCCACATAATATTTCGGCAGCCAAACCGACAAGGCCACATACGCGCCAAATACCACCACGTAATATAAACTGAACCGCCAAACCCGCACTTGGCGCAAGGGGCGCAGCATCTGGCCCAACGGGCGCCCCCGGCCCGGTTTTCGGTCCTCGGCGGGAGTCAGAAACCAAATGGCGATGGCCGTCAGGAGCAGGAGGATACAATAAAGAAAGGGCACAAACCGCCAACCGCCCGGGACAAATCCGTTAAAAAATCCGGCGGCTGGCATGAACGCGATCAATCCCGGTCCAATGAATTTGGTAACGGAAGCCCCGACGTTGCCAGCGCCAAAAACGCCCAAGGCAAAGCCTTGATTCTGACGAGGAAACCAGGCGGAATTCCAGGCAATGCCCACCGAAAAAGCGTTCCCTGCCATGCCGACGAGAAGAGCATATATCAGCAGCTCGTTAAAGGATTGCGCCCGGCTGACCAGGAAAGCAGGAATGGCCGTCAACGCCACCAACACCGATAATACCAGGCGTCCTCC
The DNA here is from genome assembly GCA_903845125.1 of uncultured Verrucomicrobiota bacterium. Taxonomy (GTDB): domain Bacteria; phylum Verrucomicrobiota; class Verrucomicrobiia; order Limisphaerales; family UBA1319; genus CAIMWS01. Next base: position 2,705 of record CAIMWS010000557.1, read on the forward strand.
AAATCGGTCGGTAAGAATGCCAAACAGCAGTCGCCAGAGGGAGCCATTGAGGATGGCAATAGCGGTAAGCCAGCCAAACTGAACCTCGGTCAGGTGGAATTCCTTGCGAATGGGAATCGCCAAAATGCCGAACATCAGCCAGACGGCAAACATGACGGTAAAAGCGAAAGTGGACAGGGTCAGGACGGCGTTGCGCTGGGTGCGCTCCCGCTGGGTGTGGAAAGAGATTGCCACGGTCTCCTTCTTTGTGTCAGCGATCGGAGTCAGGGAGGGATAGGATGTTTCAGAACTCATAATGCCATTAATTGGCATTACTGTTAACACAGCAGTTCTGGGAATGATTTGACCGAAGTCAATAATTCTAAAGTCACCTGCCATTTAGCACGGCGCTTCGGCGTGCTTACGCGCATAATACCACCAGGAGACGGCCAGGCAGGTGAGGTAAAACACCAAAAAGAGCCATAACGCCTGCTGGGGAACCCCGTTTTTAATGGCATTACCGAACGTGATAGGAATCAAGAAACCACCGTAAGCTCCAATGGCAGAACTGAATCCCAGAATGGCACTGGATTCCTTGGCGGCAGCCTTGCGTGCCTCAGTTTCTGCGGTTGGTCCTTTGCCCTTTGCCTCGCCCAAGCGTTCATTGAGAAAGATCACCGGGATCATTTTAAAGGTGGAGGCGTTGCCGATGCCGGTCGTCAAAAAGAGTAGTAGGAACGAGGTGAAGAAACCAGTGAAGCTGCCGGATTTAAGAAAATGCAGCACCCCCAGGACAGCGATGATCATCGCCAGAAAGTTCCAAAAAGTAACCCGGGCACCGCCTAACTTGTCGGCAATCCATCCCCCAACCGGGCGGGCCAAGGCGCCTACCAGGGGCCCAAGAAAGGCATATTTTAATGGATCCACATCGGCAAAAGCCACTTTGATCAGCTTGGGAAATGCCGCGGAATACCCGATGAAGGACCCGAACGTGCCCAGGTACAGCCAGCACATGATGTAGTTGTGCTTGCGCTGAAAAATCACCGCCTGGTCGCGGAAGGAAGCCTTGGCTCCTTCCAGGTTATTCATTCCGAACCAGGCGGCGAGAACCACCAGGACAATCATCGGAATCCATACAAATCCCGCATTCTGCAGCCAGATATGGCGTGTGCCGCCCTTCTCCACAGCCGTCTGGGCCACACCTCCCAGGGCGCCGAAATAACCCGCCGAAATCACCAAAGGGACCAACCATTGCATAAAGCTCACCCCCAGATTCCCCAAGCCGGCATTCAACCCAAGCGCTGTCCCCTTGCGGGCCTTGGGAAAATAATAATTGATGTTGGCCATGCTGGAAGCGAAATTCCCCCCACCAAAACCGCAAAGCAACGCCAGCATCACGAATACCCAATAGGGAGTTTCAGGACGTTGCACAGCCACCCCGATGCCAACGGCCGGCACCAATAGAGAGACGGTACTGATCACGGTCCAATTGCGTCCGCCAAATATGGGCACCGTGAAGGAATAAAAAATGCGAAGGGTGGCTCCGGTCAATGCCGGCAGGGCCGTCAGCCAGAATTCCTGCGCTTCGGAGAACTTGAATCCAATGGCCTTGAGCTTGACCACCACGACGCTCCAGACCATCCAAACCGAAAAGGCCAACAATAAGGCTGGCACGGATATCCATAGATTGCGATTCGCCACGGAACGCCCGGTAGTTTCCCAAAATTGCGCATCTTCCGGGTTCCATTCCTGGATCCAACGCCCCCGAGTGGACTTGGTTAAGTTTGTGGTTGTCATTATTTATTGGTTATTGGTGGATACGGTATGAATCGCTTGACGGCCTGAACTCGGATGTTCCTGTTTTCGTTATGGTCCATGCGGCGCGGCTTCCCTATTCGGTGGTTATTTCCTTCGTGATGGACAGGCGGGCGGCCCGGTCAAAGCCACGTAATAAGTGGAACAATCCGAAAAGTCCGGCCACGGTTGCGCTGAAGGTCATGGCCAGTGGCAGCAGATTACGCTTTAGGTTCACCCAGAAGAGCATCCTGGGATTACCGTCATTGGGATTCACGGGATGGGTTCCTTCCAGGTATTCCTTCACATCTGGAATTCCATCCTGGTCCAGATCGCTGGCCGGATCGAGCAGGGGCGCCAACTCGGACGGATGCAGTCGCAGTTCGAGGAATTTCTTTTTGCCCACCCGTTGAATGATGGAGTTCCCAAACGGATTTAACACGGGACTATCCACCGCCTGTCCTGGTTCGAAGGCCGAGCGGGCGCGGGCCAACCGCTGTAGTTGGTCGGCATTCAAAGCGCCAATCTGCCCCGCCGCCATGCCTTCCGGGCCGTCGGAATGCTGATGACAAAAGGCGCAATTCACCGGTTTTTGTGAGTGTTTGACGATAAACTCACGGAATTCCGGATAGGCCCGTAACCGCATGGTGGAGGTCCACAAAAGAAGGGTCAGGAAGATCCCCCAACGATACCTAAACGGATGTTTCATAGTGTGCCTCCCTTGAACAAATGGTAGATCTGTTCGCCAAACAGGGTCATCGCCAGCAGGTACCCGGCAGCGCCCCAGGCCAGCAAACGCAGTGATTTTCGAGATGTGCCCCGAAATATCCATGGGGTCACCAGCAGGACCGCCCCCGCGACTGCCTGGCCCAGCATAACCAACCAAAACGGCAGGATCTCCAACGGATAATAGACAAAATAGAAATACCATTCAGGCTTGATCCCTTCCGGCGTGGAGCTTTTTGGATCAAACGGCGCGAACAGCGGATACGCATACAGGGCTTCGAATGGCAAACAGAGGGCGAGCACAAACAGCACCATGAAAGCCACTCCCCACACCGACAGGTCTTTGATCAGAAACACGGGGAAAAAACGCTCTTGTTTTCTCGGTTCCTCGTCAATGCCTGGGCTCATCCCGTGAAGTTGTATCCCGAGCAGGTGCAAGCCCAGCATGGCTGCGATGGAGAAGGGGAGTACGATCACATGCAGGGCGTAGAATCGGCTCAAGGTGGCTTGACCGACCGAGGCCTCGCCTTGAATCGTCTCGCGAATCAAGCGTGGCCATTCCGACATTGAGCCGGGCAAAAAATCTCCCAGGGCTTCGATGGTTTGCATGCCAATCTTGGTGGCGTTGACGGCGATTTGGTGCCACGGCAGAAGATACCCCGTGAAGCCAAAGGCAAAGGTGATCCCCAGCAAGGCCACCCCGCTGAGCCACGTCAGTTCCCGGGGGCGTGCGAACGCTTTCATCGCAAAGGTCATCAGCAAATGCACCAGCACCGCCAAAATCATCGCCGACGAAGTCCAGGCATGCAGATTGCGGATCAACGCTCCACCGGTGACATGATCGGTGATATATTCCACGGAAGCATGTGCGTCACTGACGGTCGGCTGATAGTAAAATAGCAGCAGTAATCCCGTTACCACCTGGACCAAAAAAAAGAACAGCGCCAAGCCGCCGGTATAATACCCCCAGCTTAGGCGGTGTACTGGCACCTCTTTCTTTTCCACCATGTGCTGGAAATCCAGATGCTTCAGGGGCAGGCGTTCGGAAAGATATTCCCGGCTCGTTTGGATCAATTCAGCGAGTTTCATATCTAACGAGTCTCCTTCGGTTTCACGATGTATACGCTGCATTGGGCCAGCAGAGCGGGATTATTAGTTGCCGGCAGACCGCTGCTTTTTCTGGCGATTTCCTTGCCTTGCGCATCGATCAATACCCACTCCAAATGGCGCAGGGGGGCTTTGGCAGGGGCTCCGGCATCCGGCTGACCGGTTTTAACGTCGAAATAGGAAATGTGGCAGGGACAAAGAATTTTTCCCTGGCCATTCATCTCGCTGCCCACGGTGCAGCCCAGGTGGGTGCATTTGGCGGAAATCACCAATGGCCAGCCATCCGGTCCTTTGAACGCCAACGCTGGTGCCATGCTGTAATCGGTCAGGTACTTCCCCTTGTTGGCTTGGAGTTCCGCGTACTTGGCGACCAAAATAATTTCATTCCGCTGACGCTCCAGTTCCAATTCACGTGTTTCGGCGGCCTGCTTCAAGCGTACCATTTTCTTTTCCAACAAATCGGTCTCCACCTTAGGATCCGGTCGGTGGCCTTGGAAATAGCGGACCAAATTTTCGAAAACGCCCAACGACAGGAGCCCTCCGGCGACTGAGATCCCGGCCACACCCTTGGCAAAATCGCGCCGGGTTTCCAATTGTTGCGAGAGGGCGTGCGCTTGTTTGCCCTGTCGCGGTGCATACCAGACGACTTGTTGCGGGGGACGGAAAAAATATTGCCAGGGGAGCAAGACGATGTGCACCAAGCGGGTAAGAGGGAACAAGAGAACCAACAACCAGGCTCCGACCAGGTGCAATTTAAACACAGCCGGGAAAAAAGCGACACACGTGGCGTCCGGTTGCAAGGTGAGGAGCCCCCAAAGATACGGGGATACTGTTCCAGGGGCCCAATACGCGCCATAGGGGAATAGTATCGCCGTCGTCACCCCGAGCAAAACCTGCCCTATTAACAGTGCCACCACCAGAATGTCCAAGGGGGTGGTCACGGCCTGCAGCCGATTGGAAGTGATCCTCCGATACAAAAGGGTGACCAAGCCGGCCAAACTCACGCATCCTAGCGCTGCTCCTACTGTTTCGACCGTCAACAACACTGCCTTGACAGACATCAAACCTGACCAAAGCCCCGGGAAAATAAGGGCCACCAGATGGCCGGCCAGAACGAGCAGGATGCCGATGTGCCAGGAAACAGATCCCCAATATAACTGGCGATGTTCGAGAAACTGGGAGGAAAGTGAAGAGTAGCTGAATCGGTTTGTCGACCAGCGCCAAACACAACCCACCACGAAGGTCACGATGGCGAGGTAAGGCAGACCGACAAACAAGAATTGGTCGATAAAAGGCACGGGCATCATAACGGGGGCAATTGTAGTTGAACCAAGGGTGGGGGAATCGCACAGCCGGCGCCGCATGGGGTGCTGCTCCTCTCGGCCGTAAAAGCGAGCGTGCAACTGGCATCACGTCGTCGTTCGGAAGGCATGGATTCGGGATGAATCCGGGGATAAAGATCGTGCAAGGTCAAGGCGATGGCTCGTAATACAAAGGCATAAGGATTAATCGGGCTTATACTCGCATCGACCGACTCCATGCTCTCTGCGTTTTCAGGCAAAGCAGACGGAGAATGGGGGGCAGGATCGCTCGCCAGGTGGGGATTATTAATTCCGAACTTCCTGGCGGATGGAAGCGAGGAACCGTTCTTGCTCTCCAGCAATGCGATCATTTTGTTCACGGGGCCGAGCAGGCAAAAGCGCACCAATTCCTGCCGTTCATTTTCGTCTGCCCACGGGAAATATCGCAGCACCAACCCCAAGTGATCCGGCAATTCTTTGCGGTCATCGAGACCGGCTTCGTTCAAGCGCTGCTTCAAGCGCGCCATAAATTCACCGCGCTGATAGTTCTCTTCTCCAAAAAGGTGTATGGACAGATAGAGACTGCATACGGGGCAGATTTCAAAGGTTCGCAGAAACACCGCTTCGGGAGGATCGTCGCTTTGCTGGAGAGCGCGGACGAATTCAGCAATCGCCTCTCCTGCACCAGGATGCAGCTCAGCCAAAGCCCCGCGGATTATTTCCCAACGCTGCCAGCAATTCGGTTCGGGATAATCCAGCATTTCGGCCAGGAGAAGCAATGCCCTGCCGTTTTCGTTCAAGGAACAATCCGACTGACTGGACATCAGGGATTGAGGATCAGTCCTATTCATGGATTGGCGCTTCTGGATTTCGGTTCACAAACCCCGCTTGGGTGGTTGACTGTAGCCGAAACCAGCACCTCCCTTGCAGGTCTCGGGGCTGCACGTGGCACCAATGGCCTCCTCGCGGTGCATGGGCGGCAGGGCATAACGTTTATAAACCGTGGGAATCGCCGTCATGGCATAAATTTCACGGGCGAGCTCAGGGGTTAATTTGACCTCCTCCAGCATGCCTGCCACGGTCCTGGCATCCAAATCTTTGACCGTTTGGGACCGCATGAAATAGCGAACCGCCATGAGCTTTTTAAGGACTGTTTCAATGACCTGGGTATTGCCGGCACTAAACAAACTGGCCAGATATTTAACCGGTATGCGCGCCTGCTTGAGACCGGAAAAAAAGCTGCTCTCCGCATGATTATATTTGCCGTCTTCCATCTTGCCCATGGTCGGAAGCAAGGGCGGAACATAATAGAGCATCGGCAGGGTGCGGTATTCTGCGTGCAGGGGCAGGGCCAGCTTCCATTCCATCACATATTTCCACACGGGCGATTTTTGTGCCGCCTCCAGATAACCCTCGCTAATTCCGTTGGCACGCGCCTGGGTGATGACCTCCGGATCATGTGGATTCAGCAGTGCGGTGGCTTGCGACTCTACCAGCGCCTGATTGGGCACGCGCAGCACCTCCGGCAGACGACTGGCGTCATAGAGCAACACCCCCGTATAGCGAATTCGCCCCACGCAGGAGTGGAAACAGGACGGGGCTTGGCCGGTTTCAAGGCGGGGATAGCACAGCACGCATTTCTCCGATTTGCCGGTCTTCCAATTGAAATAAATTTTCTTGTAGGGACAGGCGGCCACACAGGCACGCCAGCCGCTGCAAAGATCCTGGTTCACCAGCACGATGCCATCCTCGCCCCGCTTATAGAGAGCTCCGGACGGACACGCCGCCACACAAGCCGGATTCGCGCAATGGTTGCAAATGCGGGGCAGATAAAACATGGTGACGCGCTCAATTTCAAACAATTGATTGCGCTCATCCTCGGTTAACGCGTCGAGATTCAAGTCGTTTTCGGCGTAAACCGGCTATCCGGACAAATCGTCATCCCAATTTGGCCCAGCCTTGATGTCAATGGGCTCGCCGGTAATCAGTGAAATGGGGCGCGCCGTTGGTTGATCGTCCCCGAGCGGGGCCTTAAATAGGTCTTCGTATTTATAGGTCCACGGCTCGTAATAATCGTCCAAAGTGGCTTGGAACGGATTGTAAAAGAGTTTCAGATAGGAGCTGGCCTTGGTTTGGCAGCGCAACTTTAATTCACCTTCAGAGTTTATCACCCAACCGCCGTTGTATTTTTCCTGATTTTCCCAGACCGAGGGATATCCTGTGCCCGGCTTGGTCTCCACGTTGTTCCACCACATGTATTCGGCCCCGGAACGGTCGGTCCAAACATTTTTGCAGGCCACGCTGCAGGTGTGACAGCCGATGCATTTGTCCAGATGGAACACCATGGCGATCTGCGCCCGCACATCCATCCCTTGTTTACGCTTTCTGTTCATGAGTCGTTATGATGGTTGCACCGGTCACCATTTGATTTGGGAAAGCTTTTTCACGATCACAAAAGTGTCCCGATTGACCCCTTGCGGTCCCCAATAGTTGAAGCCATAGGTAAATTGGGCGTAACCTCCGATCATAAAGAGCGGTTTTAATCGCGCCCGGGTCAAGCTGTTATGGCCGCCGGCCCGGCGGTTGCCGCGCTCGGGAGATTTCGGCACCGACAAGGTTCTTTCCGGCGCATGATAAATCAGACAGGTTCTTTGCGGTATGCGGGCACTTACAATCGACCGGGTGCAGACCACCCCATGATCGTTAAAAACCTCCACCCAGTCATTATCCTCAATCCCCAAAGCGGCGGCATCCTTGTCATTGATCCAAATCGGATACACTCCCCGGGAAAGCGTCTTCATCCGCAACGTGTCGCCGTAGGTGGAATGGATGTGCCATTTGCCGTGCGGGGTCAGCAGGTTCAGGACCATGGAACCAGGACCACTTTTTGAATGCACCAGGTCGCGGGTTCGGATGGCTTCCGCGCGCGGCTTGTAGGTTGGGAGATGCTCCCCGTAAGCGCGATAGACCTCGTGGTCCAGGTAGAGGTGCTGCCGACCGGTCAGCGTGCGCCAGGGAATGAGTTCCTCCACATTTTGGCAATAGGCTGAGTAAGTTCGTTTGCCGGTGGTGATTCCCGTCCAAAACGGCGTGGTCAAGGTCCGACGCGGTTGTAGAATCAGATCATCAAAGGTGTAAACCACGCCCCGGGTGTCTTTGGCCAGGTGCGTATGGTCGATGCCGGTCTTGTGTGATTCGGATTCATAGGCGCGATAGGCAAATTCACCGTTGGTCTCCGGTGCGAAATGCAGAATGACATTGCACGCGTCTTTGTCCTCGCGCAGGGAGGGATAAACCTGGCCGCTCCATTGCTCCACTGGATTGGTCTTCAGATAAGCGTCATAAACATCGGCGATATCGTAGTGAGTTCCGTGCATCGCCAGACCATTCGTCCGGACATTCGGCCCAAAGGAGACAAACTTTTGGAATACCCGGGAATAATCGCGAGCCACCACTTTGAGATTGGGCATGGTTTTGCCAGGAATGGGTTCGCATTCGCCCTTGGCCCAATCCTTGACGGCGGGTTGCGCCAGTTCCGCCGGCGTATCATGGGCCAGCGGCGAGGCCACAATGTCCTTGAACACCCCGGGCAGATGCTGGGCTGCCATTTGAGACGTGGCTTCGGCGAGGTTCCGAAATATCTGCCAGTCGCTCTTGGACTCCCAGCAAGGAGGCACAGCCGCCTGCAGCGGATGGATAAAACTGTGCATGTCCGTCGAGTTCAGATCGTTTTTTTCGTAATAGGTTGCGGCTGGCAGCACGATGTCTGAGTACAGGGCCGACGTGTCCATGCGAAAATTCAAATCAACCACCAGATCCAGCTTGCCGAGATCCACCTTGTCGTGCCAGGTGACCTCTTGAAGGTCCGGTTTGGCGACCTCCTCGGCGATGGCGTTGTGGTGAGTTCCCAGATAATGCTTCAGAAAATATTCGTGTCCTTTGGCTGAAGACATCAACGCGTTACCTCGCCAGATGTACCACACGCGCGGGAAACATTCGGGGTGATCCGGATCCTCCATGGCAAAACGCAATTTGCGCGCCTTAAGCTGTTTCACGACAAAGGCAATAATCTCCTCGTCGGTTTTTGCCCCCGCAGCCTGGGCTGATTTGACGACCTCCAGGTTGCTCTGGTCAAACTGCGGATAACAGGGCATCCACCCGCAGCGCACGGCCATGGCTTGCTTGTCCGCGGTGTGACCCCGTGCCATGGGGTGCGCCTGGTCGGTCACGGGGCACATTTCGTTGAAACTGCGATCGTAACGCCATTGGTCGGAATGCATGTAGTGAAAGGACGGTGCGTTTTGCTGGCGGGGTGGTCCGCTCCAGTCCGTGGCAAAAGCCATCGGTCCCCAGGATGCCTGGGGAACCAGTTTTTCCTGCCCCACATAATGGTTCAATCCTCCACCGTTTTTGCCGATGCACCCGCAAAACATCAGGGCGTTGATCACGGCACGATAAATCAGGTTGTTGTGGTACCAATGATTCACCCCGGCGCCGATGATGACGCTGCACTGGCCACCTGTGTGTTCAGCCGTGCGCGCCCACTCGCGGGCGAACTCGATGACTACTGACGCTTTGACCCCGGTATATCGCTCCTGCCAGCCTGGCGTATAGGGTTGCTGATCGTCGGAATAATCGGCTGGCCAATCGCCGGGCGTTCCCCGATTAATCCCATGCTGGGCGAACAGCAATTCCATGACGGTGGTGACTGCCACCCTCCCTTCTTTGGTTTCCACATAACGAACAGGAACATGGCGTGTGCTGGCACGGTCACCGGTTCCGAGGGAAAAATCCGCAAACTCCACCGGCAGGATCGCTTCGTGTTTGCCAAGCAGATGCAAGGTTGGTTTAATGGGCTGGCCGGTCAGACTATCCTCGAGTTTCAGGTTCCATTCGCCCTTTTGCTTCTGCCAGCGATGACCTACCATGCCTTTGGGCATGCGCAGCGCATTGGACTCCTCATCCAGCATGAACATCTTCCATTCGGCATTCTCCACCTGCGAGGTGGCTTCCACCTGGCTCGCTCGTAATAGTTTCCCGGCGCGATATCGGCCCTCCGCTTGTTCTTCGAGGACCACCAGGAATGGCGCATCCGAGTACCGCTTCAGATAATCGACAAATCCAGGCACCGGGCGGTCCACATGACATTCCTTCAAAATGACGTGGTTCACCGCCATCCAGAATGCCCCGTCCTGCCCCTGGTGTATCGGAATCCACAGGTCGCCCACCTTTGAGGTCTGACTGAAATCAGGCGAAAATACCACCACCTTGGTGCCACGATGCCGGGCTTCGACCAGGAAGTGGGCGTCGGGTGTCCGCGTCATTAGAACGTTCGATCCCACCGTGGCGATGAATTTTGAGTGGTACCAATCGGCGCTTTCGGCCACATCCGTCTGCTCTCCCCAAATTTCGGGCGAGGCCGGTGGCAAATCACAGTACCAATCGTAAAATGACAAGGCCACCCCGCCCATTAATTGGAGAAATCGCGCCCCGGCGGCATAGCTGATCATCGACATGGCGGGGATCGGAGAAAAACCGATAATCCGGTCCGGCCCGTAGCGCCGCACGGTATGCAGATTGGCGGCTGCCATGATTTCATTCACCTCGCTCCAGGTGCTGCGCCGGAAGCCGCCCTTGCCGCGGGCTTGCTGGTATTTGCGCCGCGCTTCGGGATCGGAAACGATGCTCTGCCAGGCGTCCAACGGATTTTCGTGCTGCCGGCGCGCCTTGCGCCAAAGATCGAGAAGCACTCCCCGCACGTAGGGGTATTTGACCCGCAGCGGGCTGTAGATGTACCAGGAGTAGGAAATGCCGCGCTGGCAACCGCGCGGTTCGTAAGGGGCAATTTCCTGGTCGATGATGGGATAATCGAGCGCCTGCAGTTCCCAAACCACGATGCCGTTCTTGACGTAAATGTTCCAACTGCAGGACCCGGTGCAATTAACCCCGTGAGTGCTACGCACCACTTTGTCGTGCGACCACCGATTACGATAAAACTCTTCCCAGGAGCGCTTTTGGGGATCGAATATGTCTTTAATCCAACTCATGTTATGGCCTCCTTCGCCGCAGTGAATCCCTCCGTCCATAATTCTTTTGTCGTTGTCGGATGAACATCCCGGCGAAGAATAAAACCGTTCCACCGACACCCAGTAAAGCGAGCGGGACCGACTGTGAGGGTATGGCCGGTCCATTCGCCAGCGATCCAAGGTACTTTACCAGATGAAGCGCTTCCTGCGGGGTGACAGGACGATTGCGAAACGCGGCTTCCATGATCTTGAAATTGGCCTTTTGGAGGGCCCCGACCAAAGCCGTTTCCCCCATTTTTTGATAAACCAGTTTGAGATCAGGCCCGAGAAAACGCGAAATCCCGTCCACTGAGTGACAGGCAGCGCACGCCGGGCCGCCATTTTGCAGCGGAATGGAGCCATCGAACAAACCCCGTCCCGTAACCGCCGAGCCCGGAGCCATTTTAGCGGCAAATTGCCTGGCTATTGCAGCCTCTGCCCCCTTTAACCGCTCCTTAATGCGGGGGTCCTTGAGTAGATCCGCCAACGACTCAATCGTTTCCGGCCCCAGCGGACCAACCTTTTCCTCCATCCGTTTAATGTTGGTCTTCAGATCGGGTTTGGGCCAGGTCGAAGCTACAATTAAATCCGGTCCCGTCAGCTTGCCCCCACCAAAAGTATGACACCCGGCACAAACCTGCATGAATTTCAAGGCGACGGTGTCGTTTGGGGTCACGCTGCCCGCATTGTTTTCAGGACTGGCAGATAGGGCATTGGTGCCAGGTGTGGAAACCGTAGGGGCCACTCCGGGAGTGTTGGTTGTTATCTGGCTCCAGCATGATGGCACCAGAAACACCAGGGCACCAGCCAACAGCCGGATTACGGCGGCGGCTAAAATCCTTCTATAAGAGGAGCATTGCACAAGGTATAATTAACTTATGCCCCTCACCTCCCGCCTTGATCCAAGTCAATATTCTCTGCGATTGTCTTGAAGCATTGATTCCATAGCCAGCTTGGAGGCTTGCCGGAGTAATACAGAGGGGGAAAACCAGCCAGAAGGAGCAGTGGATCTCAGCGGCATCCTGAAAATGCCGTGAAACTGACGGTTTGAAAATGCGGTGTTCTTCCCAATCCGTCTTCTTCGCCATTCATGGATTCCCTCTTTTCTTTTACGGTGCGCGGAAATAAATTTGCATGCATGTTAAGAACTCACGTGTTGCATGGAATGGTTGTGCTTTGGGCGGTTGCCGCCCCGGCTTCAGATTGGCCCCGGTGGGGGGGGCCGCAGGGCACCTGGCATGTCCCGGCGGGGACACCGGCTCCGGAGCGCCTGCCGGCCGAGCCGAAAGTCCTTTGGCGGATCAATGTGGGGCAGGGGTTGGGATCGCCCGTGGTGGCTGGTGGCCGGGTGTATCATATGGATAACCAGGCGGGCCGGGAGATGGTTCAGGCGGTGGATGCCGGCACCGGGAAAGCGCTATGGAGTGTTCCGCTGGATGCGGCCTTTTTGGACACGCAAAGCGCGGCCGGTCCGCGTGGCACGCCCCTGGTGGATGGGGATCTGGTGTTCGCGCAGTCGTGCCAGGGGGAATTCCAATGCCTGGAAGCGGCCACGGGCAAGATGGTCTGGCGCATGAATTATGTGAAGGATTACAACGCCTATTTCCTGGGCGAGCGGGGGCCGGCGCCGGGCGCCGGACGCCATGGCTACACGGGATCGCCGTGGATCGAGGGGGAGCGGATGTATGTGGGCGTGGGCGGCACGAATGGCGCCAGCGTGGTGTGTTTCGAGAAGCGCACGGGCAAGGTGATCTGGAAATCCCAGGACGACATTCCCGGGCACGCGGGCCCGGTGCTGGCGGACCTGGGCGGGAAACGGCAGGTGATCTCCTTCACCGCGGACGGGGTGATGAGCGTGGCGGCGGCTGATGGGGCGTGCTTGTGGCGCGTGCCGGTTCAGACGCGCCTGGGGCGGCACGCCATCACGCCAATGGTGTTGGATGACATGGTGGTGGCTTCCAGCTATCAGGCGGGATTGATCGGGATCAAGGTGTCCCGGGATAACGGCACTTGGAAGGCGGAGCGCGCCTGGGTGGAGAAGCCGCTGGCCATCAATTTCGCCAGCCCGGCGGTGGTGGGCCAGTACCTCTATGGGCTGGGGCCGGGCCGGAAGCTGATCTGCGTCAAGGTGAGCACCGGGCAAAAGGCCTGGAGCCAGGAGGACCCTTTTTCGGGCACGCTGGACAAGGAGCATGCGGGGATCGTGGCGTTTGCGGACCGCCTGCTGATCCTCGGCTACAACGGGCGGTTGTTGCTGGTGGCGGCAGACCCGGCCGCCTGGCGGCTGCTGGGTAGCGCCCAGGTTTGCGGCGCCACCTGGTGCAATCCCGCTTATGCGGATGGCAAATTGGTGCTGCGGGATGAGCAGGAGTTGAAGTGCCTGCAAATCGCGCCCTGAACGAGAAACTTTGGCCAGGCGATCCGGGGGGATCTTTTTCCGGCGGGCTCAACGGATCGTTAGATCCTGGCGGATCTGGAATTTTTCGATCCGCTTGCGCAGTGTGGAGCGTGTGATGCCAAGCAATTTGGCTGCCTGCACTTGGTTGCCGCGCACTTCGGTGAGCGCCTGGATTACCAGTTCACGCTCCACGGCGGGCAATATTTTCAAATCCTTTTGGGTGCGGGCCCATTGGAACAGAAGCTGGCCCATCTGGCGCAGGTCGGCCGGTGCCTGAAGCGGTTCAGCCTGGCCGGCCTCCGGGGAGAGGGGAATCGGAGGCTCGGCTGCTGCAGCGCTGGCAACTTCGGCGGGCAGATCTCCGCTGAGGATGGCTTCGCCTTTGGCCACCACGGTGGCGCGCTGAATGGTATTCTCCAGCTCCCGCACATTGCCGGGCCAGTGGTAATTCCGCAGGGCTTCGAGTACTTGGGGGGAAATCGATTTGGGCGCCAGCTGGCTGTGGGCCGCATTTTTCTTCAGGAAATAGTTAACCAGCAAGGGGATGTCCTCTTTGCGTTCCCGTAAGGGTGGAATCTGGATGCGCACCACGTTGAGCCGGTAAAACAGATCCTCCCGGAAGAGCCGGTTGGCCACCGCCTGATCCAGCGGTTTATTGGTGGCGGCCAGGATGCGAACATCCACCTGCACGGGCTGGTTGCCGCCGACGCGCTCGAAGGTCCCGGACTGCAGCACGCGCAGGATTTTGGTCTGCATCGTGAGGCTCATATCGCCGATCTCATCGAGGAAGATGGTGCCCTGATGGCATTGCTCGAATTTGCCGATGCGCTGGCCCACAGCACCGGAGAAGGCACCCCGCTCGTGGCCGAACAGTTCGCTTTCCAGCAGGTTTTCCGGGATGGCGGCGCAGTTGATGGCCAGGTAAGGCTGGGTGTTGCGCCGACTATGGTGGTAGATGGCGCGTGCCACAAGTTCCTTGCCTGTGCCGCTTTCGCCGGTGACCAGCACGGTGGCGTCCGACGCGGCCAACTGGCCGATGAGCTTGAACACATTCTGCATGGCGTCGCTGCGCCCCACGATGCCCAGCGTATAATCTTCCGAAGCCAGCAGGGGCTCGTAGGAGACCACCTGGCGCATGTCGCGGGCAGCCTTGAGGGCGGAGGCCACCACGATTTTGAGCTTGGGCAGGTCGAACGGCTTGAGCAGATAATCGTAAGCCCCCAGCTTCATGGCCTCGATGGCCATCTGGGTGGTGCCGTAGGCGGTCATCAGGATGACCAGGCATTTGGTGTCAAACTGGCGAATGCGCCGCAAAGTTTCCAAGCCGCTCAGACCGCCCAGGCGGATGTCCATGAGGACCAAGTCCGGCTTAAGTTTTGGAATCAGGTCGAGCGCCGCCTCGCCGCTGGAAGCCAGCGTCAACTCCATATCCGGCGAATTGAATATCCGCCGGAACGAGTATTGTACGTCCGCCTCATCATCAATAACCAGCAGTTTATCCATACTTGCTTGCCCGAGCGCACCGGCCGGCTGCGACTCCTGAAACAGCCGGTACTGTTTGCACTCTTCCATAGCATGGGGCTTTTGCCGCCGGATATCAAGGGGGAGCAGATAGAGAGGATGGCACGCTTGTGCAGATGGCAACCGTAACTCGGTTGGATCGGGATACCTCGCTTCCCGCCTGCCTCAAAAACCTGCGGCCTAATCCGCTCCCTTCCCAATGCATGGACCCGTTGACTCACGGGAAAAAGACACCGGAGAACTCTGAGTAAGCAGGGTCGATGAACTCCAGTTCTCATGTTCTTTTTTGTTCTAAAGATTTGGCGTCCGGAAGCGAGCTAAATCGAGCAGGGGGCGAGCTGCGAGC
>CAIMWS010000558.1 GCA_903845125.1 uncultured Verrucomicrobiota bacterium
AGCTATCTCTTGCTCCGACCCTCCACGCTGCCTCCGACCTCGGCCCTCCGACCTCGGCCCTCCGACCTCGGCCCTCGGACCTCCGCTCTCCGCTCTCCGCTCCAAGATCCGCTCTCCGCTCCAAGCTCTGCGCTCCAGACCCTCCGCTCTCCGCTCTCCGCTCCAAGCTATCTCTTGCTCCGACCCTCCACGCTGCCTCCGACCTCGGCCCTCCGACCTCGGCCCTCCGACCTCGGCCCTCGGACCTCCGCTCTCCGCTCTCCGCTCTCGGCTCCACGCTGCCTCCGACCTCGGCCCTCCGACCTCGGCCCTCGGACCTCCGCCCGCCGCCCGCCGCCCGCCGCCCGGCGGTCACCCGTTCCCAACCTTGCATTGGCGGAGGATGATGTGCCACTCTGGGGTGGATGTTTGAATTGTTTAAGACAGATCCGCACAGCAAGGCGCGGCTGGGGCGCCTGACGACGGCCCGGGGGGTGATCGACACCCCCATGTTCATGCCCGTGGGCACCCAGGGGACGGTGAAGACGATGGACCCGCGGGAGCTGGTGGAGGCGGGGGCGCAGATCATTTTGAGCAACACCTACCATTTGTGCATCCGGCCGGGCCTGGAGATCCTGCGGGCAGCGGGCGGCCTGCACCGGTTCATGAGCTGGGAGCGCCCGATCCTCACCGACAGCGGAGGATACCAGGTTTTCAGCCTGGCAAAAATCCGCAAGATCCGGGCGGACGGGGTGGAGTTCCGCTCGCACCTGGACGGGTCGGCCTTTTTCCTGGGGCCAAAGGAGGCGATGGAGATCCAGAAGGTCCTGGGGTCGGATATCGCCATGGTGCTGGATGAGTGCCCGCCGCATGATTGCAGCCCCCGGCTGGCGCAGCAGGCGGTGCACCGGACGATGCGGTGGGCCGAGCAGTGCCGGGCGCAGCCCCGGGCGGAGGGCCAGCTGGTGTTCGGCATTGTGCAGGGCGGCATTGACCCCGGCCTGCGGGAGGAATGCGCCAAGGCCCTGACGAGCCTGGACTTCGACGGCTATGCCATCGGCGGCGTGAGCGTGGGGGAGCCGGAAGCAGAAATGATGAAGGCGGTGGAGCTGGCGGAGCCGCACCTGCCCGCCAGCCAGGCCCGGTATGCCATGGGCCTGGGCACCCCGGCCCAGATCGTGGAGCTGGTGGCCCGGGGCGTGGACCTGTTCGACTGTGTGCTGCCGACCCGGATCGCGCGCAACGGGGCGGCCTTCACCCGCCTGGGGACCCTGAATATCAAAGCCAGCTATAACAAGGCGAACATGGGCCCCATCGAGGAGGGGTGCGAGTGCTTTGCCTGCCGGAATTTTTCCCGGGCTTATCTGCGCCACCTGTTCAATGTGGAGGAGATCCTGGCCCTGCGGATGCTGAGCGTGCACAACCTGCATTGCTATCTGCAGCTGATGGCCGACATCCGCCGGCACCTGCAGGCGGGCACCTTCGGCGCGTTCCGCCAGCAATTTGCGGCGCAGTACGTGCCGTCGAAAAACCTGCGGGCCGGGCGCGCCCGGTCGGGGGATCCGGACGGCAGCGCCAGCGGGGATTCGCCGGATCCGGAGACCCGCCCGGCCGGCCCCGAGCGCCGTGGGCCGGAATGATAAAGGCGGCTGTTGCCAGCCGCCTTCTGCTGCGTAAAAACCAACCGGCCGGCTCAGGCTAAGGCCCGGCCACCACCACCCGGTAATACCGCTGGGGCGCCGCCACGGAGCCATCCGCCTGGGAGGCCTCCCGGCCGGTGGCCACGATGGGATCGCCCAGGTTGCGCCAAACCCCGCCCGCCAGGGAATCGATGGATTGCACCTGGTAGGTTTTGCCCGGCACCGTCTGGAAGGTCAAAGTGATGGTTCCGGAAGCCAGGACCGCGCCGGTAAACCGGGGCGGAACCGCCACTGGCACATTCGGCTGGCCAGGCGAGGGATCGGTGAAGAGCACGTAGGCTTGGCCGGGCTGGCCATCCGGACGGCGCCCCTGGCTGACATCCGCCGGGAGCGCCCCGAAGGCCACCCGGTCGATGAGGCTCAAGCCGGGGGAATACAGGGCGATCTGGTCCCCGGCCTGGTTCAGCTTGAAGTTCACATGCAGATCGCGGTCGCTCTCATTCTGGCGGGCCTGCCCATCCGCCCAAACCAGCAGGGTTCCCCGGGCGGGAATGATCCGGCCATTGGGAATTTTGAACTGGGTGGCGTTGGCGGGATCGTCCGTCAGGTAATAGCCGGATAAATCGACCGGCGCCGCCCCCGCGTTATACAGCTCGAACCAGTCCTCAAAGCTGCCGTCGGCCGGATCGGCCAGGGTCCGGGTGTTGTTGGACATCCATTCGTTGATGAAGACCAGCACCGGGGTGGCGAGGTTGGACGCGCCCGGGGTGGGGGTGGTGAAGATTTGCCTTTGGCTGGCCTGGCCATCGGGGTGGCTGCCGTAGGATTGGCCGGGCGCCAGCCCACCGTAGAAGAGGTAATCAATCACCGCCGGCTGGTTCAGCTGCTGGCGCGATAAATAGAGCTGGCCGGATTCGGGGATCGGCATGAAACCCGCATGCAGCTCGGTCGCGGTGGTCTTGCCCGGCTGGGCATCCAGCCAGACCAGGAGGTATTGGCCGGGCTGGATGACGGCGGAATCCGGGAACGGCCACCGGTTCAAGTTGGCGAAGTTATCGGATAAATAATAGCCCGCCAGGCTGACCGCCTGGGAGCCTCCGTTGTACAACTCCACCCAGGGCGCGGCCTGGGAGGTGGCATCCACAATGATCCCCGTATTGACCGGCATGACCTCGTTCAGCCAAAGGGCGGGAAACTCGGGCAGGGTGGCCCGCACGGAGTTGACCCGGCCCGGCGTGCGGGTGGCGATCCGGTCCGGCCCCACCCCATGGGCGCTGACCAAACCGTCGTTGGCCAGCTTGACGGTCAAACGAACATCCGAGGATCCCGGCAGATACCAATAGCTCAAGGTGTAGCGGGCCCCGGCATTGAGCGCGGGGCTGATCGTGATGCCGACGCCGTCGTTGCGATTCGTGACCGTGGCATCCGCCGCCAAATGCAGCGAGCCGCCCCCGGCATAGGCGATGGTGCTGATGCGCGATTCCGCATAATTGGTGCTGACCTCCCAGGCGGCCGGCAAGGGCGCTTCAAAGTCGCCCCCGGCGACCAGGTTGTTGCCGAGGCGGGGAACCACGCCTTCCACCAGGACCACATCGTCCAGGAAGACGTCCCCTGCCCCGTCCAGGTAAAATTCCAGGCGCGAGCTGGAGGCCACACCGGTGACGCTCACAAACTTCCAGCGCGGCGGGAGGACGCCATTGGTGGCCACGGCGGTCCAATTGCCCAGGCGCTGGCTATCCTGGTAGGGATCGATCAACTGCAGGGATGGCCCATAGCCATCGGCGGCCTGGGGCCAGGGGAGCCGGGAATCGTAAGTCACCTGGCTGAGGAGTATATCCTGGTCCGGCGAGGCGCCCCGCTTGACGAGCGAGAGGGTCTCCCCGTTGTTTTGGAGCACGCCCTGATACTCGCCCACCACGGGCAGGCCGGCGCCATAGACCGCGTCAAAAACCCTCCGGTTCTTGACGACGAGCACGTAACCTTGAGCGGGAATGAGGGTCCCATCGGCAAACGCGTAATCCAGCCCGTTCAGCACGCAGCGGGATAAATCGAAGGCCTGGTTGATGGAGGTGTTGTGGATTTCCACGTAGCCCGCATCCGGGATGTCCGGGTGATACATGATCTCATTGATGACCAGGTAATCCTCGGGGCGCTCCAGCGATCCGGAAAATGAGACCTGGATGGTGGCTTGCGCGCCGCTCAGGGCGGCCCCCGTGGAGTTATAGCCTTGAACCAGCAACTGGTTGTCCCCGGCCGGGATGGCGAGGCGCATCACCCAATTCGTCAAACTCGTCCAGGAGACGGGATGGGCCACCCCGTTGACCCGGATCGTGGCCACCCCGATGGGCGCGGAGCCGGCCAGGGTGATCAGGTTCCGGTTGGTCCGGAAATCCTGGCCCCCATTGCTGGTGATGGCGAAGTTGGCCGCATTCGTGGCCAGCACCCGCTGGATGTAATCCCGGCGGCCGGAGACGAACGACTTGATCGGCGCGGGCGTGCTGACGGCCAGCCCGTTGGCCCGCAGGTTGTTGTATTTTTCATCCAGATAGGAGGTGAAATGCGAATCCTGGAACGGGCCGTTCAGGATGTCCTCAAAGGCGCGCAGATAAGCGCGGCGGAAGGGCGGATACTTGAACATCTGGTCCGTGATGGGGTCCACGGAGCCGTCGAAATGGGTCACCGAAAAGAGGTCGGAGGAGGTTCCATCCCCCAGGCCGTAGCAGAAGCTGATGTCCCAATTCAGCAGGTGCCAGAGGTCGTTCTGCGGCTTGTAGGCGAACATGTTCTTGCCCCGGCGGTAGCCGTAGCTGTCCCAATCCCCCACGGCGTGGCGCATGGCCATGACGCGCATCCATTCGTCCACCTTGACGAGCGCGAGCACGGAAGGCTCATAACTATCACCCAGGGTGTTCACCGCCTGCACCAACTGGAGCAGGTTGGTGTAATTGTTGGGCGAATCCTTCACCGCGCGCTTGCGCCAGCACCAGCGGTAGCGGGCCTGCTTGAGCAAGCCGCCGCTGGTGGTGAATTTTTCCAGCGTGGCGTCGAAATTGCTGAAGCTGTAGCTGGGATCGTATTCGAACCAATCCTCGATCTTGTAGAGGTCGCCGTCCGGATCCTGCGGGAACCATTCCGCAATGTATTCGCCGTTGGGCTGCTGGACGTCTTCAAATGGCCAGGAGGAGGAGGACCTCCGCACGCCATTGACAAACATGTGGATATACCGGCGGTGCGCATCCGGCAACCCCAATTCCTGCGCCATTTTGTAGAACAGCTGCTCCCGCTGGGCGGTGGAATCGCTGCCCACATTGCCGGGCGGATTCAGGCCGAAATCGGTCACGCCGAGGAAGCGGTCGTCCGTGGGGAAGATCACATTGTAGTAGCAATTGTTGCCCACGGGGCTGTCATAGCTGCCCCAGTGGAAGGGGCTGCCACCGTAGAGCACGCCCACATTGTACATCACGCGGTAGTTCCCGTAGACAAAGGTGCCATCCAGGGCTTCGTTGCTGCCCCGTTCGCGGGTCTCCCACTCGGTCTGGGTGGCGGAAGTGATCCAGAACCGGTAGGTGGCCAGGCCCCCGGGCATCACCGATTCGCCAAAACGGACCAGGCAGCTCAGGTTGGTGGAGGCCGGGAAGGAGGAAGTCAAACGGACGGCGGCCCGGTCCGTGGCCTGGATTTGAAACGCCACCAAGGCCCCGCTGATCTGCCCGGGCAGGGTGGCCGTGTAAACCCCGTCGCCGGCGACCTCGTCGCCCCCGCTGCCATCGTCAGCCATATTCAGGCTGGCCTGGGTCACCGAAGGATCAAACCGGTATTTCAAAACCACCGAGAGGATGCCATCCGGATCCTGGACCCGGGCGGTGACCCGCACCGGCTCGTTGGCGGCCGGCAGCACGGGGTAATGGGCCACCTCATAAATGGCCGGCCCCAGGTTGGGCTTGGCCTGGCTGTTGGCCAGGCCGGGGGTGCCGGGGCCGACGGGCAGGTTCATGGTGCCGGCCGCCTCCAGGTAGTTGCCCTGGAGCCGGAACAGAATGTGGGGGCTGCCCCGCAACCATTTCACCCGGGCCTTGATCGTGGTCACCATGCCCGGCTTCAGGGAGGTCACCAAGGCCCCCTGGATCTGGTTGGGCCCGGTATCCCCGCGCGCCGAGGCGCGCACATGCAGCGACCGCTTGCTGTTGTATCCGGTGGTGGATTCAAAATCCGAGGTGTGGTGCGTCCCCCGCATCTGCCACCCGTTCAATCCCCCCTCAAAACTGGGGTTCACCACGTAATTGAAACCGGATGGGTCCAGCACCTGGACGTCATCCACCAGGCACTCGCCTTTGCCCAGGAGCAGGATCTGGATGTTGTCGATGCCGAAGGACGAATCCCCGTGGTCCAGCAAGCCGGTGGCCTCGATGGTGGTCCACGGCGCTTTGGCGGTGTCATCGCTATCGGCCCAATTGGCCGCCAGGTTGTTATCGCTGTGGGCGTCCACCAGTTCGAGGCTGCTGCCATCGCCATCGGACCACTTGGTCCAGCGCCCGCCATCCCCGAAGGCGACTTCATCCACCACCACATAAACCCGGTTGGAGGTAATCGTGCCGATCGAATTGGTGACGAGATCCCACTCCGGCCGGGCCAGCGTAAGGTGCTCACCGCGATCGGACAAAGTCCCCGTAAAATCCCCCACCAGGTTGGTGCCATTCAAATTGGTGTAGCTGCCCCGCAAATGCGCGGCATCCCTGGCCACCACCAGGTAGCCCCGGCCGGGAATCAGGGTGCCGTCCGGGAACGTGAAGCTGATGCCATCCGTAAAGCGCCAGTGCGAGAGGTCCAGGGCGTTGGTGCCCCGGTTGTACAACTCCACATACTCGTCGCCGGTCTGGCCGGTGATGGGGTGATACATGATTTCGTTGATGACGAGCTCCCGGATCAGGCCGGGCTTGTTGGGCGCGCCCGGGGTCTTGGCCTGCAGCTCGCTGAACGCGGGCGCCCCATCCGGGTACCGCCCGTAAGCGGTGCCCCGGGCTTGGGCGTCAAAATGGATGGCATCCAGCACGCGGGTGCGGGCCTTGTTCCACAGGAAGATGCCTTCCCCGGTGGATCTTAAGGAGAAGCCGAGCTGGCTCTCGGTGAAGTGGATAAACCCGCGCGCGGCCAGGGTGGTCCCCGCCGGCAAAACGTACTTCACTTGCGCGGGATCGTCGGACAAGCCGCAGCCCGAGGCATCCACCGGCAGATTGCTGTGGTTGTAGAGCTCGATGAAATCCGCTTCGGGGGGATCGGTATGGGCCAGGATTTCATTGATCAGGAGGCTATCCAAGGCCTCCGGCGCATAGGCGTCCGGCTGGCCCGGGGATCCCCCCACCCGGCTGCTGATATCCCAGGCCAGGGGATGATTCTCCCCGTAGGAAGGACGGGCCAGGATCAGCGAATGCCCGGTGCCATCGGCGGCCACCGGCCAGGGGCTGCGGCTGCCATACTTGATTTCCAAAAGCAGCCCGCCCACGGAATGATACACGCGCAGGGAATCCGAGCGGTTGCCCAGCTGGTTGGCGTACCCGCCCAGGACATTGCTGATGCCATAGACCGCCTGGACATCAGCCGGAGATTTGGCCACCACCAGGAAGCCGCCCACGGGAATGGTCGTGCCGGCCGGGAACAGGAACTCCACGGCGCCCGCGAGCCGGTAATTGCCCAGGTTCAGCGTGGCCAGGCCCGCGTTGTAAAACTCGATGAATTCCAGCTGCCGCCCGTCGTTGCGCGCCGCGGGATTATACATGATCTCCGAGACGACCAGGCTGGTCCGTTTGCTGGAAGCGCTGAGCGGCTCATAATTCCAGGGCAACCGCCCCACGGTGGCGTTGGTGCCCACATTGCTCAGCTCGCGAAACTCGGCCACGGTGGTCAGGAGGGAGCTGTGCCCGCTGGCCGCCAGCCCGAAATAGACGGCGTTGGTCAGCGTCATTTGCACCGACCCCAAGGCGATCCAGGCGGCGCCGTCCAGGCTGGCGTAGCCATCAAATTGGCTGCCCTCCCGTTTCAGGCGCAGCCAGGTGGCCGGGTAATTGACCGGGCAGGAACCCTGCAAGGCGGCCGCCGCCCCGTTGGTGGCGCGGGACTCGAAGAAACAGCCGTTGGGGCCGGGAGTGGCGAGCACGCTGGCGAACCGGCTGCCGGCCTCCAGGCTTTCGCGCACCATCAGCCCGGCCTTGGCCCAGGGATCCGACAAGCTGAGGGACTCCACGCGCACGCGGATGTCGAAATTGCCGGCCCGCTGCTGGTAGCTGAACTGGAATTGGTCCGCCGTCCCCCCGATATCCAAACCGCCGGCGGTGATCCGGTAGCCATCAGCCACCGGCTGGAACAGCCCCGGCAAGGCCGGCTTCCCGATATCCTGCGGGGAGAAATCCGAGGTGATGAAAGTCTTGGTGGAGTTGGGGGCGATCCGGTTCGCGGCCGCCGCCCGATCCGTGATGCCATTGACCGTCAAGGTGTAAGTGGTGTGGGTGGCCAGGGGGGTGGCGGTGGAAAGGAGGATCACCTTGGTTTCACTCCCCTCGACCGCGTTGGTGACCACCACTCCTTTGTCCAGCTGGAAACTATCCAGGCCATTGGCCAATTGCACCGGCTCGGAAAACACCACCTGCACCGTCCGGGCGCCGGTATTTTGCACGGAAAAGATGACGGGCGGGGTTTGGTCCGGGATCACCGACAATTGCGCCCGGGCGGAATTGGTGGCCCCCAGGATATTGGTGATCGCGCAGCCATACTGCGCGCCCTGGTCGGCCAGGCTGACCATGAGATTGGTGTAGGCGGCGTTGGTGGCCCGGGCAATGGGCACGCCATTGCGCAGCCATTGATACGCCAGCTTGTCCAGGTTGCTTACTTCCACCTGGAACACGGCCACCCCCGCCTCCAGCGCCTCCACATTGGCCGGCTGGGTGACAATCGTGGGCGGATCGATCACCACCGAGACGGGTATCAGCCGCGTCACCGGCATCGGTTCTTCCATGGTGCCATCCGGCAGCTGCCAGCGAACCGCCAGGTTATCCCCGCCGCCCCCCTCCTTCATCAGGATTTCCAGGTAATACAGCTTACCCCCTTCCAAACGGATGGGCTGGGAAACCTGGCTGACTTCCTTGTCCCACTCCCGGGAGGAAGTCCAGCCAGCCACGTTGGCAATCAACTGCTTGTTCTTGGGATTGGTATCCGGGCTCAGATACAGGACCGATTGGTCGTCGCTGCTGATCCAGAAAGTATAATCACCGGTGCTGGGGGGCGCCACGAAACCCCGCACGCGCATCCCATAATTATCGAGAAGATTGATGGGCGCTTCCAGGTAGTTGGTGAAGTTCGTGGTGTAGGCGGGGCGGTCGGGGAAGCTGGGCGCGCTCAGCAGGTCGGCGAT
>CAIMWS010000559.1 GCA_903845125.1 uncultured Verrucomicrobiota bacterium
GTGATCTTTTCCTCCAGGATCTCCAGGACGGAGGCGGTTTGCTGGCCGGTTGCGTCACCTGGGCCCCGAAAACCGTTGACATTGCCGCGCAGAGCAAAGGCCAGGCCTATATCCTGGCCGACAGCCTCAACCTGCTGATCATCGCGGATATACTGGCCTTTAATAAAGGCTTTGCCCGCCAGCATCCTGAAAAAATAACCGCCTTGGTGGCTGGTTTGCTGGAAGGCAATCGCCAGGTGCGGGACGAGCCGGATTCCTGCCTGGGAATTATTGCCAAAGCCTTTGGTTGGGATCGGGAAAAAACCAAATCCGAATTGACCAGGGTCCATTTATCCAACCTGCCGGAAAACCTGGCTTTTTTTTCCGGCTCGATCGAGGCGGCCGGGAATTATTCCGGCATTTATCAAGCCGCGCTGAAGGCTTACGGGAAGGATCTCATTAAGAATCCGGCGGATGACCGGGAATTCCTGGAACTGACACCCCTGAAGTCCATTGAACAATCCGGTTTGTTCAAAGGCCAAAAAGTGGCCATTGCCCCGATCCGTTCGCAAGGCACCGCGCTGCCGGGCGATCCCTTGCTCAGCAAAGATATTCGCTTTCTGTTTGAACCCAACACCTTCACCTTGCGGATCAACCTCCCGGAAAATCAAAGGAATCTCGAAGTCATCAAGCAATTGCTGCAGGTCAGCCCTGGCTCCAAGGTGCTCCTGCGTGGTCATGTCGATAATACCATGGTCGAGGAGTTCCGGAAAAAAGGGGGCGACAAGTTTGTCAAGCAAACTTCCGAGCGGGCTTTGGACTTGAGCAAACACCGGGCCTTGGAGATCAAACGGCTGCTCATCGAACGTTATGACTTCGACTCCGCGCGCATTGAAACCATCGGCCTGGGCTGGAATGAACCCTTGGGCACCGGCAAAGAGCTGAATCGGCGCGTCGAAGTCCAATGGTTCACCTATTAATGGTGTCTGACCAAACAAAGGACTCTGGAGTGTCCGCCGCCCGCCCAGCTTCCGGTGCTGAAGGTCACCAGGTCCGCTCGCGCCGCGAGTCTCCACTCTCATCGGGACCGGTTCCTGCGAGCCTGGCCTGAAAACCTGGGGCGCCATCGCTTTCATCCCTTGGGCAGGCATACGGCTTGGCCATGGTCCCCCAGGGGAGCTTGAGCCGCCCAACGACTTTCCCCACGAGCTGATCCCTGGAGACCACGGCGTGGAATTGGTGGGTCAGCAGCAGCGACCGGTTGTCGCCCAGCAACGCGTATTTGCCCGGCCCCAATTTCCCAGGCTTGATTTCCAGGACCCCGGGCTTGATCGGATAGCTTTCCTGGATCGGCGCCTGGTTGATATATACCATCCCTTCGCGGACTTCGACTTCCTCCCCCGGCAGCCCCACAATGCGTTTGACGATCAGCCCGGCTCGTTGCCGGGCGATCACCACCTCCCCTCTCCGGGGCGGTTCCTCCCGGTAGGCCCGGCGAGCCACCAGCAGCAGATCCCCCGAATGCAAGCTGGGCAGCATGCTGTCGCCCATCGTCAGCGAGAGGAGGAAGTGAGCCCTGAAAAATAACAATAGGACGGCCAGGCCCAGCCCCAGGGCGGGCCATCGGCGCCGTTGCGGGCCAAAAATAGTGGCGCGGAGCCAATCCATATTCTGGCTGGGTTAACGCCCAGGCTCAACCGGGTAATGCAGCGCCAAGGAGCCGCTTCCGCTCCCGGGTGGTGGGGCGGGTTGGGATAGTTGGGCCACCCGCCTTTTGGGCTCCCCGTCCAAAAGATTGGCCTCCAGGTATTCGAACGCTCGCTGCAAGTCCCGTTCCCGTCCCAGGGCCCGGCTTATGTCCCGCGCCTGCAGCGCCCAATCCCCCACCAAATCATCGGTTGGGTGCTGGTAGAGGAAAGCCAGGTATTCGTCCAGCCAGCGGCCCGGCATTCCGCCCCGTTTCAGCAGCAGGAGGAATTCCCTCACCAACACCTGCTCCTGGGGGGTGCCTTTGAACTGGTTGATTTCCTGTTCCACAGCCTTCACCGCCTGGGCAAAGCACAGCGCCCGGACCTCCGGGGCCAGGGCTTGGGCACCGGGGGTTTTGAATACCCCCACCACGGGACGATCCCGCAGTTCCGCGATAAACTGCTGCGCGGAGGCTTCCAGGATGGCTTTGGCGCCATCCACTTCATCGAACGAATTCCAGGCCAGGAAGTAATCCAGCGAGGCGTTCGGATGGATGGGCATGAAAACTTCGGCCTGTTCGCGGATCGCCCGCCAATGGTAACCCAGGCTGCCGGCCGCCCAGGCGATCACCAGGACGCCGAGCCATCGGGCAACCGGCTTTTCCCATCCCGCCCACCGTAACGTTGCGTTCATGCTGCCCAGCATAAACCCAGGCCGGGGGGGAAACACCCGTTGTGGGACGAACCAGGTCTTTCCTGGTGTGAGCGCCGCTTTAGCCGTGACCAATCATCCCGGCCTCCTCCATCCCACCGTCGCCGGCTTTACCGTTCGGCGGAGAGAATCCGTACCGGGCCGCGCAGGCCCGAGGGAAGCAGCGGGGTGCCACGCTTGAATTTTTTCACATTGGTGTGCGTGAAACGCTGCCCTTCCGGGAGGGATTCGTCGCCGATGAGGCGGTTTGGCCACAGGTTGGTCACCCGGATCTCCAGCCGGTTGTGCCTGGGCTGGACCGCCGAGCTGATCTCCACCCGGTAAGGCTGGGTCCAGACCACGCCCAAGTCCTGGCCGTTGAGCCTGACTTCGGCGACGTTTTTCAAGCCGCCCAGGTCCAGGTAGAGGGCGCCTCGGGCAGCGGTGGCAGCGGCAGGCGGCAGGTCGAACTCCGCGCAGCGGTAAGTGGCCGTTCCGGAATAGTATTTGATGCCCGGCTCGGGACGCTGGGTCCAGTCTGCCAGTTGCTCCATGGCCACTGGTTCGGCGGGGCCGCCCCACTGGGGATCAAACGCAACCGTCCAGGCGCCCTTGAGCTGGGCGCGTTCGACCAGTTGCGGGTTGTTGCTGGCCGCCGTGCCCTGGCGGTCAGCGGGGATCGGCTGGCGGAACACCACAAAGATCGAGCCATGCGGCGCCAGCTCCAGCGGGAGAGTGGTGCGCCCGTCCGCCTGGGTGAAGGCTGCCGCGTCGCGGACCGCTCCGCTCACCGGATCCCACAGTTCAGGCTGCCGGCCGCCGGCGCGGAAGGTGCAGCGGACGGCTTCGTGGCGGTCCCGGCGGTTGGCGACAAAATAAATATCGGCGCCACCGTCCTGGCGGTGGATGAAGTCAAGGAAGGCATCCCGGGCCCCGCCCGCATATTGGAAATCCGGCGCCACGCCGGAGCGGGCCAGCACCTGGCGCAGGGGCTCACCCCAGACGATGCGGCCCCGGCCCACCGGGTGCTCCTGGACCGCCTGGCCATCGCAGGGGCCCCACAGACTGGCGGCCAGCCGCCGGACCTCGGCATCCCGGTGCGGATAGTCCCTCAGGCCCGGATCTTTCTCCGGTCGCGGCCCCACCACCGTGGCCCCCGCTTCGACGAGCTGCTGCACCTTGCGCAGGACCTCCACCGGCATGAAGGTGCGGTCCGGCAAAGCCAGCAGGCGGTAGCTCATGCCGTCCGGCAGCACCAGGCGGCCATTTTGAACGCTCATGCGGGTCAACAGCACCTCGGCGTTGCAGGCATCGTAGTCATAGCCCGGCCCCAGCGCCGGATCGAGGTGCTTGGGCTCCACCAGGTTGGGCGCCCAGTCGCCATTGTAGTAACAGACGTCGGCCACAAACAGCCCGCGCGACAGCAGCCATTGGCAGCGCGAGAGATAGGCGATCCACGCTTTGGACTGCTCCCACCAGGTGATGTTGCGGTTGAAGTGCGTGCCCGCGAAATATTCATAGCCGGGCTTGCCATCCTCGGGGCGGCTGCTGGTGGAGGTGTGGCAGACGAACCGGTTGATCCCCTCGCAGAAGGCGATGTCCGCGGTCGGTTTGAGCTGCTCCGGCCCCTCCTCCCAATCCGGCCCGATGCTGGTGAAGGCCTCGGCCATGACCCAGCGCTTGCCGTAGATATGGGCGGCGGTGGCGGTCTGCTTGCCGTTGGTGTTTTGGCCGGGGCCTTCGTGCCACTCGCGGGAGTGCCAGAACTCGCCCATGGGGATGTCGCACTGGCCCAGGTTCCGGAGCGCATCCATCGGCACCACCTTGGGCCAGCACGGACCGCCCGCTTCGGGATGGATGCCCAGGCCGCGGGCGTGCGCCAGCTCCGCAAACCGGGCGTAGTGGTTCTGGGCCAGGCAATCAGCGATCGTCTTGCGCAGATCGTAGAGGAAGCGGTCGGAGACCTCGGGGCTCGCCACGGCATGCCCGGCCAGCACCGGCAGGTAAGGCCGGGGATCGTAGCCGCGGTAATGCTGGAACTCGGCGGCGAAATCGCGGGTCCAGTTGGGCAGGCCAACCTCCCAGCTGTCGTCGTGGAGGTATTTGAGCGTCTGGCCCACGAACGGGGCGGAATCGTCCAGCAGCACCTCGGCCATCGACTTGAAGTGCAGGTCCATTGCCCGCGTGTCGAGCCAGTCCATTTCCGGCCCTTCACCCCCCTTGGTGCTGCAGCTGACCGGCGCGCCAGTGGTGGTGTAGCCGGTGCGGACAATCGTCCACTCGCCGGCGGGCACACTCCATTCCAGCGTGCCATCCGGCTGGAGCCGGCTGGTCAAATCGACGATGGTGGCCGGATCGATGGCCGCGATGGCGGGATCGAACGGCGGCGGGCCGAGCGGTGCCTCCACGCCGGCGCGGACCGAGCCTTGGTCGCTGACGGAATTGCGGCCGCTCTTATAGGCCAGTTGCTGGCGAAACGCACTCTTCACCGGCTTTTGCAGGGTCGCCTCGGCGATCTGCGTGTTCTGGGAGGCGTAGGAGGCGGTGACCAGGATCCGGAAGATCCGCGACTTCACCGGTGGTAGCGGGATGGCTTGCTCGCCGTCGCGCTGCAAGTTCTGTTCCTTAAGGGTGGTGAAGGTTTTTCCATCCTCCGAAGTTTGCACGGCGAGGGTGCGGGGGCCATACGGGCTTTTCGGCACGATCCAGATCGTATCGGCGGAAATCGGCTGTGGGTATTCGAGCTGCAGCCATTCCGGGCGGCCCGGGGAGGGGGCGTCGCCTTCCTTCCAGCCGTTGGAGACCCACATGGTCTCCTCATCTTCATCGCCGGCCCGGGCGGCGGGGTAGGGGGGCTGGGAGCTGCTGGCGGTCATGCGCGGCGGGGGGAATCGCTCCGGGCCGGCGGGCCGGGGGAAGGCCTGCACGGCAACCTCGCGGTACGCCTTGGCCGGGCCGGGCGGCTGGGGCAGCCGACCGGAAAACTGCTGCGGGCCCCGCAAGGTCATTTCCGCTTGGACGTATTGGTGGCTGGCGGTGTCGTCCGTGATCCACGGCCCGCCCGCATCCCACCCGCTGCACAGGTTGAGGCTGACCTCCAGGCCGAGGCGGCCGGCTTCGCGCACGGCGTGCTTCACCAGCTCGCGCCACTCCGGGCTCATGAAATTGGGCCCGCTGGGCATCGGCCCCGCCTCCCCCCCGGCGTTGAACAGCAGCACCCCGCCGAGGCCTTTGGCCTTGAGTTCCTCAAGGTCGCGGGTGATCCCCTCCTGGTTCACCAGGTTGTTGAGCCACCACCAATAGACGCGCGGTTTGGCCTCGTCGGGCGGGTGGGCAAAACCCTTTTCGAGGTCGTTGGCGCCGCAAGCGAGGTGCGCCGCGGCGAGCAGCGCGGCCCAGCAAATGGCGATCATTTTATTCATGGTGGGTCTCCGGGTTCGGTGGTTTTCTCGGTTCACAAAAGGCAGGGGTTGGGGATTGGATCAGGGCCGGCCAGCCGGTTCAGCGCAGGGATCCTACCACGGGCCGGGCGAGAGTTCCGCGGGACGGAAATAAACCACCCAGCCGGAAGTGGCCGAGCCGACATCGATGGTGGTCTTATAGTTGGGCGCGCTGAATTTCCGCCACATCACGCTGCCGTCCTCGTAAAGGAAGTGGGCGCCCATGGAAGCCCCCGAATTCTCCCGGTGGCTGGCATAGGGGAAGGTGCCTTTGCCGGAGCCGGTCGGCCCCGTCCAGGCCAGCGGGCCGGTGGGGCTGGAGCCGGTGGCCTGGATCTTGTCGATCATGATGGGTGCCCGGCGGTACGGGCCGGCCATTTTCTTCCGGTAAACCCAATTGCCCAAGCCGTGGGAATTGTAGTCCGGCCAGCCCGCCTGGTCCCGCCCGGGCAGGTATTGGTAGCCGATCAGGTTGGGGGCGACATTATCGGCTTCATAGGCCCGGTGCCATTCATCGGTGGGGCAATAAAGGACATCCTGCTTGTTGCGGCGGGAGTTGGAGGCGCCCGGCCGGTTCCGGTAAAGGTATTGCGGGAAAAAGTTGGTATTCATGCTCAGGGCCACCCAGGCGAAACCGCTCGCGCCGCCAGCGGCGAGGTTGCTCGGGAAGTTCTCCTGGTTGTCGGCGGCATACATCGTCACCGCCACCCCCCATTGCTTGAGGTTGCTCATGCACTGCGCCCGCACCGCCTTGATTTTGGCCTTGGCCAGGGCCGGTATCAGCAAGGAGGCCAGGATCGCGATGATGGCAATCACCACCAGGAGTTCGATCAAAGTAAAGCCGTGGCGGCCTTGGCCAGGCGGCCGGTCAGCCCGTTGCGGAGCACAAAGACCATTGGGGTGCCTCATATTCAAGGACCATTACACTATGAATCGGCGCTTTGGAATAGTAAAAACGGCAGCGTTCAGGATGGTTTTTGCTTTTTTCCTCCCGCTGGAACCGGGGGCGGCGTTGGGGGAAATTTTTTTCGTTTGGCGGGCGTTTTTCGTTTGCTTTCCGGAGGTAATGAGGGTAACTGGTAGGCGAAGGATTTCCACAAGGCTGCGCAAGTGTTGAACGTGCTCTTGGGCGGTCGCGTGGGGGGTGCTTGAAGCATTCCGGGATAGCGAAACAAATCAAGGTATATACAAGAACAACCATGAAAATATTGCAACGTGTGGCGGTACTCGCCGCTCTGGCACTGGGTTCCGTTCTGCAAGCGCAGGCGGCAACCAATGTGATCTACTTCGACCCCTTCACTGCCGGGGCCGGCAGCGCCCTCAACGGATCAACGCCGAAAGACCATGGTGGCGTGGGGGTGGAAGCCTGGATCGCCCCGGAAGATGGTTTCACCATGGACGGCTCCGCCCTGTTGGTGACGGCTGGCTCCCGCTGGTCGGCGCTGCCCTTCATCCCCGAGGAGGGCAACAAGTATAAAATATCGATGGACATGAATCCGACCCACACCGGGGCGGACTGGTTTGCGATCGGCTTCGCGGAAACCCCCGCTCCCACCAGCGATTATCCCGCCCAGCGGCTGACCGGCTGGTTGCTGACGCGCGGCTTGAATCCTGGCTATCCCCTCCATTCCTTCACTGGTTATGCGACGGATGGCGGCGGCCAGGCGGGCAACTACACCGGACTGCATAACATATCGGTCATCCTCGACACCACCTTGGCCAATTGGACCTTCGAATACTTCGTGGATGACGTTTCACAACGCGGACCGGTGGCCTTCAGCGCCACGGCGGATGTGAATCCCTCGATCCTATACGTGACCTTCGGCTCCTATGGCAGCGCGCGCGGGGGCATGGACAACTTCAAGCTGGAGAACATCTTCCACGTGGTGAATGGCCCCCCGACCATCGCCACCCAGCCGCAGGACGCCACGGTGGTCCTGGGCGGCACCGCCAAATTCACGGTGCTCGCCGCCGGCCCCAAGCCGATCTCTTACCAGTGGTACAAAAACAACCAGGAACTGGCCGGTGAAACAGGTTTCACCCTGACCGTCGCCAACCTGACCGCAGCGGACAGCGGCGCCAAATTCACCGCCAAGGTGACCAACAGCCTGGGCACCACCACCACCACGGCCGCCACCCTGACCGTGCTCAACGTGGCGGGACCGCTGATCCATAAGTTCAATTTTGTGGACGGGACCGTGAATGACGCCGTAGGGGGGATGACCGGCGTCATCAAAGGGACCACCAAAATCACTGCCGGCCAGCTGGCCTTCGACGGCAGCGACGGCGGCTTCGGGTTATTGAGCCCGTATCCGATGCCCCCCGCGGGCAGCGCCACCGTGGTGGCCTGGTTCCGCGCCTCCTCGACTCTCGGGCAATCGGCCCGCGTGTTCGACTTCGGCAGCGGCACCCTGAACTATCTGTATTTCACACCCATGGCCGGCAACGGTGGCCCCGCTCGTTTCGGCTTCAAAGCCGGCGACGATGCGGAAGCCAATGTCTCCTACACTCAGCCGCTTAGGGATGATCTCGAACATATGGTGGCGGCGGTGATCGATAGCACCCCCACGGACACCGGGGCCAATGGCACCATGTTGCTCTATATCGACGGCAAAGAGGCTGGCTCCACCCCGCTGAACGGGACCACCACGCTGGCCAACCTGGACAGCGGCCCGCAGAATTACATCGGCAAATCCCAGTGGGTCAACACCGGTGACCTGCCCTTCAAAGGTTTCATTGACGAAGTCCGCGTTTATAATACCGCTTTGAGCCAGTCGGCCATCGCCGCCCTGGTCCCCGATGCGAATCCGGCCTCCGCCCCCGTTATTGATTTGCAGCCCAAAAACACGCCGGCC
This sequence comes from uncultured Verrucomicrobiota bacterium, assembly GCA_903845125.1. GTDB lineage: Bacteria > Verrucomicrobiota > Verrucomicrobiia > Limisphaerales > UBA1319 > CAIMWS01. The sequence goes on from CAIMWS010000559.1 coordinate 8,654, forward strand.
GTGCTGGGTGGCTCGGTGAGCCTCCTGGTTGGTGTCACTGGCTCCAAGCCCATGACCTTCCAATGGCGCCTGGACGGCAAAAATATCTCCACTTCCACCACCAGCGTGCTGACCCTGGCGAATGTGAAGACCAACGATTTCGGCGCTTACAGCGTGGTCATCGCCAACAGCTCGGGATCCGTCACCAGTTCGGTCGCTCAAGTTTACCTCAACCGCTGGAGCTACGAAGCCTGGAATGATGACGCCACCTCCGGCGTGGATACCAACTTCTTCTACTCGCACGCCTATAACTTCGGCTCCTCCGTCGGCACCACCATCAACGGGTTGGTCTTTACGGGCGTGCCCGGCGGCAATCCATCCGTCGCCAATTCCTTCACCGTGACTGGCATCGGCAACGTTTACAACAACGACGCCAACAACCTGCCCGAAGGCGAAGGCAGCCGGACCTTGGCCAATGACTTCATCTATGGCGGCAATCCGGGTACCTTCAAGCTTTTTGGCCTGACTCCCGGTCGGGATTACCTCCTGACCTTCTTCTCAGTAGGATGGGAAGGCCCGGGAAACCGTTGGGTCACCTTCAGTGCTGCTGGTGGCCAGAGCTTGCTGGTGGACCAGGACACCTTCGATAACAACGGTGGGATCCGTATTTCCTACCAGTACACCGCTGACGCCGACGGCTCGGTCTCCATCACCAACACCCCAAGCGTGGCGGGCAACACCCATCATTCTTACGGGTTCTGTAACCGGCTATTGAACAAGCTCGGCAGCGGCATTGCCCCCGAGATCAAGACCCAGCCTGAATCCACCACCGCCGCGCTCGGTTCCACCGGTGGATTCTCGGTGGTGGCCCTCGGCAGTGCGCCCCTGATCTACCAGTGGAAGTTCAACGGCGCCAATATCGCCGGCGCCACCAGCAGCGCCTGCACGGTTGAGAACGTTCAGGCCAGCAACTTCGGCAATTATTCCGTGGTGGTGAGGAACGATTGGGGCTCGGTGACGAGCGTGGTGGCCACCTTGTCGCTGCTCCGGATCAGCTACACCAATTGGCTGGATGACGCCACCTCCGGGGTGGATACCGGTTATCTCTATACCCATGCCTATAACTTCGGCGCCGCCGCGAACGCCGACATTAACGGATTGGTGTTCACTGGCCTGGCTGGTGGCAACCCCTCCGTGCCGGGCGTTTTCGCGGTGAACGGCAGCGGCAACGTCTTCAACAACGATGCCAACAACCTGCCCGATGGAACCGGCAGCCGCACTCTGGCCAATGACTTCATCTATGGCGGCGCCCCCGGCTCGCTCACCCTCTACGGGCTGACTCCGGGCAGGAAGTACCTGTTGACACTGTTCTCCGTGGCTTTTGAAGGCTCCGGGGCGCGCAAGATCCAGTTCAGCGCCGCCGACAGCCAGCGGGTGATCGTGGACCAGGATTCCTTCGAGGATAACAACGGCATTCTCGTTAATTATGAGTATACCGCCGACAGCAGCGGTTCGGTCAGCCTCACCAACAACTCGGTGGTCAGTGGAGCGACGTTCCATTTCTATGGATTCTGCAACCGGTTCCTGGATAAACAGGCAGCCAATGCCGCGCCCGAAGTCCTGCGGCAGCCGCAGTCTGGAGCTATGGCGCTGAATGGACAATCCACCTTCACGGTGGCCGGCGGCAGCCCCACGCCGATCACCTACCAGTGGCGGTTTAATGGCACCGACATCGCTGGCGCCACCACCGACACCTACACCATCCCCAGCGTGCAAGCCGCCAATTTCGGCGATTACACGGTGGTGTTGCGCAACACCTACGGCGCCGTCACCAGCGTGGTGGCCCGCCTGTCGATCCTGCGCTGGAGCTACGAGGCCTGGAAGGATGATGCTTCGTCGGGCGTGGACACCAAGTATGTTTACACCCACGCCTACAACTTCGGGACCACCGTGGGCGCCACGGTGAACGGCCTGGCCTTCACGGGCATTGCCGGCGGCAATCCGTCCGTGTCGAACTCCTTCAGCCTGACGGGTGTCGGCAGCGTTTACAACAGTGATGCCAACACCATCACCGGAACGAGCCGGATCCTGGCCACCGACTTCCTTTACGGCGGCAATCCCGGAATCCTCACCCTCAAGGGCCTGACGCCCGGCAAGGAATACCTGCTCACCCTCTTCTCGGTGGGTTGGGACGACTCCGGGCGCACCATCCGGTTCAGTGCGGCGGATCACCAGATCACCGTCTTTGACCAGGATTCCTACGGCAATAACAACGGCATCCGCATCAGCTATCAATACGTGGCGGGCAGCGACGGCACGGTCTCCATCTCCACCGCCCAGGTGGGGATCGGAACCTTCCACACCTACGCCTTCTGCAACCGCGAGTTGCAGGTGGGTTCAACGACCGCCCTGTCGGTCACGCGCGGGACGGGTGGGGCGATCACCCTCTCCTGGCCGGAAACCGCCACCGGCTACACGCTGAAGGCTTCGCCGGCCCTGGGCGCCGCCGCCAACTGGCAAACCGTGGCCACCGCGCCCGCCATTAATAATGGCAAATACGAGGTGAGCGTGCCCGCCGGTTCCGGAACCCAGTTCTTCCAGCTCCAGAAATAACCGGTCTTAACGCCCCTGGACCATAGAGTTCCGGGGGCGGTTTTCCACGGCCGCCGGCGGGCGCAGATTGGCCCGCCGGCGGCCGGTTCGTTTTTGGTGCTTCCATTGGTCGCTGCCGGCCGGATTTCTTAGGTATCCATTGGACATACCTCGATGATCTATGTATATTATTATCCATGATCGCCCGAGAACTGGTTGCCGCCTCCGCCGAGCCCTTGATCCTGGCGCTGTTGTCCAAGGGCGAAAGCTATGGCTACGCGATCATCCAGGAGATTCGGCAACGGTCCCAGGAGCGTATCCAGTGGACCGACGGGATGCTTTACCCGGTATTGCACCGCCTGGAGCGCCATGGCTGGATCGAGTCCCGGTGGGAGGAAAGCGGCCAGGGCCGGAAGCGAAAATACTACTCGATCAAGCCGGACGGCAGGCAGGCGCTCCAGCAGCAGTTCGAAAAATGGATGATGGTTCATTCAGTTTTGGTCAATTTGCGGGAGGAGCAATATGTATAACCTCGACGAAGCAATGGCGGAATGGCGGACCCGGATGGTTGCTGCCGGGATCAAATCCCCCGCCGTCCTGGACGAACTGGAAAGCCACTTGCAGGAGGACGTGGACGAGCGGATACGCTCCGGAGCCAACGCCCCGGAGGCTTTTGCCGCCGCCGAGGAGCGGTTGGGGCAGGCGAACCGCCTTAAGGCCGAGTTCGAGCAAGCGGAAGGAAGAACCGCCTTGGGGAGCCAAGGCTGGTTGCGGGCCTTTGCCATGGGCCTGGGGATCCTGATGGGCATCTGTTTTCTCGGTTTTTCGGCCTTCGGCCTCCTGAAGCACGAACTGGGTGTCTGGCACCGGGTGCTGGGGTTTTCAGCGTTGGGAGCCATGGGTGTGCTGGGGTCCGGATCGTTCCTCCTCAGCCGGCGGTTCCTGGGCCCCGCCGAACCGCGCCTCAAAACCGTGGCCGCCTTTGGGGGGCCGGTGGTGTGTGTTGCTTGGATGTTCGGCTTCTTCCACCTTATCCTGCCGCACTGCGAGTTGGAGATAGCCAGCCTGATCGTGGCTCTCTTATGGGCGCTGGCGCCGGGCGCCGTCCTGGTGGGAACCAGCCTGGGGCTGGCGGAAGGGCAGCCCAAAAACCCGGCTGCAAGTTAACTTTAGGTGGTTCGTTCAAATTCCGCTCCTTGGGCGGCGGCCGGTCGGCTGGAGCGCCCAACATTCTGCCGGGTCTTGGTTTTTCGATGGTGCCCGCCTCGAAGAGTGGGGGGGTGGGGGGGATTTTTTGCCTGTAGGCGCTTTTTCCCGTGGCTCTCCCTGGCCGCTGCCTCCGCCGCCGCCGGCGTCCCCTGCGTGGGCACCACCCGCCCTCTTCGGTGGCCATGGGGATCGCCCCTCGCCGCTCCGGGGGATTAACGGTTTGACTTCCAGAACCCATGGCGCAAGCTATCCCGAGTGTTCGGCAAATGAACCAAACAACTGTAAATCGCTTATGAGTCTGATGCACGAAGTGGATTACCAGATATTCGGCGACGACCTCCAATACATCGAAGTGGAGTTGGATCCGCAGGAGGCGGCCGTGGCGGAAGCCGGCGCCATGATGTACATGGAAGACGGCATCGAGATGGAGACCATCTTCGGGGATGGCTCAGGCCAGCAGGGCGGTTTTTTTGGCGCCCTGGTGGGTGCCGGGAAGCGCCTGCTCATGGGCGAATCGTTGTTCATGACCGTATTCCAAAACCGGGGGATGGGGAAAAAGCATGTCGCCTTCGGAGCTCCCTATCCGGGCAAGGTGATCCCGGTCCGTCTTTCCGAGGTGGGGGGAGAACTCATCGCCCAAAAGGATTCCTTCCTCTGCGCCGCCAAAGGCGTGAGTGTCGGCATCGCTCTGCAAAAACGGCTGGGTGTCGGTTTGTTCGGCGGGGAGGGATTCATCATGGAGCGCCTGCAGGGAGATGGTTGGGCGTTTCTGCACGCGGGCGGCGCCATTTGCCAGCGGGATCTGGCCCCGGGCGAGGTCTTGCGCGTGGATACCGGCTGCGTGGTGGCCTATCAACCCGGTGTGGATTTTGACATTGAGTATGTGGGCAAGGTGAAGACCATGCTCTTTGGTGGCGAGGGAGTGTTTTTCGCCCGGCTGACCGGCCCGGGGAAGATCTGGCTGCAATCCCTGCCTTTCAGCCGTATGGCCGATCGCATCCTCAGCGCCTCCGCAAAATCCGGCCGGGGCGGCAAGGAGGAAGGTTCCGTCCTGGGCGGCTTGGGCCGGATCATGGGTGGCGATACCCACTGACCGATGAAGCAGACGCCCCCGGCCACCCTAAAACCACTTACTTCGCTTCGTTTTTTTGCGGCGCTGGCGGTATTTCTTTGCCATTGCGATTTCTTCAAGCACCACCCGCGGTGGTCCGGGGTTTATGATCGGTTTTTCTCCGAAGGCTACCTGGGGGTTACTTTTTTCTTTGTCCTGTCCGGATTTATCCTCACCTATAATTATCAGGCCAAAATCACCACGCTGAACTGGCTCGAGATCAAGAAATTCTACGTCGCCCGTTTCGCCCGCATCTACCCGGTGCATTTCCTCACGTTCTGGCTGGCCATACCGGTGATCCTGGAGAGCCTGCGTTATTTCCCCGTGCAAACCATTTTGAAGGCCGCCCCCAACCTGCTGTTGCTGCAAAGCCATGTTCCCCGCGAACGGGTGTTTTTTTCCTATAACTCCCCCTCGTGGAGCCTCTGCAATGAGTTTTTCTTTTACGCCTGGCTGCCGCTGATCCTGTTTGCCTTCGCCCGCCTGGGGCCGGTTTCCTGTAAAAAATTGGGCTTCGTGGGCGTCCTGCTCTGGGTGTTCACACTTGGGGTGGTGGCCGGTTTGCGGGGGCTGTCGTTCAGCTATTGGCTTTTTTACATCGCCCCGGTGTTCCGTTTGCTGGACTTCACGCTGGGCGTCATCGCCGGGCTGATCTTCCTCCAAAGTTCCCGGCGGCCCATGCCCGCCGCCGCCTGGACCACGTTGGAGTTGGTGGTCACCGGCCTGCTGCTGTTGCAGATCTGCACCTCCAGCGCCATCCCGCAGGATTTTCGCTACGGCGTTTATTACATGCCCGTGTTCACCCTGGCGGTTTATTTGTTTGCCTGCCAGCGGGGCCTGCTCTCCCGGTGGCTTTCCCGGGATTGGATGATTCTGCTGGGCGAAGTGAGCTTCTCCTTTTACATGTTCCACCAGCTGGTCCTGCGCTATCTGGAGCAGTTTTGCAGGGGGATTTTGCAGCCGGAGCAGCAGCCGTTATGGACGGCCTCGATCGCCTTCGCCATCACCTGCCTCCTGAGCTATCTTTGCTACCAGTATTATGAGAAGTGGATGCGGGATTTTCTCCGCACCGGGTTGGGCGCCCGCTTCCTCCGCCAGCCGGCGGGGCCGCCTCCTTCCAGCGCAAATAGCACCTCAAGTATTTCCAAATCCCGCCGATAAACAGGGTGAACAAAAGGCGGTTGGCAGCCTGCAAGGGCCAACGGGGCCGAGCGGACGCCCCCGGAATGAAAAGCCCGCTACGCGGCAAGGATGCTGCAAGAAAAAACCCCCGTACGGGGTGACTCATGGAAGGA
>CAIMWS010000560.1 GCA_903845125.1 uncultured Verrucomicrobiota bacterium
AGCCCGAAGCAGATGCCTCCCCCTCTGCTTGGAAAGGAAAAAGGCTGCCGGGCGATGTTCCTGTAGATCAGGGGCGGGTCAGTTTATCTGAGCAGACCCGGGGCAATTCTCGTGAGCGGTATAGATCACGGGGCTATTTACCACGTTATTAGCCGTGACGATCGCCGCGAAAAGACCTTCCTCGACGACGTGGATCGCCAGGATTTTCTTAAGTCGCTGGCCGAGTGGAGAATGGGCGAGCGGCAAGTTGCGGCCAGAACCTGGAGAAAGTTGGGCGGAGCGGATCCTCGCCGGGGAGTTGAGCCGGTGGGGTTGGGCGGAGGTAGAACTGGGGCGGGTACGCCAGAATGCCCCAGGGAAAATGGCCATCGTCGCCCGGTTGCGTCGAGCAACGAGGCTAACCGTCAAATGGATTGCGGTGCGCGTCGGCTTGGGGAGGTCCCAGAGTGCCAAGGCGAGGTTACACCCCTGGATGAGGAACCACCCCAACCCAACGTCAGTGTCGTCCGCGCCGCTCCATCAACCATCGCCAACAATTCTTAACCAGAAGTGTGCACGAGAAAAGAACTATACTTCAGCCTGACCCAATCGCACTGGAGGCGGCGGACACGGCTGAGGTATGAGTCGTTTATGGCCCCGGCGCAGCATCAATATTCAGAAATCCGGAAAAAGCTGTGCGGCAGGCCGGTGTTTTGGGGGCTCATGAAGATGAAGGATTGGCCGGGTTTCATGAATTGCAGCACGGTGGCCCAGGATCTCAGATCCGGGGACTCCTGCAGCGCATAATCCTTGCCCGGATCCCCGCCCGTCAAGGTCACGTAAACCAGGCCGTTTTCCCGATGCAGGGTCAACCGCAGGCCGCCGGTAACGGTGATAAACACCTCCTGGGTGGCGCTTAACGGCACGCTCGCATCGTCAGACACTTCCACCGTGAACGTGTAATAGGAGATCGCGCATTGCGCCAGCGAAGGCTGCCAGGTGAAAACCCCGGTCTTTGAATCAATGCTCGCGCCGGCGGGCGCATTTTTCAGCCGGTAGGTCAAAGTTTGTCCGGCATCCGGGTCCGACCCGGCGGCGGTGAAGGTCAGGGCCTGGCCCTGCCGCACCGTGAATGGCCCGAGCGGATTGAGCACCGGTTTCTGGTTCACCGAGGGGGTGTAAAGGATTTTGAGGTCATCGATGAACCAGCCTTCGCCGCCGCCCCGCCAGGATCCATAATAAAAGCCAAGCCGCGCTGGTTTACCGGCATAGGCCGCCAGGTCCAGCGCCACTTGCGACCAAATCCGGCCGTTGTTGCCCGCATATTTAGGCGAGATCGCTTCCCAATCCTTCCCTTCTACTTTGATATAAACATATGCCACCGCTTCATCGGGCAGGCTGTAGAAATGCCAAAATCGCAAGCGCGGATTCTCATTGGCGGCGGGCACCACCCAGGTGGGGCCGGCCACCAGGCTGCTCACATTGCCACCGTGGCCGCTCAAACCGGTGCAAAGCACATTGGCGCCCGAATGTGCGCCACCCGGCCCCACGGCGGGGGTGCCGATCTGCCACACCCCTTGGTCGCTGATCCACTGGTCTTCGGCCGAGGCACGGTCAAAATCTTCAGGATTCTGGAAGGCTGGCAAGGCCCCAGTGAGGACTTGAAGGTCATCGATGAACCAGCCTTCACCGCCGCCCCGCCAGGAACCATAATAAAAACCAAGCCTTACCTGTTTGCCGGCATAGGCCGCCAGGTCCAGCACCACTTGCGACCAAATCCGCCCGTTGTTGCCCATATATTTAGGTGAGAGCGCTTCCCAATCCTTGCCATCCGCTTTGATATAAACATATGCAAAAGCTTCATCGGGCAGGCTGTAGAAATGCCAGAACCGCAAGCGCGGGTTCTCATTGGCGGGTGGCACCACCCAGGTGGGGCCGGCCACCAGGCTGCTCACATTGCCACCGTGGCCGCTCAAACCGGTGCAAAGCACATTGGCGCCCGAATGTGCGCCACCCGGCCCCACGGCAGGGGTGCCGATCTGCCATACCCCTTGGTCGCTGATCCACTGGTCCTGGGCCGAGGCGCGGTCAAAATCTTCCGGATTCTGGAAGGCTGGCAAGGCCCCGGTGAGGACTTGGAGGTCATCGATGAACCAGCCTTCACCGCCACCCCGCCAGGATGCGTAGGAAAACCCCAATTGCACCCGCAGCCCGGCATAATCCGCCAGATTCAGAACCACTTGCGACCAAATCCGGCCGTTGTTGCCCATATATTTGGGGGAGATGGCCTCCCAATCCTTGCCCGCAGCCTTGATGTAAACAAATCCGTAACCTTCGTCCGGCAGGGAGTAAAAATGCCAAAACCGCAACCGTGGATTCTCGCTGGCGGCGGGCACCACAAAAGAGGGGCCGGCCACTGTGCTTCCCACATTGCCACCGTGGCCGTTCAAGCCGGTGCAAAGCACATTAGTGCCGGAATGAGCGCCTCCCGGCCCCACGTTTGGGGTGCCGATCTGCCATACGCCAAAATCGGTTAACCAATCATCGGACACGTTGGGCCGGTCAAACGACTCCTGGAAAAGGTTCGTCCCTTGTGCATGCGCGAGGTCCGCCCCACCCAGGACCAGGAGCCAACTTACCATGCCGATCCAACCCCAATGGCGGCAGGCAATGGAGTGAGCGGAAGTTTTGAACGAGGTGATCCAGCCCCAGGCGGACGCTGGCAAACGGTTGGTATTAGTTTTAGCGAAGGTAATCCTCATAGTGGCACAATAACCTGTGGGGAAACAGCCTAGCAGGTTTCAAGCCAGCCCCTATAATGATCCAGTGTGTTTATATAAGATGTTGGTTAACAGTGATTTATGTAAATCAACACGATCAACTATTCACCAATACCGGAACCTGATCGTGTAAAGTTCTACGACAAAAAGCCGCCCGGGAGGCGCAGTCTCGATTGCAACCTATTCATCACCAATTATTTGTGCGAATTGTAATGATTTCCGACAGTATGGCAGCGTGGGGTGAGTTGGTTCCATACATCCGGTTCCAAACCAATGGTTTACGTCCGAAAATGAAGTTGTAAGTTTTCCCGACAAATCGCTGGATCGTTTCCAGACCACCGGCACCCAAGGTTTTTGTGAAAGCCTGGCGCGGCAAAAATCCGCCACCAAACCGTTTTCCAAAGGAACCGCTTTGCCAGGCACCCCATTATTAAACCGGGAAAGTGTCGGCTACATTTTCCTTGAAGAGGAAAGATCATCGTTGAGGCCAAACGCTGTGCGTTCCCTTGCCCCGCGCCGGATCCAGCACCCGCCTGGGAATGATCCCGGGCAGGCTAACGCAGCCAGATCGGGTTGGAGTAGATCCAGGGAACCCATTGGGAGTTGATGAGCAGCCTGGCTTCGACCCGGTAGGCTCCCGCCCGGGGCGGGGAGTATTCCAAGCGGCGGCCGATCTGAGTGTGCTTGGGGCTGCCATCCTCAAAGATGATGAACTGGCAGACCTGCGGGGCGGCGGCCACCAGCTTGGAGTCGGGCACGAATGGCCGCTCCTCGCCCATCACCGCGCGGTCCTGGCCGCTTTGCCACATCCAGACGAAACCGGCGCTCTCCGCCAGCATGTCGAAGGCCACAAAGGCGCGCCCCACGCGCAAGGCCTCGAGGATGGCCGGCTCGGTGAGCTCCCGGGCCAGCACATGCGTGGCCACAAACCGTGTCATGCGCTCGTAGGGGTCCAGCTGCACTTGGAATAAGGTGCGGCCCGGCTCCAGGGAGCCGCAGCAGATCCGGGCCAGCCAGCGGGTCAGGAAGTTCAGCTTAAACTCGGCCTTGGTGGCCGGGCTGGTGTCCTCGATGCGCACGGTTCCCGCCGCGGTATGGATCCCTCGCAGGCCGGTGTTCTGGTGGCAATCGTTCCCGGCGATGCCGGTGATGTGGCGCGTCCGGTTGAGGCGGTCCCAGCGTTGGAGGTTGGCGGTGGGCGGGTCGAAGATCAGGCGCGCCACCTGGTCCGGGTAGCGGCCGAGGTTCAGCAACACATCCGGCAGGAACTGGCCCAGGCTGAGACGCTGGTCCTTGAAATCGGCGTGGATATTGTAGATTTCCATGCCGGCCAGCTCGGGGGTTTCCCAGTCGCGCGGCTCCTCCGAGTGGGCAAAAAACAAAACTCCGCCCTGGGCGTTGATCTGCCGGGCCAGGACACGGGCGCTGGCCTGGTTGCTGAGCACCACCCCGGAGGCCACCCCAAAGGGCATCAGGCCTTCTTTCATCTCGTAGCCGGGGATGAATAATTTGCCATCATGCAGGCCTCGCCATTGCCGGCTGAAGTCCGCCCGGCCCTGGTCACAGTGGTCGCTCAGGCAGATGAAATCCCGCCCGGTATCCTGCATCACCTGCAGAATATGCTCGAAGGGAACTTCGCAGTCGTGGGAAAGCCGGGAATGGCTGTGGAGGATGCCCCGGTATTCCGGCCAGCCGGTGGTTTCGGAGACCGGCTGGCGGTCGGCGCGCAAGGCGGCCAGGGACGCCACTTCCGCCGGGAACCGCACCCACCGGTGGTAGAGCGCGTGCCGGAACCAAATCAGCCCGGCCAGCAGCAGTAACAAGCCGCTGCCCGCGGTCAGCCAGCACAGCCAGCGGAGAGTCCGCCGCAGCGCGGCTTTGAGTTTTAGCTTGCGGGCCGGGTCCATCACACGGCTTGGATCACTCCCCCGGCCGAACCATAAGGCGGGCGCGGGGGACCGGCCCGGCTTTTATCATCCAGCCTCGACATCCCGACCATCCTCTTCGGTGCCCGTTTACAGGACGTAAGGATATCTTTGCGGGCGGGACAAAAACCGGTTGGCCTGCGGGTCGCCGACCACTTCCTGTTTGTCGCCGTCCCAGACGAGCTTGCGGCCGAGCAGGTAGGAAATGTTGCCGAGGTTGCACAGGGTGGCGGTGCGGTGGGCGATCTCGATATCCACCGCCGGACGGTTATGGCCTTCGCGGATGGCTTTGAACCAGTCGGCTTTGTGGTTCATGTTGAAATCCTCGTATTCGTCGGTGCGCGGCACTTCCTGGCCACCCGGGGGCAGCTTGAAGTTGATGGCTTCGGGATTGGCCGGGCGGTAGCCGCCCTCCCATTCCAGGATCAGGTGGCCGTGTTCGCCCCAGAATACGTTGCCGAACTCGGTCTTCCCGACCTTGTCGCCGGGCTGCCCCCACACCAGCGTCCAATCCGGGTTCTTGAATTGATAAACCACCTCCATTTCCACCGGGCAATCCCAGAGGCCCTTCAGGGGCGCCACGCCGCGGGCTTCCACCGTGAAGGAGGTTTGCTGGTCGGCATCCATGCACCAGAGGATGGTGCTGAATTGGTGCGCCCCGCGGTCGCGGATCTGTCCGCCGCCGCTTTCCAGGACCCAGCGGAAATTCCCCGGGTGGTAACGCCGGTTGAACGGCCGCAAGGGGAGCGGGCCCTGCCACAAATCCCAATCCAGCCCGTCGGGCGGCGCGCTGTCCGGCAGCGGCTTGTCATCCACCGGGTTGGCGTAGTGCCAGCAGGTGACCTTGTGGACTTTGCCCACGATGCCGTTGCGGATGGCGCGGCAGGTGTGCCAGCCGCCCTTGGCGGTGCGGGCCTGCGCTCCCACCTGGACCGCCACGTTGTTCCCGCGGGCCGCCGCCACCATGGCCTGGCCTTCCCGCACGGTCACCGAGGACGGTTTTTCCACATACACATGCTTGCCCGACTGGCAGGCGTGCACGGTTTGCACCGCGTGCCAGTGGTCGGGCGTGGCGATGAGCACCGCGTCGATATCCTTGCGCTGGAGGATGCGCCGGTAATCCCGGTAGGCATCCACCTTGCCCCCGGCGTTTTGCACAGCTGCCTCGGTCTGGTTCTCGTCCGCGTCGCAGACGGCGGCGATCCGCACTTTGCCGTCCTTTTGGAAGCGGAGCATGTTGGCCAGGTGGGTCATCCCCATGCCCCCCACGCCGATGTGCGCCACCACGAACTTCTGGTTCGCCCCGGGCCGCCCCGGCTCGCCCAGGACGCCGCTCGGCAGCAGCTGGAAGGCGCCCAAAGCCGCCGCCGAGGTGCCTAAAAACCGCCGGCGGGTCAAGGCCCCGGATGGGCGGCCGGAAACTCCGTGCAATGTCGATGCTGTCATGGCTTCCTTATCCCAACATCCGCCTATCCTGGCAAGCGGATTCGCCAGCGGATCCCACCGCCATTGGCGAAAAGGCTTGCATGCCGGCCGCGGAATCCTGAAATAGCGGGCCATGAATGCCAGCGACACCGCCGGCGATCGCCGGAACCCGGCCGCTCAGGGTCCGGCTTCCGCCCGGCCGCCTGGCGGGTCCTTTATATATCTATACCTATCATGTTCCTGCTACCCACTTATGTGGCCGCCAGTCCCGTGCACGGGATGGGGGCCTTCACCCCCTTGCCCATCGCCCAAGGCACCCGCCTCTGGGAGTTCAATCCGGCGGTCGACTGGACCATCACGCCCGAGGAATTGGCCGCCATCCCGGAACGCCTGCGCTTGCGGCTGCGCACCTACTGCTTTTTGAACCCCAACGGCGTCTATGTGCTGTGCGGCGACAACGCCCGGTTCATGAACCACCAGGACGATCCCAATTGCGACGACACCCGGCCCGGTTTGACCATCGCCCGGCGGGACATCCAGGCCCACGAAGAGTTGACCTGCGACTACCGGGTTTTTGATTTGGAATAAGGCCGCCGCGCGGTAACATATGCCTGGTTCCTGATATATAAAAGTGAATTGAATTGGGCGGCAGCCAGCCGCATAATTCCATTTATGCGGATGAATAGCATTGAATTGTTTGCCGGGGCTGGCGGCTTGGGGTTGGGAATCGCCACGGCGGGGTTTGAGCATCATTTGGTTGTGGAGCGCGACGCCGATGCTTGCGGAACCATTCGCGCCAACTTTGGGGCGGAAACTGGCCATGCCCACCAGTGGCCGCTTTTCCAAGGAGACGTTCGGGAGTATGACTTCAGAATTCTGGAGGGAAAAATCGATCTGGTGTCAGGGGGGCCTCCCTGCCAACCTTTTTCAATCGGAGGAAAACACCGGGGATTTGAAGACCATAGGGATATGTTTCCAGAAGCGGCACGGATTGTTCGGATAGTTAAACCAAGAGCTTTCATTTTCGAAAATGTGAAAGGGCTGCTGCGGGAGTCTTTTGCCCGGTATTTCCAATACATTCTCCTACAGTTAAAATATCCCGAAATCGAGAAGGATGGTGATGCCGATGACTGGATGAGGCATCTAGCTCGGCTTGAGGAACACCATACTCACGGCAATTACGAGGGGCTTTATTACCGTGTCTTATTCCGCCTGGTCAACGCTGCGGATTATGGAGTTCCACAAAAACGGGAACGGGTGATAATAGTCGGATTTCGTTCAGACCTTTGTGAGGATTGGTCCTTTCCGACACCCACCCATTGTGAGGACACCTTGCTGCGGACGCAATTTGTCACGGGCGCTTATTGGGAAAAACACAAGGTCGCCAAGCGCAACCGGCCAGTTCCTCCAGCCTCTCTTACAGCGCGATTAGATCGGACTGGAACTCTCTTTGAAGAAATGGAGCCATGGCAGACCGTCAGGGATGCAATCGGAGATCTGCCCGATCCGACGATGCCGGAAGCGGCCAAAATCCCCAACCATCGAGGCCAGTCAGGAGCCAAAGCTTACCAAGGCCACACCGGTAGCCTGCTGGACGAACCCGCCAAAACCCTGAAAGCAGGGGACCATGGCGTCCCTGGTGGGGAAAACATGCTGATTCAGCCGGACGGCGCCGTCAGGTATTTCACTGTCCGGGAGGGTGCTCGCCTGCAAACCTTTCCTGATTGGTTCGTTTTCAAGAGTTCCTGGACCGAAAGCATGCGCCAAATTGGCAACGCCGTGCCTGTGAAACTGGCCAATGCTATGGCATGCAGTGTCGCGGCAAGCCTGCTCCGGCCCAAGCGGAAGATAAAAACCTAACGTATATGGAAAACCAGGAGCCATATAATCCACTCCACAAAAAGAACCTCGGCACAAGCGTGGCTGAGGCTTTGCTGGCAAGGGTCCCTGAGCCATTGCCGCCGCCCAATACATTTGATGGGGCCGGAATTTACGCCATTTATTATACTGGGGATTTTCCCGTTTACCGGCCAATTTCAGGGTCTGATAAAAAAATTCATTTGCAGTATCCAATCTATGTTGGCAAGGCGGTTCCTGAAGGTGCTCGCAAGGGAGGTTTGGGCTTGGATGTTCCTGTGGGACGGGTTCTGCATAGGCGTTTGACCGAGCACGCGAAATCCATTGAGCAGGCAAAAAATCTCAACCTTGTCGATTTCCGCTGCCGATTCTTGGTTGTCGATGACATTTGGATTCCCTTGGGGGAAGCGTTGCTGATCGAAATGTTTTCGCCGTTGTGGAATATCGTGGTGGATGGTTTCGGCAATCATGATCCAGGTGGTGGCCGTTATAATCAGCAAGTTTCGGCTTGGGATGTCATTCATCCGGGAAGGCCTTGGGCAGAAAAACTTACATATGGCAAAAGTCAATCGGATATCTTTATGGCTATCGAACAGCACCTGGCCCGCCTGAAGTGAGCGATGGATACGGTCTCCAAGTCGATCCGATCTCTAATAATGTCCAAGATCAGGTCGAAGGGGAACAAATCGACCGAGAAGCGTCTTCGGGCTCATTTGGTTAGCGCTGGAATCAGGGGCTGGCATCTCAACGCCAAGCACATCGTGGGAACCCCGGATGTTGTTTTCGAGGCAGAACGCTTGGCACTTTTTGTCGATGGTTGCTTTTGGCATGGCTGCCCGGACTGCTATCGGCGCCCCAAAACCCGGCGGAAATTTTGGGATGCCAAAGTGGAAGGGAACCGCCTCCGGGATCGGCGCGTGAACGGCCAGCTCAAGCGGCGCGGTTGGCGGGTTTTGCGGTTTTTTGAATGCACCATCCGTGAACAACCCCATGAAGTTTTGAGGAAAATTCTTTCCAGCAGGCAGAACTCCATCCGCTGAAAACCGGCCCCGGCCTCTGGCCACGCCCTAATTTTGAATCTAGGAGGCCTTGCAACTGAATGCGGTTTCCCAAACGTTGATGCAAGCCGATGCCTGCGGTTTGGATGCGCCAATTTCGCGTTCCCCTTTGAGGCCGCCGCGCGCTGGCCGGCTGGGGCGGGTGGCATCGGCCTTGTGCACGCGGGGATTTCCGGTAAATTCCCGGGCATGGCAGAGGAAAGCGCTGGCTGGTCGGACCTGATATTAACGCCCCACGGATGGCTGAGGATGGAGCCGGGCGCCCCCGGCCTTTGGCCCGATCCGGAGGCGGCGCGGCGGATGGCGGAAGCCCTGGCGGTGTCCCCAGCCCATGGCCTGGCCGCGCTGGCCAGCGGGGAATTGAATGCCACCCTGCCCCCGGCGGCGGCCTGGTGGCGGGAGTTTGCCCGGCAATTTTTCACCCGGCTCTGCCACCAGCCGGACCTGGAATACGCGCAATCCCTGGCCCCGATCCCCCCGCCGGCGGGCGGGGACATGGTGGCGCTGATCCTCTCCGCCCCGCCGATGCGCGGCGGCGAATACCTCGGGCAGGATGTTTTGGGCGCGCTGTGGACCCAGCTGGAGGAGCAGGTGCGGGCGGAGATCGCCCGGCACCCCAGCGGGGCGGGCGCCTGGCTGCGGGAACGGCATCCGCTGTGGCGGATGGTCGGGCGGGTCACCTTCCACCTGGCGGAGCATAAGACGCACCCGACGCACCCCTTCGCCTTCATGGCCAGCTACGCCTCGCGCCTCAGCAACGCCTCCCGCGTGCAGCACCTGCCCCTGGGGCGGGCCCTCCAGGAATATGCGGGGGCGCAGAATAAGACCGCCCTGCTGAACCTCCTGTCGCCCATCCACAAGGCCGCCGAAAAGAGCGCGTGGGTCAAGGCGCTGGCCGATTCCGGGCAGCTTTACAAAGCCCTGCCCTGGAGCCCGGCCGAGGCCTTCCAATTTCTCCAGAACGTGCCGGTCTGCGAGGCGGCGGGCATCATCGTCCGGCTGCCGGATTGGTGGAAAGGCGGGCGGGCCGCCCGGCCCCGGGTGAGCGTGCACGTGGGGGATGCCCGCAAGAGCGGCCTGGGCGTCGAGGCCATGCTCGATTTCTCCGTGGCGGCCACTTTGGACGGCGAGGAATTGACGCCGGAGGAATGGCAGCAGCTGCTCGCCGCCACCGAAAACCTCGTCTTTGTGCGCGGCAAATGGGTGGAGGTGGACCCCGCCCGGCTCCAGGAGGCCCTGGCCCACTGGCGGAAGGTGGAGCGGATGACCGGCGAAAACGGCCTGACTTTTTTCGAGGGCATGCGGCTCCTCTCCGGCTTCCCCAACCGCGGCGCCCGGGACGAGGAGGACGCCCTGGCAGCAACCAGGGAATGGACTGGCCTGGAGCCGGGCCTGTGGCTCAACGAGATCCTCGCCAGCCTGCGGGATCCCGCCCGGACGGTGGACGCCGCCCCGATCCCCGGCCTCCAGGCCCAGCTGCGCCCCTACCAAACCGTGGGGGTGAACTGGCTCTGGTTTCTGTCGGGCCTGGGGCTGGGCGGCTGCCTGGCCGATGACATGGGCCTGGGCAAGACCATCCAAGTCCTGGCCATGTTGCTCAAGCGCAAGGCCGCCCCGGGCGGACTCAAAGGGCCCAGCCTGCTCGTGGCGCCCGCGTCCCTCCTGGCCAACTGGCGCGCCGAGCTCAACCGGTTCGCCCCCGCCCTCACGCATTGGACC
The DNA here is from genome assembly GCA_903845125.1 of uncultured Verrucomicrobiota bacterium. Taxonomy (GTDB): domain Bacteria; phylum Verrucomicrobiota; class Verrucomicrobiia; order Limisphaerales; family UBA1319; genus CAIMWS01. The sequence goes on from CAIMWS010000560.1 coordinate 10,744, forward strand.
GCCCATCCCTCGGAATGGGACAGCCAGGCCGCCGGGGAGATCAAATCCGCCATCGCCCGGCACGACCTGGTGCTCACCACTTACGGCATGGCCAGCCGCCTGGCCGAGCTGCGGGACCAGGCTTGGGAGCTGGTGATCCTGGACGAGGCCCAGGCCATCAAGAACCCCGAAACGCGCCAGACCCGCGCGGTCAAGGCCCTCCGCGCCGGCGGCCGGTTCGCGCTCACCGGCACGCCCGTGGAAAACCGCGCGGGGGATCTTTGGTCCATTTTCGATTTCCTGAATCCCGGCCTGCTCGGGTCGGCCACGGAATTCGGCCGCTATTTCCGCACCTTGACCACCGCCGAGCGGCCGGACTACGGGCCCCTGCGGAACCTCACCCAGCCCTATATCCTGCGGCGCTTGAAGACCGACAAGCGGGTGATCGCCGACCTGCCGGAAAAAACCGAGGTGCGCGCCTGGTGCGCCCTCACCAAGCAGCAGGCGGCCCTGTACGAGCAATCCGTCGCCGATCTCGCCCAGGGCCTGGAGCATGCCGACGGCATCGAGCGGCGCGGCCTGGTTCTGGCCTTCATTATGCGCTTCAAGCAGATCTGCAACCACCCCTCCCACTGGCTTAAGGACGGCGCCTTCGACCCCGGGGCCAGCGGCAAGTTCGCCCGCCTGCGGGAGCTGGCCGAGGAGATCGCCGACCGCCAGGAAAAAGTCCTCGTCTTCACCCAGTTCCGCGAAATGACGGGCCCCTTGGACACCTTCCTCTCCGGCCTCTTCGGCCGGCCCGGCCTGGTCCTCCACGGCAGCACCAAGATCGCCGACCGCCGGCAGCTCGTCGAATCGTTCCAGCAGGACGGCGGCCCGCCCTATTTCATCCTCACGGTCAAGGCGGGCGGTTCGGGCCTCAACCTGACCCAGGCGGCCCAGGTGATCCACTTCGACCGCTGGTGGAATCCGGCGGTGGAAAACCAGGCCACCGACCGCGCCTTCCGCATCGGCCAGAAGCAAAACGTGCTCGTCCACAAGTTCGTCTGCCGCGGCACCATCGAGGAGCGCATCGACCAGGTGATCGAGCAAAAGCAGTCCCTCTCCACCGAGCTGCTCGATGGCGGCGGCGCGGAAAAAATCCTCACCGAAATGAACAACGACGAGCTGCTCCGCTTCGTGGCGCTGGACCTGAAACGGGCGGTGGCCGGCGCTTGACCCCGGGCCGGCTGCGCGCAACCCCGGCCGAAAAGCGGCCGAAAAGCGGCTTGCGGTAGGGGAGGAATCCGGCCATGCTCCAAGGTATTGAGATTCAGTGTAAAATTCGGACCTGCGGCCAGCGATGGCGCCCGGCCAGCCCGGCTGGGTCACCCCGGCCCCGGGTTCGGCAATCCGCTGTTGAACCATGAGCTGGAATAATTTCAGATTCAGACCCTACGTGCCGGTGGCCGAGCGCCGCCGCAAAGCTCTGCAGACCGTCACCAAGATGGAAAAGCAGGGCAAAACCATCCTGCCGGTCAAAATCGAGGGCCGCACCATCGCCCGCTCCTTCTGGGGCAAGGCCTGGTGCGACAACCTGGAATCCTACAGCGACTATGAGAACCGCCTGCCGCGCGGCCGTACTTACGTGCGCAACGGGTCCGTGGTGCACCTGGAGGTGGGCCCGGGCGTCATCCAGGCGATGGTCAGCGGCTCCGAGCTTTACCGGGTGTCCATCAAAATCAAGCCGGCGCAGGAAGCCAAGTGGAAGGCCCTGTGCCGCGAGTGCGCGGGCGGCATCGGGTCGCTCATCGAATTGCTCCAGGGCAGGTTCTCCAGCCAGGTGATGCAGATCCTCACCCGCCGGGAGACCGGCCTGTTCCCCTCGCCCGCGGAGATCGACCTGGATTGCTCCTGCCCGGATTGGGCGGACATGTGCAAGCATGTCGCCGCCGTGCTCTATGGGGTGGGCTCCCGCCTGGATCATTCGCCCGAGCTTTTGTTCACCCTCCGCTCCGTCCACCACGAGGAGTTGATCAGCCAGGCCGCCCAGGCCACGGATCTGGCCGCCCAGGCCTCCGGCGCCGCCTCCGAGCTGTCCGAGTCGGAAATGAGTTCCGTGTTCGGCATCGAGCTGGATACCACCCCGGCAGCCGCCCCCAGTGCCGTCCCCGAGGGCAAGGCCGCCCAAGCCCCCAAAGCCGCCAAAGCGACCAAAGCCGCCAAAGCCGCCAAAGCGCCCGCCGCCCAGAAAGCCAGAAAGATTGCGGCGGCCCCGGCCCCGAAAACGGTCCCGGCCAAGCCCAAAGCGCCCGCCCGGGCGGCTAAAAAAGCCCCCAGCGCGGGCGCCCGAAAAAAACAAACCTGATGGGCGGCAGCCATTGGAATCCAGAGCGCCGGCCGGCGGCGCTTTCCCCCTGATGAAGGCCTCCACGCACCGGATGACCAGCGGGCCGCGGAGGGTGCGCCAGCTTTTGGATGACGGGGCCGCCGCGCCGCTTGGGCCACAATTGGTTGGATTGGATCCGGTTGCGGCGGAGTTCCTGGCTGGTGAACAACGAGGGGAAGAACCTCCGCTATGGGCTTGACGCGCCTCGCACGGATGAAAAGCTTGAATAAGTGGAAGTCCCGGGCTAGATTGTGGGCGGGAAAATGGAAGGCTTTAAAGAAGGGAAATATATGAATGTAGTGCAAATGACAAAACGGATCTTTTTGCTGGTGATGGTGAACCTCCTGGTGATGACCACCATCACCGTCATCCTGGGCTTGCTGGGGGTGGGGCGTTACATCCCATCGGGCGGATTGGCGGGGCTGGCCATCTTTTGCCTGGTCTGGGGTTTCGGCGGCGCCTTCATTTCGCTGGGGCTGTCCCGGCTGATGGCCAAGTGGCTCATGGGGGTGCAGGTCATCCCGCCGGACACCAATCATCCCGAGCTGCGGCGGCTGGTGGAGACGGTCCACGACCTGGCGCGCCGGGCCGGTCTGACGGTGATGCCCGAGGTGGGCTATTACGAATCCCCGGACATCAACGCTTTCGCCACGGGGCCGACGCGGTCGCGGGCGCTGGTGGCGGCCTCCACCGGGTTGCTGCAGCGCATGAATTCGCGGGAAGTGGCGGGCGTGCTGGGCCACGAGGTGGCGCACGTGGCCAACGGGGACATGGTGACGATGACGCTGGTGCAGGGGGTGATCAACGCCTTTGTGCTGTTCCTGGCCCGCGTGCTGGCGTTCGTGATCAGCCAGGCCCTGCGTTCCCGCGACGAGCGGGATTCGGGAGGCGGCGGCTGGGTCCAATTCATATTGGTGCAGGTGTTCCAAGTGGTTTTCTCCATCCTCGGCTCGCTGGTGGTGTGCTGGTTCTCGCGGGTGCGCGAATATCGGGCGGATGCCGGCGGGGCGGCGCTCGCCGGGCGGGGCAATATGATCGACGCTCTGCGCGCCCTGGCCCGG
>CAIMWS010000561.1 GCA_903845125.1 uncultured Verrucomicrobiota bacterium
GTGGCTTTGGCCGCAGCCTTTTTGGACGGTTTGGCTTCGACCTCCTTTTCGGGAGGTGGCACCTCCGCTAATTTGGCCTCCTCTGGCTTTTCGGATGTCACTGATTTCTGGGCGGTTACCGCGGTTCCCGAACCCGCCGGAGGATTGGCTTTTTCCACCTCTTCCGCCCAGGTTGAAGGCGCCATCCAGACCGCCGCCCCCAGCAAAATCGACAATTTTATCGTGCGCATGGGAGTTCTTTAACGAAATACGCGCCCAAGTGCAACGCGGATTTATCGTTTTTCAAAGGTGCAGATTCGGCAACTGAATGTGGTTGAGGATTTTTTGCGCCACCGAACGCGCATCGGTGTGGTCCAGGCGGTTCAAAACACATTCCCAGCGGAAGGAAAAACTGCCCGATTTATTGTATTGGCAATGCTTGAACAGCGTATCGAAGGCCCGGCGCCGTTTTCGATAATCCCTCTGAATCTCGCAAAAACGATCCAGGAATGCCGACACATAGGCTTCGGCAAAGGCGGACGGGTCCGTTAAAAATGGAATCCGGTGATTCACCGGGCTCGCATATTCAAAGGCGAAACTGCCAAGGTCAGTCTCATAATCGACAAAGGCGCCCGTATAATCCGCCACTATAATTTCCTGCGGCAGCCCATCCTCGCCTTCCAAAACAATCTCATCGCCATCGTCAAAAACGATTTTTTTCAAGCTGGTTTCTTTTGTGCCAGCAGGTTCCTGATGCAGGCGTCCCACCACCAGATTCGGAGCTGCGGCTTTGCCTAGCAGCTGGGCGAAACGCAGGGCATACCCCGGTTGTTGATATTTGGCGAGGTTGATCTTGTCGGTGGCCGCCCCCGAGATATAATTCCGCTCGAAAAAAGTCACCCAAAACACCTGCCCGCGATACTTCTCATTGAGGCCTTGGTATGGCTCACCAATCCGGCCCATGCTGGTTTTTTGCGGCAGGTTCATGCCCAGTTGCACACATCCCAAACGCCGGTTCAGAATGTATTCGGTGTATTCCTCGGATTCAAAGATTGAACGCAGCAAATCATGGCCCTCATCCAAGTGCTCGTGGATGCCCCACTTTTGAAGCCGGATGATGCGCACCACCTTTTGGGCTACCCCGCGTTGTTGAATTTCCGCAATGTAGAGCGCCCGGCGTCCTTGGATGGGCTGTTTGGGTGTTTGCACGGCCCACTCCCGCTTGGAAAGCGAACTGGGCACCCGGCCTACGTTCATGTATTCCAATTCACCATATTCCCGGATGAAGTGGAAAAAGAAACCTTTAACGTTGGGATCACAGACTACGGTGTGCTGATCCCCTTCCGGAGTATGGCCGGTTTCGTCGAAGATGGAGTCAAAGAGCAATTCACCATCCTCAAATCTCCCGCCAGGAAGCCACTCGATTTGCAGGAAAAACTCCGGGCTCAGGCCGCGCAAAATCTCCTCGGCGAGGGTTTCGTTGGGCAAACCTACCAACGCTTTGAACATGGCATTGCGCCATTCCGGCAAGGCCGGATTATCCTTTTTCAATTCCGCAGGAACCGCTGATTGAAATCGGCTTGCCAGAAGCTGGTATTGATTCTTCACCTCTCCGTGATCCAACTGGTTCCAAGGGATATCCTTGAAATCCGCGTGGCTAAAGTCGTGGGTCACCCCAAAAAAGGCGACCTCAGGATTACGCTGGCGATTCAATTTGCCGGACCACTCCGAGATTTCTGCCAGGAGTTGAACCATTACCGCTTCGGGGAACTCCACCAATCGCTCAAACTGGTGGCAGGTTAGAAACCGGGTGCCAGTGAACCGGTTGTAATAATAAATCGGTTCGCCACCGATCCCCATGCGCGAATTTTCCACCATTCGTTCCATTTCCCTGGTGGACTTGGGTAACGGACCGATGCGCCAGCTTTCACCTCGTTCCTTGATGGCCTGCTGCACCCGCTCGTTGCGGACATTCAGGAATTTGATTTGGGCCTTGGACACTAGCTGCTGCAAAATTTCGTCCGCGTCAAATGCCAGTGGCATGTTTTGGGGATCCGGCCGGATGAGAATGCAATCTGGTTCACAAATCAAATCCACTGATTTTTCAAACTCGGCGGTCTCTTGATCGGCCGACAAGGCTGGCTGACCATTGACTGATCTTAGCTGATTAAGATAATCAATGAAGGCTAAACGCTGCCAGGCATGGATGCCTGCAGTGGTGACCATGGCGTAGCGACTGGGGAAAATGGTGGCGATCCGGGATTTTAACCGGCCATGCTCATCCTTGTGCAAAGGATGGTCGCCGATGATTTTTAGAGGCATAATTGCTATCAGTTCTGCTCACTGGTTTTATTGCGGCCATCAATCACGATTGGGCCAGCGGGCCTGGCGCCGCGGACTTTTCCAGATCTTTGAGTTCTAAGAGTGTCGTGATTGAGATCCTATCGGATTCGTTCCCTGCCTGGGTAACAGTCTGCAGTCCGCTCACTTTTGAATTAAATTTCTCACCATACAGCTAATTTCACTTGGCACGGCCCCTCATATTAACTCAGATGCCTGGCATCGCCAATTCGTTTTCATTCCAGACGCAGGAATTTTTCTGCCGCCGCATCAGCAAAGCGAAGCCCTTGAGCGGTCAGGCAAAACCGCTCATCAGTCAGGCAACCCCACTCGAGCAAAACCAACTCTTTCAGTTCCACAGCCCATTCGGTGCGAAGGTCAAAGCCGGTAATCCTGGCAAATTCATTAAAATCCCAGCCTTCTGTCATACGCAAACCAAAGGCGGCGATTTCGCCGGCTCGTGCCAGGGGACTTAAACGATCCTGCTCGGCCAAGGGGCTCAGGCCGCGTTCAACGCATTCACAATATTTGGCTACGTCCGGCCAGCGAGTGGTTCGCAGCCCCTCCCAATAACTGGATGCACTGGGGCCAAGCCCGATGTAATACCCTCCACGCCAGTAGTTTACATTATGCATACAAGCTGTGCTGGGCAGTCCTTCCGGAGCCGGGTCCTGGTTTTTCGCGAAATTGCTGATCTCATATTGGCGGAACCCAACCTCCCGCACCCGCTCCAACAAATGTTCATACATCCGGCAGACCAGATCTTCATCCATGGCAAAACGCCCTGCCTGTAGTTGATTATACAAAGGCGTGTCCTCCTCATAAGTCACCTCGTAGCAGGAAAGGTGTTCGCTCCCCAAGGCCAAGGCTTCAGAAATGCAGCGATCCCAATCCTCCAACGTTTGCCCGGGAATTCCAAACATCAAATCTACGTTCAAATTCTGAAATCCCGCCCGCCGCAATAAATCGTGGCATTCCCGTGCGCGTCCATAGGAATGAATGCGGCCCAAATGCCCCAGCAACACATCATCCTGGGTTTGCATCCCCATCGAGATCCGGTTCACTCCGGCTTCTTTCCATAAGCGGGCTTTTTCCGAGGAAACCGAGGCGGGATTGCACTCCACGGTCCATTCCTGGGCCTGATGCAGTTGGCAACGTTCCATGGCGCTTAAAATTTGCCGCCAATGCACCTCCGCCAGCACCGAAGGTGTGCCGCCGCCAAAAAAAATTGTCCGGGGCTTGATCTGACCGCTCAGTTGCTCCAATTCAAGGATCAAGGCTTTGGCATAGCGATCCGGCCACTGATCCTTGGGTATTTCAGAAAAAAAAGCGCAATAGTGGCATTTGCTCGCGCAGAAAGGCACGTGAATATAAAGGCTCACGGCGGGTTCCAACCCAACCGATGCCGGGCTGGGCTCCAGGCTTAAATTCACACAGGGCATTGAGGCAGTATTCAAAGTGGATGAAAAAACCAGCCAATCGGACGCTTTTGCCGAATCATTCAACGCTTAGCACTTGCTCCAGCAATTGGGGTAACTGGACAAAAATACCACTATCGCTGGCCACCAAGGTGGCACCGGCCGCCACCGCGGCAGCTTGTTCCTTTTTTTGATTGGGACTCGCGAAAGCCAGGATGGGTATGTGAGCGGTTTCCAGTTGGTGGCGGATCCCCTCAATAGCAGCCAGCACATCCGATCCCTGGAGGCTTAGGTCCAGAATGATCACCAAAGGCTTCTCTTTGATCGCTTCCTCGGGCAGGAGAGAAGCGTCAGACATCGCCTGAACCCGGTAATCCAACCCTTGCAGCCGGTTTACCAACTGGCTGCCTGGCAGCAGTTTCTCATAAACCAACATCGCGAGTGGTTTAACCATACCCAGCGAGACGATGCGCAAAACCAACACGAAATGCAATCAAATGGTGTCCCTCACCGGGGCGTGCCGCCGGGAACATCCCTCGGCCTGAGTAAAGCAGCCGGTCACTCAATTCCCGCTCAAAACCAATGGGGACAGACCCGGCCTTTGACCGTTTCGGCCTAATGCCAGCCCTTTTCGACGAACTGCTTAAAAATGCAGCTTGCTGTATCAGTTAAAATTATTACACTGTCAGAAACTGGATGACCAGGGGCGTTGGCGGCAGCCGCAAGCTTGGGGTAAACCATGCCAGTAAGAATTAATTAACGGACTGGAGCATCATTATATTGCTAAGCAGAGGATCGAACGGTTAGACCGAATTTAGACAAGGAACTCATTATGCCCGCAAAAAAAACAACTAATAAAACCACCGATGCCAAACTGGACGCGAGCCTTCCCAGGGGCATCAATCTTCTCCAAAATCCTGCCTATAACAAAGGAACTGCCTTCACGGAGGAGGAACGCAACCAACTCGGCTTGCGCGGGCTTTTGCCACCCCGCGTGCATACGCAGGCGGAGCAAGTGATCCGGGTGATGGAAAATTTCCGCAAGAAACCCACTGACTTGGAGCGTTACATCTACATGATTGCCCTGCAGGACCGGAATGAAACCTTGTTCTACCGGGTGGTGATGGACAACCTGGAATCGATGATGCCGATCATTTACACGCCCACCGTGGGCCAAGCCTGCCAGCTATATGGCCACATTTTCCGCCGGCCGCGCGGCCTGTATATTTCGCTCAAGGACAAAGGCAACATCCTCAAGGTGCTTGAAAACTGGCCCTATCGCGATGTGCGGGTGATCGTGGTGACCGATGGGGAACGCATTCTGGGTTTGGGTGATCTAGGCGCCTTCGGCATGGGCATCCCCGTGGGCAAACTATCCCTCTACACCGCCTGTGCCGGCATCCACCCGGCCTATTGCCTGCCCATCACTATCGATGTGGGAACCGACAATGAGTCATTGTTGAAGGATCCGCTTTACACGGGATTGGTTCAGAAGCGCATCCGGGGTGCAGCCTACGACGAATTTGTGGATGAATTCGTGGAGGCCACGCAAAAGCTGTTCCCCAAAGCGATTGTTCAATTGGAGGACTTCGCCAATACCAACGCCTTCCGCTTATTGAAGAATCTGCGGGACAGGGTCTGTAGTTTCGATGATGACATCCAAGGCACGGCTGGAGTGGCCCTGGCCGGCGTCATGACGGCACTACGGGTCACGGGTGGGCAGTTGAAGAATCAGAAACTGTTGTTCCTGGGCGCCGGTGAGGCCGGCATCGGAATCGGGGATTTGACCGCCTTTGCCATGATGAAAGAAGGGCTCAGCGAAGCGGAGGCACGCAATCGTTGCTGGTTTGTCGATTCCAAGGGACTGGTGGTAAAAAGCCGCACTGACCTGAGTGATCACAAGCTGCATTATGCACATGACCATGCACAAATCACCGACTTCCAGCAGGCGATTGAAGCCCTCAAACCCACCGCCATCATCGGGGTTTCAGGACGCCCCCGCATGTTCTCCCAGCCCATCGTCGAAGCCATGGCCCGCATCAATGAGCGGCCCATTATCTTCGCCCTGTCAAATCCCACTTCCAAGGCTGAGTGCACCGCCGAAGAGGCTTATCGGTGGACCAAAGGCCGGGCCATATTCGCCAGCGGCAGCCCCTTTGATCCGGTGAACTATGAAGGCAAAACTTTTGTCCCCGGCCAGGGCAATAATGCCTATATCTTCCCGGGCGTGGGTCTGGGGGCCATCGCCTGCGATGCCAAATTGATTGTGGACGAAATGTTTTATGCGGCGGCCAAGTCGCTCGCGGACCAGGTGACGGATTACGACCTGAGCCTGGGGCGCATCTATCCGGCACTCACCCGCATGCGCGAGGTCAGCGCGCAAATCGCGGTGGCAGTGGCGGAAGTGGGCTACAAAGATAAACTGGCCCGCTGCAAGCGTCCGGCCGATCTGCTGGCCCATGTAGAATCACTGATGTACGATCCCACCTACCAAAGCTATATTTAAATTGCCGCCAGGATTTGGTACAAGCCCGGCTTCCCGCCGGGCTTTTTTCTTTGCACGGGACCGCCCGGACATGGTCTAATCGGCTCACCATGAAAACCTGGCAACGGCGCGATTTATTGAAAACCAGCCTAGCTGCAGGAGCCTTGATTTCGCTGGATGGCTGGCTGGTTTTGGCAGCCGACCTCGGCACTACCACCCAGCCCCAGACCGCTGGCGGGGATCATCCCGAGTGGATTCATTTCCAGAAGTCCCTGATTGGCGCGCCGGATGATCCCACCGCCTGGCCCTCCTTCCGCCAAGCCCTGACAGAATGGCGGGATGCCATCCGCCAACGGATGAACTATGATGACGCGCTTTATCGCCGGCCGGATTTTCAATGGGTGCCCGCCTGTTTCTCGTGCTGCTTTCTCATGGTTTGCGATGAGCGTTTTTACGACCATAAAAAAGGCCGGTTTACAGTCGATGACTTCCTCAACCATGGCATAAGGGAGTTTGGCGGTTACGATGCCGTTGTACTTTGGCACGCCTATCCGCGCATCGGGTTGGACCAACGAAACCAGTTCGATTTTTACCGGGATCTGCCGGGCGGCTTGGCTGGCTTGAGAAAAGTCAGCCAGCGTTTCCACGAACGCCACACCCGGGTATTCATCGACTATAACCCATGGGATACCGGCACCCGGCGCGAACCAGTTTCAGATCTGGATGCCTTGCGGGATCTGGTCCAAGCCATCGCCGCCGATGGGATTTTCCTGGATACCATGGATCGCGGCGCCGGGGAATTCAGAGCCAAGCTGGACGCCGTGCGGCCCGGAGTGGTACTGGAGGGGGAAGGCGCCTTGCCTCTGGAAAACCTTCACAATCATCACCTGTCTTGGGCCCAGTGGTTTCGGGACAGCCGAGTGCCCGGCATCCTGCGCAATAAGTGGGTTGAGCGCCGCCACCTGTTGCATCAGATCAATCGCTGGGACCGGGATCACACCGCCGAACTGCACACTGCCTGGATGAATGGCACGGGCATGATGGTCTGGGAAAATGTGTTCGGATCATGGGTTGGCTGGTGCGCCCGGGATCGTTCCCTCCTGCGGGCCATGCTGCCGATCCAACGGCGCTACGCCGGCCTGTTTTCCGGCGAGGGTTGGACGCCTTGGATTCCAGTGCCGGGAGATGGTATTTATGCCCACCTCTGGGAGGGTGCCGGCCTGCGGCTCTGGACCTTGGTCAATCGGCAGGATTCCCTGGACAAGTCAGGCGGCGTTTTCATCCTGGCGGTTAATCCCATCCCCGGTGTCCGTTATTACGACCTGGCCAGCGGCTGTGAGGCAGATACCACGGAAAAGGATGGCCAGCTTTTGCTGAAGGGAACTTTGCAGCCGCGGGGCATCGGGGCATTCATTGCTGGCAGCGCAAATGCGCTGGGCGCTGACTTTCCCGCTTTCCTGAAGGCCCAGGCCGCATTGCAGGCCAGGGCGGACTTCAGTATCCAGTTCCCTGCCCTTTCAACGCAGTTGAAACCGTCATCCGCCATCCCGGCGCAAAAAGCAAATCAACAAGGGCATGGCATGGCCGTCATCGGGCCGGCTGAATTTCACCAAGTGGTGGAAATGAGAATCCGCGAATGCGGATTTTATGAATCACAGAGTGAAGTTGGCCACCGGCTACCACTGCACCAGCCGATCACTTTTGAATTTGATGTGCGGCTGCCCCGCTACGCCATCGATCTTGCGCCGGTGACCAATAGCGATTACGCCGAATTCCTCAAAGCCAGCGGCTACCAGCCCAAACATCGGGAAAACTTTTTAAAACATTGGCACGCTGGCGAGCCTCCCGCCGGCCAGGAAAGCCACCCTGTGGTTTATGTTGGTTTGGAAGATGCGCGCGCCTTTGCGGCCTGGGCAGGGAAACGCCTGCCATCGGAAGCGGAGTGGCAGTATGCAGCACAAGGCCCCCATGGCTTGGCCTACCCTTGGGGCAACGAAATGAAGCCCGGATGCTGCAACCAAGGCGAAGCCGGCGGCACCACCCCAGCCAAGGCTTTCCCCAATGGACGTTCACCCTTCGGTTGCTACGACTTTTGCGGTAACGTCTGGGAGTGGACGGAAAGCGAGCGCACCGATGGCCACACCCGGTTCTGCATGCTCAAGGGCGGATCTTACTATCAAGCGAAGGGGTCCGCTTGGTACATGGATGGCGGTCCCCAGACAAACCGGTTTTCCGCCAAATTCCTGCTGATGTGGCCCGGCTTGGACCGCTGTGCCACCATCGGCTTCCGCTGCGCTTGCTGAGGCAGCCCGCGCCAGCCCTATCGACCGGATGAGGAATCTCTAAAAATCAGGAACGCCACAGGAGGCTGCTCACAGCTTATTGACCAGTTTTTGCATCGCTTTTTCCTGGCGCTCGATCGAACCCACCAGGCTGAATTGGGTGCGGCAACGGTCCAGGTTGTGGCCCGGCCGGTGAATTCGGAAATAGGTGTCGCCGGTGAGGAAGTCGGTTAAAAACCGGATACCGATCGTGAAAGTGATCAATTTGCCGGCGAACACCAGGTACGATTTTTCGGCAGGCAGAAGAAAATCCCGGGTGGTCTCCAGATACCCTTTAACCAATGACTCAAACATGGGCATTCGCATTTCCACGCGGGAAAGATCCAGTTCATCCTCCAAGGTCGGGCTCGTGGTGGTGCGCACCATGTCGCCAAAATCATACAGCACCAAGCCTGGCATTACCGTATCGAGGTCCACCACACACATTTCCTTGCCGGTTTCCTGGTCCAGCATCACATTGTTGAATTTGGTGTCATTGTGAGTGATGCGTTCCGGCACCTTGCCCTTGGCGAGGGCGTTCAGCAGCACATCGACAATTTCCTCGTGTTCCAAGGCGAATTGAATCTCCTTGGCGGCCGATTTCGCGCGGTTGCAGCGATCCTCCTCAATGGCTTTCTGGAGGGTCAAAAAGCGCTTGCGGGTATTGTGGAACTCGGGAATGGTTTCGTGAAGGCGCTTGCCCGGCAGATCCGCCAGCAGGCTTTGAAATTTGCCAAAGGCTTTGCCTGCTTCAAAGGCCTGTTGCGGAGTCTGGGCCGATTCGAACGTCTTCGCCCCCTCGATAAAATAAAAAGAGCGCCAGCAATCACCATTGCCATTCTGGAAAAACGATTTGCCATCCCGGGTGGGCACGACGGTCAATGCCTTGCGCGTGAACTCCTTCTCGCCGCGCTCGATCAGTTTCTTCCGCAAATGGGAGGTCACCCGCACCAGGTTATCCATCACCGCCACCGCGTCCTTGAACACATTCTGGTTGACCTTCTGATGAATGTAACGGACTTGTGCGCCTGCCTGGTCATAGGTGGCGGCATAGGTCTCATTAATGTGGCCGATTTTGCACGTCTCCGCGTGCAGGATTTCTCCATAAATCTGGAATTGCTGGGAAATCTCCTCCAAATATTGTTCGCTCATCTTGGGCATATGATTGCTTATCTCCAGGCTGCGTCTTTTCTTCAAACGAAAAGGAAACTGCAAGTCAAACATAGCCACACAACCTGCTGTTTGACAAGCAAATCAGGCAGGGCAGCGGCGGATTGTGAGCGGGATTTATTATGGATTTGCCTGGCCCCAGGCCCTGGCAGTGACTGGAAACATGGAGATGCGGAATTTGGTGCACCCATAGGGAACCAAGGCGATCACTTCCGGATCCCCCCCATCCACCGGTTCGTCAGGCAAGGCTTGGGCATCGGTCGGATGCCAATCGAAGTGCCGGGCTGGAATCTCCAATTCCAGCGGCGCTTTCAGCGGCCAATCCCAATGGGCAGGCATAGGATTCCGCCGCACCTTGATATCCCCCCGGGTTTCGGCGGCCCGGTTGTCCAGCGCATACTGCCAGCGTACTGTCGGATCGGGCGTGTTGGCATCCCGGTCGCTGATCGGCAGGGCAAAAAGCAAAGGCCCCAAAAGCACGCTTTCGTAAGGCAACCGGCGTTTCCGGAATACGCCCTCAGGCTCGAACCTAAAATATTCCCGGTTGGCAATGGGGAATTCAGTTTCATATCCGCGAATTAAAGCAGGTTCCATGGGCAGCCGCAATTCGACGAGGCTGGCTGGGGTCCATTCCCTCTGCAACTTCACGAATCCATTGGCGTTGGCCTTTAAATCCAATGCCGCACCATTCACTTTGATCTGCGGGCTTTTGCACCAGCCGGGAATGCGCAGGTAAAGTGGGAAAGAAACGGATCGCTCTGGTTCCACGCTGAACTTCATGATTTCGCCGAATGGATAATCCGTGGTGGCGGCAATCCGGACTTGGACACCCGCTCCCGCCAAGGCCGAAACCGCGCAGGGGCCATAGAGCGTCGCGGCGAGTCCGTTATCCGGCGTGGCCATCCACATGTGGATAATATAATTGGGGACGATCCGGTTCACAGCACCCACGCAGCAGAGGACATTGGAGCATCCCAGGTAGCTGAACCGGATGCCGCCGGGGCCGGGGCAGGCCGGCTGCTCGCATGGCAGGGAATCAGAACGCAGCCGGTTTGGGGATTGGTAATAACACATCGTCTGGAAATCGCGGGCCACCGGGGCCGCGCCGGCATTGAAAAAGGCGCGTTCCATGCGATCCCCCCAGGCGCCGGCTCCCTGGATCCGGTATAGCCAGGAGGCAGCCAGAAGCATGGCGGTCACATCGCAAGTCTCGGTTTTCCGGAAGGCGCCTGAACCTGAGGCAAACTCCTCACCCGAGGCCACACCGTAAGGCAGCATGTGGTGATCATCCAGCCACTGGAACGCATTCAAGGAGGCTTGGAGAAACTTGGCATCGCCGGTCCAGGGATAGGTTATGGCCGGTAAGCGGATGTTCTCATAAAAAATCACCATATGGCCTGGCAAAAAGGTTCCTTGGTTCCATGCTTTCACAGCATCCACCACTGACGGCTGGCTGATCGCAAGCCTGACCCGATCCAAGATCCGCAGATCGCCGCTCAGAGAATAAACCTCCAGCATGGGATCCAGGTTGCAGAGGCCGCTGACTTCGCCGCCCAAGTGAAGGTTGCCCATGTTGGTGGGATAGGCTGAATAAACCTTCACCATGGCCTCAAGCACCCGTTGATCCCGCGTTCCTTGGTAAAGGGCGACCAGTGCGCGCCCCACCTGCGAATGGGCCCAGCTATCGAATCCGGAAGGCACGAAACCCGGTTTCCAATGCACAAAGGAAATCCCGGGCGCCGCCTGGATCACCCCATCTACGACTGGATCCAGCCTCAACCTTATTTTCCGGATCAATGCTGCATCGTGCAGTACCAAACCGAGGCGCAAGGCACCATCCAGCCAATAGGCGGACTGCTCGATCGGCCATCCGGTGCCATCGGCGGTGGCCCCCGGAGCCTTGATCGGAACTCCTTTCCACCCGCTGGCGAAGGTGGGATGCCGCTCGTCCAGGTGCCCGGTTATGCCATCACGGGCAGCCATTGCCCAATCGCGCAGCCAGCCCGCCGGCTCCACCGCACCGGGCGGAAGCGGTTGAAAAGCCGGGGTTGCCACCGGCTCCGCCACCCGGCTGAAATTGGCGGCGGGGGATTGAATATTGGCAGTCACCAGGCCTGCGCACAGGGCGGGGATCCAACGGCCGACTTTGGAGTTTATAGTGAGCATGGTTTGATTGGCCCAACCATCTGCAAATTGCCTGGCAAAATCAAGACCGCTGAAAAAAGGAAGATCAATGGGCGCGCCGGTTCCCACCCGCAGCCGAATCGCCGGAGCTGGCGAACCGGCCGAAAAATCGCGCTTTCCTGCCTTGAGTGGCTCCGCTAATATGGCCTGATTGAAGGTCAAATTGGATAATTTACGATAACCATGTTTAAAGGAACCTATACCGCTATCGTCACCCCGTTCAAAAGCGGGGAGGTGGATGAGCCAGCCTTGCGGAACTTGATCCGGATGCAAATTGAAGCCGGCGTGGAAGGGATTGTGCCGGTTGGTACCACAGGCGAATCCCCCACCCTCTCCTTCGAGGAACATACCCGGGTGATTCAACTCGCGGTGGAATATGCCGATAAAAAACTCAAAGTCATCGCCGGCACCGGTGCCAATTCAACCAGCGAAGCGGTGTATCTGACTCGGGCCGCTGAAAAAGCCGGGGCTGATGCCAGCCTCCTGGTGGCGCCCTATTATAATAAACCCACCCCGGAAGGCCTGTTCCAGCATTTCCGTGAAATTGCCCGATCCACCAAGCTGCCCATCATTCTTTACAATATTCCCGGCCGCTGTGGGGTTGAGATAACCTTGGACACCGTCAAGCGCCTCGCTGAATCCTGCGCTAATATCGTGGGCATCAAGGAAGCGGGTGGCAACCCCGACCGGGTCAGCCAGATGGCCTTGGGTTTGGGCGGTAATTTCTGCATCCTCAGCGGCGACGATTCGCTGACCCTGCCCTTCATGGCGGCCGGCGCTTGCGGCGTGATCAGTGTGGCCTCCAATGTCATTCCCCGCCAACTGGCCGAGATGGTTCGGGATTTTGCGGCCGGCCAGCTGGCGGCTGCCCAAAAAACCCACTTCCAATATTTTCCCCTGATGCGCGATCTATTCATCGAAACCAATCCCGGCCCGGTGAAGGCTGCCTTGGCCATGCTGGGGCACATCCAGGAGGAATACCGGCTGCCCATCGTGCCCATGGCGGCCAAGAACCGGGACGCGCTGAAAGCCACCCTGCAAAATTGCGGTTTGCTGAAATAAGGAAAGTTATGGCCAAAGTCATCATCACCGGTTCCAAAGGACGCATGGGCCAGATGCTCATTTCCTGTGCCCAGCGTTTCCCGGAAATCCAAGTGGTTGGGCAGATTGACCTGGGCGACGACGTGACCCAAGTGATAACCCAAGCAGATGTGGTCATTGATTTCAGTCTGCACACCGCTACCGCATCGATTGCCGCTCTGTGCGCCCGGCACCAAAAGGCGCTGGTCATCGGCACCACCGGCTTTTCCGAGGCGGAGGAGCACAGCATCCGCAGCCAAACCTCCGTCCCCATGGTTTGGTCCGCGAATTATTCCACCGGCGTGAACACGCTTTTCTGGCTGACCCGCAAAGCGGCCGAAATCCTTGGCCCAGGTTACGATCTCGAAATTGTGGAAATGCACCACCGGTTCAAGCAGGACGCCCCCAGCGGCACCGCCGATACCCTGGCCAAAATCCTGGCACAGGTCCGCCAGCAGCAACTGAAAGAGGTCATCCGGCATGGCCGCCAGGGCATCACCGGCGCCCGCACCACCACCGAGATTGGCATGCACTCCCTGCGCGGCGGCGATGTCGTGGGGGATCACACGGTGGTTTTCGCCTCCCCGGGCGAACGAGTTGAATTGACCCACAAAGCCTCCAGCCGGGAAACCTTTGCCATGGGCGCTTTGCGGGCCGCCCTCTGGGTCATGAAACAACCGGCTGGGATTTATACCATGCAGGATGTGCTTGGGTTGAAATAGGATGATCCTCCGGCCCGGCAGGCGGCCGGCAGCCAACCTCCTGTGGAACTGGTTCTCGTTTCGCTGGGATCGAATCTGGGCAACTCCCGCCAGGTGATCGCTTCCGCCTGCGAGCGTTTGGCGGCCGCGTCCCGCAAACCCCTCCGGCAATCATCCTGCTGGCTCTCCACCCCAGTGGATTGCCCGCCGGGATCCCCCAAGTTTATCAATGCGGCCGCCGCCCTCTGGCTGGGGCCGGAGCACGAGCCCGAGTCCTTCCTGCGCCAACTCCAGCAGTTGGAGCGTGAATTCGGCCGCCAACCCAAGAAAATCCTGAATGAGCCGCGCCCTTTGGATCTCGATTTGATTACCTACGGCAGCCAGACTCGGGACACGGAATCCCTCAAATTACCGCACCCGCGCGCTCATCTCCGGCGGTTCGTCCTGCAGCCATTGTCCGAGTTGGCGCCGTCCCTGGTGCTCCCCGGACAGGCTCGCTCCATCGCGGAACTATTAGCCGGGCTGGTTTCGGATGAGATCCTGGAGCGCGCCGATTAACCCCCTAACCCCCTATTGAACCGCCATTTAATGGTTGGCTAAAGCCCCGCGTTAGGTTCCAATCAGAGCCAGTCATTTATGTGTTTTATGAAGCAAATGCGATCCTTGCTGACGGCCAGCCTGATGCTGGGCAACTTCGTTGTTGGCAGTCTGCCGGCCCGGGCAGCAGAAATTGGTAAGCCAGGCTATGCCATTGTGGTATCCCAGGCCACCCACCAAAAGGAGGACTGGCGGCGCGTGGTGGATGCCCTGGTGGAAAAACACCGCGGCCAGGTCATGGAATACGACCGCGAGGTTGCCACCGTCCTTCCCCAGCTACAACAATTGTTTCCCAAATACGCCTGCTTTGTTTGCCGACCCGAGGAGGCCACCCGCGAATTTGTGGCCACCGCCCATGTCCTCATGCGCAAACTGGATGACGACCCCTATCCGGACGTTTTCTGGGGCATCCTCACCGGCTACGATGCCGCCTGCGCGCTGCGCATTGCCCGGCACCGGGATCCCCTCACGATCCACCAGGTGGCCTCTGGCACCGAAGTGGCTCTCGAGATGTGCGAATCCGGCACCTGGTATTGCGAGCTGAAGAAAAACCGCATGGTTAAAAAAGACCCCGGCGGCTCCCCGCGCGAATTGAGCGGCCCGGACGACACCACTGAAGCCCTGGCCCAATTGCTCAACGGCAACCAGTCGGATCTTTTCGTCACCTCCGGCCACGCCACCGAGCGCGATTGGCAAATTGGCTTCGCCTACCGAAATGGCTCATTCCGGCACCAAAACGGGCGGCTTTTTGGCCTGGATTCCCAAGGCCGGAAATTTCCGATCGAATCAACCAATCCCAAAGTTTACATGCCGATCGGCAACTGTCTGATGGGCCACATCGACCAACCGGATTGCATGGCGCTTTCCTGGATGAACAGCGGGGGCGTCCTCCAGATGTTCGGTTATACCGTTCCCACCTGGTTCGGCTACGCGGGCTGGGGCTGCCTGGATTACTTCGTTGAACAACCGGGCCGCCATACCTTTACCGAGGCGTTTTTTGCCAACCAGATCGCCCTCATCCACCGTCTTTGGACCGCCGCGCCCGAACTGGCGGCGGCTGAACTCGATGCCAATGGCCGCCCGAAATCTTCCGCTCCAATCAACCTGAACACCGATCCAGGGGCGCCCGCGCGGCAGGATATCTCCGGACTGCTCTTCGACCGGGATGTGCTGGCCTTCTACGGTGATCCGGCCTGGATGGCCTGGATGGCCCCGAAAACGCCCTGCGCGTGGAACCAGGTGCTGACGGCAAAAGATGGCGTGTGGACTTTCGAGATCCGGCCCAATCGCGGCGAAAAGACTTTCCAGCCCATCAACCGCAACGGCTCCCAGCGCGGGTACCGGCCCATAATTCAATACCTGCCGGCCCGATTTAAAAACATCAAAATCCAGTCAGGCGAATGGTTGAAGCCGGTGGTGGCCGACAATTTCATTCTCATCCCCAATCCGCGCGAATGCGATCCGGGAAAATCCTACCGGATCGTGTTCAGCGCAGAATCCATGTAGGCTTGCGGCTGACTCTCCCGGCTGCCCGGGCTACCATGAACTATCCTCCGATAAGGAACCTGGGGCTCTAAGGTGATGAAACAGTGATCGTCATGGTTAAGCTCGACCAACACCCTGCCATCCCCACCCCTCCATCTGCTTGATCATGGCTTGGCCGGTTTTTCAAAAAGCTCGTCCGAGATCGGCACGTTGTGCTTCACCTCGGTGAACTTGACCGTGAAGGAGGTTTCCTCGGATTTGGGAGTCTTGATAAAAACGGTGACCTTGAACGGGATGGTCACCTCGTCCACCCCGCGGAAGTCATCGTAAACCACGCGATACAAAGTGCGTGCCTGGGCGGGGCCCGTGGCGAAATCCTTGCGCATGAGCAGACCGGTTTTGCGGTCGAAATACAAACGCTCAGGATTGGATCCGGGCGCTTTGGCCTCGATGACATGCGTGTCCTGGTCATTCATTTTTTCCATGCCCAGATAGGCCATTTGCGGGAAGAGATCCCGCAGCTTGAGATCCCGGTAAAAGTCCGATTCATTGCGCAGCTTCACCAAATCCTCACCGGCTTTGTTCACCAAGCCGGCCTGGGGATTCTGCGCCCAGCCGATTTTGCCGTTGAAACCTTCCACGATTTTGCCTACCCCGGGCATCTCAATGACCGTGAGCTTTTTGTTGGGGGCCTTGGCTTGCTGACTCCACGGCACGTTCAACTCCACCGATGGCATCTCCATCCGGCCGGTGACGACCCGGGATTGAATGCGCAGCACAGCCGCCTGGCCACCCAGCGCGCGGACATATTTTTCGAGAATATCTCCGGTGGTGACCCCGATCATGGAAGAACTGGGCGAAGCCGATGGCAGGCCCGATTGACGGTTCTTCTCCCGCTGAGCGGCGGAGCATGGCAGGAGGCTGCCGGCCACGAGGACCGCCAGGGCAGTAGCCAGCAGGCAGGTGGGAGTCCGGCTGTGGATACAACTAGGGGGAACGGGATTTAGGTTTTTCAAAGCGGGTGTCATCGATGGCAACATTGTGTTTCACTTCCGTAAATTTGGCGTTCAAGCGGATTTCATTGCCTTTGGCGGGCAGGATGGTCACGTTCACTTGGTGTGGCACCTGGATGCCATCCACAGCGCGATGGCCGCTGAACCGCACCTGGAAGCGCGTGACGCCATCCGGGCCTCGTGTCTCGGAATCATTGCGGACCAGCAACCAGGTTTGCGCGTCGAAGTAGAATTGTTCCACCGTGCCGTCCACAGCCCCGGCTTCAATCACACAGGCATCCCGGCCATATACGTTCTGCAGGCCTTTGTAGGCCAGCCGGGGGAATAGCTCCTTGAAACGCAAGTCCCGGTAAAATTCGGCTTCCCGCCGCGCACGGGCAAGTTCCTGGCCGGTTTTTTCGGTGACGCTGGAGGAGTAATTGCGGGACCAGCAGACTTTGCCATTGCACCCCTCAAGCATGGTGCCCAAGCGTGGTACTTCCATCGAGGTGAGCTTTTTGTTGGGGGCCTTGGTGCACACCTCATAGGCGCACGGCTGGTTGACCCCGGGGATTTCCAGCGTCCCTTTGATCACCCGCGAGGTGACCTTTTGGAGGGTTTCGCGGCCGCCCAAAGCGTGTAAATAATTGGCCAATATCTGATCCGGGCTGGTTGGCTCCGGAGAACCTGCGGGGGTATCCGCCGCCGGCATCGATCCGGCCAAAACAGCGATCAGCCACAAGATGGCGGGTGCGCTCGTCATTTTGTTCATCGACGGCAGATCTTTGAGGGATTGCCGGAAACTGTCAAACCTGGAAATTGCACCCGGTTGCCTCCGATCAAGGCCACGGGCAGATCAGCGTGAGTGGATCGTTGGTCACGGTGGATTCCTGTCCCACTGGCCAACCAGGCAAATTCCGTTAATCCGAGCCGGCGAAACTGGAGGATTCCCCGAGGCCTTCCGAGCCCAGGCCGATGTAGCCGCCATCCACCATCAGTTCAGCCGCGGTGATGAAGCTGGCGGCATCACTGCACAAAAACACCACGGGAGCGGCTACTTCTTCCACTTCGCCCAAGCGGCGGAGCATGTGGAATTTGCCCCAAATTGGCCCCCATTTCTTGCGGTCGCCCTGGGCGGCTTTGTCCACTTCGCGCGTCCAGATCCAGCCCGGACTGACCGTATTAACGCGGATTTTATAGGGGGCCAGGTCCAACGCCATGCAGCGGGTCAACTGGTTCACCGCCCCCTTGGCGCCATTGTAAGTCCAGCGGTTGGGCTGGGCAATATGCGCCGAAATGCTGGAGAGGTTCACAATGGCTCCCCCACCCTGTTGTTTCATGGACGCCAGCACGCATTGGGCCATGGTGGCGTACCCGATCGGCCCCACCGTCATCATCCGTAGCCAGTCGTCCCGCGTGGCATCCGGCCCCTTGGCGATGAACGAAAAGGCGTTGTTGACCAGGATATCGATCTTTCCCCATTTCTTGGCCGCGGCGGCGGTCAATTCCTGGCAGAAGGATTCCTCCGCCATGTCTCCCTGTACAAACTGGACCTTAAAGCCTTGCTGGCGCAGCTCTTTTTCAGTCTGGACACCTCCTTCGCTGATACCGCTGAAGGTTACTTTCACGCCATGGGCGCACAAGGCCTCCATGATGGCGCGTCCGATCCCGGTGGAGCCGCCGGTCACAATGGCAGCTTTGTTTTTCAGGTCCTGGAACATTTTATATTTATTCATGGCTATGTAAATTTGTTTGGTTAAATCGGATCAATCGACCACGGCCACCGCCCGGATGGGCGAGCCATCCCGGCCTTTGATTTTAAGCGGGAAACCGGCGAACAGGAATTTGGGCGGCAGCAACTCCAAGCACGTCAGACCCTCCACGATCACCATTTCTGCACCCCGGCCCAAAAGAATCCAATGGCATTCCTTCCAATCCACGCTAGGGGTCGGGGTGTCCATCCCCAGCAAGGAAATTTTTTTCGCCGCCAACCAGCGCGCCGCCTCAAGGGTCAGGGTCGGGAATCGGCTAAAATATTCCGGGGTTCCGAATGCGCGATCCCACCCGGTGCGGTATATGACTTTCGCTCCCGGTTGGAACAGGTCCGCGTGGGGCGCGAACCTATCGACCGTGATCGGAGTTCCAGGCGGCAGGCAGCCGCCAGGGGCCAGATCCACCAGGGAGGCTGGGCCGTAAAAACGGTCCAGTTCCATTTCGTCCACCGTCCGTCCGTCATCGAAAAAATGGAATGGCACATCCAGGTGTGTGCCCTGGTGCGTGGAGAGGCTGATCTGGGTGATGTTATAGCCGATGGAAGCCACCGTGTTATGCACCATCACGCTGATCTTGGGATCAAATGGGAAATTTAGCTGGCCGTGTTCCAGAGGATGTGACAGGTCGATAATTTTGGGCATAGGCTTTGTTTTCCAGGATGAATGCTAACGGTCCGGTTTTTTGCGGGGCGGCCGGCCGGGATTGTCAATCTCCTCGCGCAAATCATGTTCGGCGAAACGCAGGTGTTCCAGCATGGCCGTGCGGCTGGCCGGGGCATCCCGGCGCCGGACTGCCGCCAGGATTTCCCCGTGGTGCCGCGCCACGATAGCCACGCCCGAATGCTGGATGGTGCGCAGCCGGGACTCGTGCAGCAGACCGGAGATGGTATCCAGCAGCAGGCCAAAGATGGGATTGCCGGCCATCTCGGCCAGGGTCCGGTGGAAACGCCCATCCATTTCGATCTGTGCTTCAAGCGTGGCGGCTTGCCCGAGACTCCCGATGAGCTCCTCCAGCTGGGCACATTGGTCCTGCCGGCCGCGCTCGGCGGCCAGGGCGGCAATCTCGCCTTCCAGGGGCCGCCGCACTTCGATCAAGTGCAGCAGTGTGCCACCGCCGCGCTGCAGCAGGGTGGTGAGAGTGTTGATGGCCGTCTGCGTATCGGCCGGTTTCACGCGGGGCGGCCGGCCTTGGGAGACTTCCACCAAGCCATACGCGCGCAACCCCCGCATTGCCTCGCGGATCACAGTGCGCGAAACTTGGAAGGATTCGGCCAACTCGCCTTCGGAGGGCAGCTCGCCGTCGTGCCCAAAACTGCCAGCCAGGATGTTATCCATCAGGCTCTTGAGAACCGTGGCCACCATGTCCGTGCGCTGCACCGTGGCAAAGCGACCCTGCCCTGCCTGGGCGTTGCCTGGCTTTGCGGTTTGGCTCGTGGGCAATTTTTCCCCGCTTTTTCCATGATTTATTGGAGGTAGCGTTACTTTCTTTGTCTTTAATTGTCTGACCATTGCCACCTTCATTAACAAAATCCCAGCATCAAGGCAAACCGTTGATTCGCCCAGCGTGGGTTCCCGGGCCTATTTCCGTTTCCCAATAACCGCCGGCCGTCGATATTTTGGTGGACTGGCGTTCGCCGGCCTTAACCAGCACCTGGCCATCCACCTCCACCATCGCCTGGCCCGTCGGAGCGGGCAGCCGGACCACCGCGGTCACGCCCTCCGGAATGGCCACCCGGAAATCCAGCACGTTTCCAGCCGGGCGCCGCCAGGAAATGTCCACCAAACCATGCTCGGTGACCACCACTCCTGAAGCTTCCGACAAATCCGCCAAGTGCGGCTCGACCAAGAGCCGGCGTTTGGTAAGGGGAATCTCCAAACGAACACCCAAAACATAGGTACTGAGCAAGGAGGCCGGCACCGCGCCTGCTTCATGGCAGTATTCGCCCGCCCCGAATCCGAATCCTTCCCAAACCGTGCCCGTCTCTCCCTGGAGCATGGTGCTCCATTTTTTCCGGATTACATTCAACGCCTCCCGGTCCGTAGCGCTGGTGTCTTGTCGGAAAATCTCCTCCAGCAGGAATTGGCACGTGTAAGGGGCCCAATCTTCCTTGGAATGATTCGCCAGCAGCCACCGGTGCACCGCTGCCTGGCGGTCACTCGGGACCACCCCAAACTGCAGGACCATCACTGCCGCGTGGGCTGTGGGGGAGGTGCCCTGGCCATCGAGGATTGCCCCCCGATAAGTTCCCTGAACCGGCTCCCACAGCAGACGATTCATGGCCTCGCGGAGCTGATCTGCTGACCGCGCATACAGCTCCCCAGCCTCCGTCTTGCCCAACGCCCGGGCGAGCACAGCAGCATCGCGCAAAGCCCCGTGGAGGAAGGCGTTCAGCGTGGTCCCCTCGCAGACTTTGTAAACGAGCGGATTGCCGAAATAAACAAACTCGCGCCCCAGCACCAGCCCGCTTGGCCGGCGGTGGTCTAAAAACCATTTCAGCTGAGCCGCCAAGGCTGGCCACTGTTCCTTCACCAGGTCCAAATCGCCCGTATGATCGAAATATTCCCGGATGCCTTGCACCCACAGGCAGGCATAATCCTCGATGTAACCATGGATGTCCCAGCGATCCGAGGGATGATGCGCTTTAAGCCGGCCGTCTGGCTGGAGGCTCTGGCCAATGTGCCGCAGCAGGCTGCGCAGCAGCCGGGGATCGCCATACAACGGATGCCCGTGCGCATCCGGTCCGGCCAGCGCCACCCGGGTGGTCCGGTAAGCCACCACGTAGCCATCCGCCATCCACTCAACGCGCTCCCGCGAAGCGCAGTCCACATAGGCATCTTCACTGCAAATCTGGATGGTGCGAACGCAATTGGTCCAAAGCTGGTTCAAGCCAGGATCGCTGCTATGAAACGAACCGGCTTGCCTAAATGGATACACCCGGTTCACCACCCGAACCTGCATCAATTGCACCTGCCCGCTTTTGAGCCGCAGGCCCAGGTATTTGAAACCATAGGTATCCCCGCTTAAATAAGACTGCTTTCCCGCCCGCGCTGTGTAGCGGTTAAGCTGGCCATGGGAGTTGGTTAGTTTCCGTCCGGAGTCGCGATAATTCTGCGCATATTCCAGTTCCAGCTCGCTGCCTCCGGTGGCTTCGAACTCCAACTCGGTATAACCTTGCACAAATGAACCAGCATCGATGATCCATTGCTCCCCCGCCTGTAGTGTAGCGGGCAGCCTTTGGGCCAGCGCAACCGGTGCTTGCGGCACGCTGCCGGATGGTGCGGGGGATCGTTCCACCAACACCAACGGCCCAGCCTCCGTTTCGCGTAAACGAGGCCGGCTCCGCGGACGCAGCAGCCCCCAATGCTGGCCATCAACCGGGGCTGCCAATTCCCATTTTGAATCATCCAATTCCACCGCCGTCCAATCGCCTGGATCACGGCGCGCATCAATCCGGTCCGGGATGCTGGTCCAACTGTAATCGCTGGGCAGAAAACGCGTCTGGGTCGAGCCGCGCCAGGTGCCATCCGTGCGGACTCGCTCTAATTTTCCGTCCCTGGATTCAAGGTCCAGGCACACCGCCAGACCTGGCTCATGCCGCATGATCCGGCCATTGACTGAACTCCAGTCCGCGCTCGCTTTACCATCATGGTAATGGTGCACTAACACCGCCAGTTGGTTGGCACCGGTCCGCAACCAGGGCTTGAGGTCCACCGTATCGTACTCCGGCGCTTGGGGATCAAACCGGCCGGGGCCTCGCTCGATATAGCGGCCATTCACCCATAAAATATACCTCGAATCGGCGAATATATGGCAATTGGCGCGAACGGGTATTTCCGCCAGCGTCACTTGCTTGCGGAATACGGCATAAACCTGTTGGCCGGGCGGCGCTGACGCCAGCCATACCATGGCTTGCTGCAAATGCGGGTCTGCCAGGGCGGAACTTTCCGGAGTGGCTGCCAGCGCCGGGCAGGCCAGCGTGATAAAAAGAACCAAGGCTTTCATGGTTGCGGCGCGGAGAATGAGTATTGACCCGATTCCACCTCGTAAATGGCGGTTCCATTTTCCAGGCCAAGGTAACGCACTCCCTGGGCCTCCGCTGCCGGCCGATCGCCTTCCTTCACCGCCGCCACCTCCCGCGTGGGAACGTATACGGTGGCCGTGGCATTCGGTGGCACCGAAACCGTCAGGCGCAGCCTTCCGTTTTCGATCCGCCAATCGCTGGCCACCAGGCCGCGAATCGAGTCATAACGGCCCGTGGCCCACGTCAATTGATCCCCTCCCCGGGGCCGGATACTGAAATGCTTGTAGCCCGGTTCCGCCTCGTCGGGATTGATCCCAGCAATGTGGCGCCAAACCCATTCACCGACGGCTCCAAACGCCCAGTGATTGAAGGAATTCATGCCCGGATTTTGAAAGCCGCGGCCTTTCACATAGCCATCCCAACGCTCCCAAATCGTGGTGGCACCATTGTCGATCATCAATCCCCAGGAGGGGAAGTCCCGTAAATTGACCAACCGGAAAGCCTCCGCATGCTGCCCAAAGCGGGTCAGTTCGAGCATCAGGCGGTGGCTGGTTTGAATCCCGGTCGAGAGGTGTCCGCCGTAACGCTGAATCCCGGCCAGCGCGTGCCGGATGGCGGACGGGCGCATCGCCTCGGGCAACAGGTTGAAATTCAGGGCCAGCGCATATCCCGCCTGCGTATTGCCGGTGATCCGGCCATCCGCCGCCACAAACCGCTGGTTGAATACTTCTTTGATCCGTTCGAACAACCGGCGATAGGTCTGCGCGTCCTCCGTCCGCTTCAAGACCCCGGCCATTTTGGCCACGATTTCCGTGGAATGGGCAAAAAACGCGGTGGCCAGCACGTCCGGCGGCACTTCACCTCCTTTTTTCGGCCATCCCTCATAAATCAGTGTATCACCATTGAGCCAGTCATTGTAATTTCCGCCCCGACCCACCGTCCAGACCAGGTTGGAGTTGTTGCGGTGGATATAATCCACCCAGCGCTTTGCTGATTCGAAATGGTCGCTCAAAATCCGCTTATCGCCGTAATTACAGTAGGTCCGCCAGGGTACCACAGTCCCGGCATCTCCCCAGGCGGGTGTGCCGGAACCGCCCGTGTTGGGGTTTCCGGGATGCGGCGAGAAATCCGGATAACGGCCATCGTCGGCCTGATCGTCCCGGATATCCTGGACCCACTTGGTGAAAAAGGCAGCCAGGTTGAGGTTGAAAATGGCAGTCTGGGAGAAGGCTTGGATATCGCCCATCCAGCCAAATCGCTCGTCGCGCTGCGGACAATCGGTCGGGCTGCTCATCAAGTTGGCCCGTTGCGTCCATAGCACATTTTGCATCAACTGGTTGAGCAACGGGCTCGAACACTCGAAGCTCCCCGCATCCGGGGCGGCGGATTGGAATACCCGGCCCAAAACCGCATCCGCTCCAGGCCGTCCCGGCAGGCCGGTCAGTTCCACATACCGGAAGCCATGGTAAGTGAAATGCGGCTCGTATACCTCCATCCCGCTGCCGCGCATGGTATAGCGGTCGATTTGTGGTGCGCCGCGCAAATTGGGAGTGTAAATGGTGCCGTCGTCATTGAGCATTTCGGCATGGCGGATGGTCACCGTGGTGCCCGCCGGGCCTGCCACTTTCAAGCGGCACCAACCGACCATGTTTTGCCCCAAATCAAACACATAAAGCCCCGGCCTCGGCTCAGTCATGGCACGCGGTTTGAATTCTTGGATGACTTGGATGGGTTCGTTGCGCTGCCAGACGAGCGGAACTGGCTCCACCGCCACTCTTCGCACCGGTTTCCACCGTATCTCGTCGAAGCCCGGCGAGTCCCAGCCTGCCATCGCTTTGCGCGCGTCAAAGGTCTCGCCGTCGTAAATTCCCGACTGGGTGATGGGCCCATCGACACTGCTGCGCCAGCTATCATCGGTCACCACGGTTTGGATCTGCCCATCCGCCATTTCGATTTCCAACTGGAGGAGGAACCGATGGTGTGACCCATAGGCATTGCCAGCTATGCCCATCAACCGGCCCATATACCACCCGTCGCCCACCAACGCTGCGGCAGCGTTGTTTCCGGCCCGCAGGCAGCTGGTGACATCGCAGGTTTGGTATTGAATGCGTTTGCGGTAGTTCGTCCATTCGGGCGCCAGCAGTTGTTCCCCCACCCGCTGCCCATTGAGCCGCAACTCGTAAAGCCCGAGGCCGGTGACATAAGCAGTCGCTCGCTTGACCCCCTCAGGCAGCGTAAATTCTTTGCGGAAATGGGTGCCCGGCCTGGCAGCCAATACTGCGCCACTGGACTCGGGCCGGGTCCGGCCGTCCACCAGGTTGGCCTTGGCCCAAGCGCCCGTTTCGATCGAATCCAAGGCCGTAACCTTGGCCCCTTGGGCGATATTCCTTCCTTCGCTCAGCACTTCCATTTCCGCCAGTGCCAGCCCGTAATCATTTCCGCTGCGCACCCCCAGCCGCGTGGCCATCAGCCGCACATACCGGGCAGTCACGGGACCGAATTGATACGCTGGCGCGTTGGTTCCCGGGTTGACCAGGTCTTCCCCGCACCGGTCCACCACCGTTTGCGCCTCCGCAAAATCCGGCTTCTCCGACACTTCGATTTTGAACCGCACCGGGAACAGAAAGCCCGGCGTATCCGGCTGCCAGTCATAGGGACGCGCCGGAAAGAGCCTGACGCTGTCCAAGGTTTGTGCTTTACCCAAATCGATGGCCACCCATTTCGGGATGTCCCGGGTATGGGCCAATTCACTGTGATACCCGTTGTGCGGTCCGGTCGTAGTAACGGTTTCGGCCTGCTGCACGCTGGCGGCGTGAGCGATCCATCGGGCCTTCCAATCGCTCGGTGACAGCAGCCCCATCGTCCACGACGCGGTCTCGCTCCAAGGCGCAGCCCGGCCATCCTTATCCCATGCGCGCACCTTCCACCAGGCCCGGGCCCGGGAAGTGAGTGCCTGCCCCTGGTAGGCGATCTGGATCGTTTCACTGGATTGGACCTTCCCACTATCCCAGAGGTCTCCCTGCTCCGCTTGGAGCCGCTCGACCGTCGAGGCCACCAGGATGCGGTAAGCCGTCTGTTTTTGCCCGCGTTCGCCGGAATGCAGTTTCCAACTCAGCCGTGGCCGGACTTCGTCCATGCCTTGCGGATTGGTGCGGTATTCGCATTGCAGCGAGTTAACTTGCAGTGGCTGCGCCAGGCTTGCCACAGTCAGGGTGGCCAGGAACAGCCAGGGTGCAACACCCCGGAGAAAATGCTTCACTGTGATTTGTTTCATAAGGCAGTTTCAGTTATGAATGAACGCCCGGACTGATCCCGGACACTTTCCCCACTGTCACCTGATTGACCACGTTGTCCAGCGGCTCGCCCAGGATCGCCGCGCGGGCGATGCGGGCGGAGGTGGCGCGCATTTCCAGTTTGGATTCGACGCTGCAAAACGCCGCGTGGCAGGTCACCATCAGGTTCGGGGTGGCAGCCTCCTCGGCGGTTCGGAGCGGCTCATCCTCCACCACGTCCAACCCGGCGCCCGCCAGGCGTCCGGCCCGCAGCGCCGCCAGGATGGCGCTTTTTTTGATCACCGCCCCGCGGGCGGTGTTCACGATGAAAGCCGTGGGCTTCATCAGCGCCAATTCCCGCTCCGCGATCAGGTGGCGCGTCTCCTCCGTCAACGGGCAGTGCAGCGAGAGTAAATCTGCCCGCCGCAGCAGGCTGGCCAGGTCGCGCTCCCGGCTCAAGCCCAGGGCCTTATCCACGCCGTTGTCAAGATAGGGATCGTAAAACCATACCTGGAAACCAAAAGCCTTGGCGCGCAAGGCGGTCGCGGTGCCGATGCGCCCCAGGCCCACGATGCCGAAAGTCAGCTCCCGCAACCGTCGCAGACGGTGCTCCACATGGATCGTCCACCCCAACCGCTTGGCCTCTGCATCCAGGGGGGCCAACTGCCGGCAGAGGGCAAGGCTCAAGGCCATCGCGTGATCGGCCACCTCTTCCGTGCCATAGTCGGGCACATTGCATACGGCGATGCCGAACCGCCGGGCGGCTTCGGCGTCCACCGAATCGGTGCCCACACCGTTGCGGATGATGACCCGGCACTGCTTCAACCGCCCGATGCCGGCCGCCGTGATCGGCGTGTTGTGCCAGACGATCAACGCTTGCGCGGCGCACAGTTCCTCGTTGAATTCCTGGTCGCTGGTGCACAGGAAACGCTTCACCTCCGCCACCTCCCCGATGACGGATCGTTCCACCGTGGAGGCCGGATCCCCTTGCGGGGAGGTGCTCCAATCGACGATGGCTGCCAATGGCTTGTTCATCATGTCTGGCCGTGGTGTTAACCGGCTCCGCTCTGCTGCTCCCGGTCAGTTGATCGGGATTTTATAAAAACATTTCCAATCGCCCCCTTGCGATCCCAGGTCGATCGTATCGCGGGGATTGGCCACATTGAATTTGCGCCATTCCACATGGCCATCCTCGAACAGCATGTTGCTGCCCGTGGCGATGGCCCGCGCCCCGCGGTGCGTGGCGGTGGGGATCTGCCTGCCGGCGTCGGTAGTATACCAAGCCAGGGAGCCACTATTCATCCGGGGGGACCAGGAACCCAAGGCTTGAACGCGGTCCGCCAGAACCGGCGCTTTGCGGAACTCGCCGTTGTATTTCTTGCGGGTGTGCCAGCCTTCGATGCCGTTGACCGCATAGTCCCAACCGCCCAAGATGCGCCCCGGCAGATAAAAATATCCGGTCAGGATCGGCGCGATCTCCGTGGTCACGCCGTTGCGCCAGAGGTCGGCCACGCGGTGCCACTTGTCGGTGGGGCAAAAGATCAGGTGGAATTTGCTTTTTTCCTCGGTGGTTTTGGCCGATTTGATCAGGTACTTCTGCCAGAAGACCGCCATATTGGTCCCCATCCAGCTTACGTCGTATCCGTCGCTGTTGTCAGGGAATTTATCGTTGCCATCTCCAGCATACATCGCCAGCGCCACCCCCCATTGGCGGCAATTGCTCTGGCACAGGGATTTGTCCGCTTTCTCTTTGGCCTTGGCCAGTGCCGGCAACAGCATGGACGCCAGGATGGCAATGATCGCCACCACCACCAATAGCTCGATGAGCGTGAATGCCAGCGGTGCAACTGGCGTTTTATGCTCCGCCCGGGGGCGGCCGTTCCCTCCGGAAATAAGGTCTGTATTCATACTTGGATCCAGGATCCGTTGCGTGTAAAAAATGGGGCAGGAGGCGGCTGCGGACAGCCACCTCCCGCCTTCTTGTTCAAGATCCGGTTCGGTTCACTGCTGCGTTATGGGCAAGCTTGCCAGCACGCAAGTTCATTGGCTCACGCGGTAGAATTTCTGAGCCGCCGAAGGGGTCACCGGATACGGACTGGTGGCGCCACTCACGGCGGTCCAACCACCCGCCACCGAGGCCGACTCCTCCAGTGTCCCGCTTCCCGTCCAGCTGATGACCACGCGGTTTTGCTGCCGCGCAATGCTCAGGCTAGCGGGCGCCTCTGGTGTGGCTTCAGGAACGCCAGCCACGAAGTTGTCGATCCAGAATACTCCCCCGGAGCCCCCTGCGCCCACCGCTCCATTCGAGTAGTTCTTGTAAATCCCGCCGGCGAAGGCATTCAAGTCCAGCGTAATGAGGGATTTGTTATCGACGTAAACCGTGAGCCCATTTTTTGGCTGGTCGAATTGGATGGCATAACGGTGCCAGTTGTTGTCATCCACGCCCAGGTAAACCATGTTGCCGGAAGGATCGGTGACCGCTGTCTCCTTGGCCCCGTTGAACAGCCCAATGGCCGGCAAACCCGTGTCCGGGAAAGCGCCGTGCGGGGTGCCCGCCACGGAATCCCGACGCAGGAACACGCTCAACTTGTTGCCGCCGAAAATACCGCCGCCGGCGGTGTCCAGGCTTGTGATATCCAACCGGTCGGACGGCAGGATGGCGTCGAGTTGGATGATGTAATTCGAACGCAGGCCATAGGCCATGCTGAAGTCTCCCCCGCCGGATTGGGCGAAGCCGGTGCTGGCCCCGGCATTGCCGGTGGCGGCGGTCAACTTGGCCGGATCGGTCGCGCTGCCGGGTGTGTTGAAACTGAAGCTGGAGGTCGGATTCCACGCCGCGGCGGGATTCCCCTGCACCTCTTCCACCTCATAGGCGCCCTGGGTGTTGTCGTTGAACAACCCATCGGTCCGGGCATTCTTGATGGTGAAGGTGTCCTGGTAATCCACGCTGGCGATCAACTGGCGGGCGACGCCCACCTGGAAATTGTCCATCCAGAACACGCCTCCCGAGCCACCGACTCCCACCGCGCCATTGGCATAATCCTGGTATAGGCCATCGGCAAACGTGACCAGGTCCACCGTGGCGATCAGCACCCCGTCCACATGGACCCGCAGCAGTTTTTCCACCTGGTTGAACTGCA